>JAIXVE010000282.1 GCA_027483175.1 Verrucomicrobiaceae bacterium | reverse complement strand
CTAGTGCAGCCCGCCTTACAGATGGTATCTTCTGATTTTGTGGGAAGGAAGGAGGATTGAGCCGCACTGCGGAGGGGGTAGGGGACGGGTCTTTTTCCCGATTCCTGTGTTGCTCGTCGGTTGCGAATCCTGATTCGCGCCCTCCTCGCGCCGTGGACTCGGGAAAAATCCCTCGTCCATAAGACACCATCTGTAAGGCGGACTACACTAGTGCAACCCGGCTTACAGCTGGTGGCTTCTGATTTATTGGGAAGGCATGAAGATATTGCCTTGAGTCAGGGCGGAATGGCGTTTGGAGCCTGAGCGCTGGATGGTGACGGGTGGGGCCGGGCGGCTGCTCACATTTTTCTCGCGATGCGGGGAATTGGTGATATGACGTTGTGATGTCCGAGCGGTTTCCGTGTTTTCCGGAATGTTGCGAGGGTGCCGCTGTGCGCCGGGGACGGGGCGTTTTTGCGAGGGTACTGTCATTGATGCTGGCGGTGGGCGGGGCGGTGGCGGCGGAGCCGGTGGATTTCGGTCCGGGATTTGAGAAGCTTCAGGCGCTGGGTCTTCCTGATCTCAAAGGTGCGGTGTGGGTGAAAGACGCGGCGGAAGGAAGCATCGAGCACCTGCTGCGGTCGTTCAAAGGCAACGCGTGGAGACTGGCGGACGGGAAGTCCGTGGTGGGACTTGGGGAAGCCGCGGTCCGACCGCCACAGGGGGAGGTATCCAACGGGAGCGGCGGCGAGCCGGCGACGGGACTTGGCAATGCGGTCGTCGGGGAAACGTCCAGCCTTGATCCGAAAACCGATGCCGAGTCCCTGCTCACCGTGCTGGAGAACCGGGATTCCGGACTGTTTCAGGGTCCGGGCGGCCTTGATCGGGCAGTTCTGGGGCGGTTCTTTCTGTTTGCTGCACAACTGCACGCGGCCGGTCATGCCAGCCATGCCAATCGACTCGCGGCGGCCGTCTTCTCGCAGTCCGGGGATCCGGAGGGCGTCATTGATGAGGCTGTCTCCATTGTTGCGGACGATGCCTGTGGGGAAGTGCTGGGGAGATTCGAGACGTCGGGCGACTGGCTGGCGCTGTCTTCCCAACTGAACGCGGTGACGCAGAAGTTCAGCCGTGGCTGGACGCGCCGGGATAACATGGCATCACTAGCGGAACGCGCGGCCGCGATGGCCCGGGCGGTCCCGCCGCTTCCGTCACCGTTGGCTCCGATTCCTGATGCGCTGATTTCATCGGTGAGTGAATGGCTGGGAACCAGACCTGGCGACCCCGAACCTGCGCCGGACGAAGAGGCGGTGCCGGGTGGGGAGGACGGATTGGACGCTGCTCCCGAACTCTGGACGCTGAGTGCTCCGGCGGACGGGCCGGCATTTTTGAAGAATGGCATGGCGGTGCTGCCGGCGCTGATTCCCCTGCTAAAGGACAGCAGCCTGACGCCGGTGATCGGCCTTGATTCGCCGCCACAGGATCCGGCTAGTTATCTCCTCAGCATGGGAGGCTTGCCGCCTCCGCCGTCATACCTGCGAGTCCCGCTGAGCCGGGCCGAACGCGCCGCGGCCCTCCTGCGCACGGTGATTCCTGATACCGAAAACGCGGAACCTGTCAGTCTGCACGCCGCGGCCCTGACATTCTTGAACGATCATCGCAGCAAATCGCCACTTGAACTGGCCGCAGTCTATCTGACCTCGGGCAGCGGGCTGCAGCAACTGGCCACGGGCACCTGGCTGGCGCGGAATCCGGGTGGGGAAGCTGACGAGGTCTTTGCGCGCTGGGCCACTGATCCCGGGAAGGCGTTCGAGCGCCTTGAGATCAGCCGTGCATGGGTTCGGCGGCGGAAAAGCCATGCCGCTGACTTTGTGGCGAAGCTGGCCGGGGTGCTGCGAGCGAGCGAAGGCAAGCCTGCACCGGCAGCGGCAAGGAACGATATTGAAGACCCGTTTGGAGGGGGACAGGAGCCGAAAGTGAGGACTGCGGAAGATATTGACGGCATCATCCGTTGGCTTGAGTTGCTAGCGTCCGATTCCGGACTGGAGGCCGGGTTGCTGGCGGCGGCTGCGGATGCCCGGCCCGCGGGCCCGCTGCTAGGGGCGATGAGGCAGGATCTTGCTCAGCTACCGCCTAGTCAGACCCTTGTCACCCTCATTCGGGCGGCGGCGGCGGCCACGCCTGCGAACCGGTTGGCATTTTTGAACTTCATCAGTGAGGTGGGGGCCGCCCCCTACGGCGAATTCGAGCCGCGCGAACCGGATCCGGCGATTGCCCGCGATGCGAAGGATGCGTTGATCAGCCTGCTCGAGAACACGGAGCCCATCCCTGTGGCTGAGCGGCCGCAGGGAGATCAGGATACTATCCAGTCGTACGTCGCCAGTCTTGCCCCGGCTCTTGTTCCGGGCGAGGTAACGGTGGACCCGGATGCCTACCTTGCCATTACCGGGCGGCCGGTGACTGGGATGCTGAAGGACCGGGCGCTGGCACGGCTGCGTGGCCTGACGCCGCCGGCGTGGCCGGATGCTTCCAAGGTATCCCCTGAACGCCTCAGCGAGATGGTGCAATCCGTTGCCGGCCTGACGCCTCCGGAAGTTCTGAAGAAGATCGAGGCCCTATCTGCTGACGAACGGGCCGCGTGGGTTGACTGGATTACAGGATACAGTGAGCCGGAGCCTCCGGATTCGGTGAAGGCGGGACGGCTACTGATCAGCGGGACCCTTGAATACTCGGGCGGCGGAGCCAATCCATGGGCCGCGGGTACCGTCCCACTGATCACTGCCGCCGGAATGTCGGTCGGGACCGTCCTGACGCCGGAAACCCTGAAAGTCCGTTGCGAGGCATTGCTGAGCGAAGCCGCCAAGCATTCGCCGCTGATGATCGGGTTCGGTCATCCGGGCAAACTCGGGCTGGGGCTCAGGGTGTTTGCGGTCCGTCCCGCGGTGCCCTCCGCGGATGGCGAGGCCGCACCGGCCGACGATCCGGCCCGGCCTGACATCCTCAGGTCCTCCGCCTACGCTTACTTTGGGGAGGCCGCCGCCGCGCTGCCTGACGATGCCGGTGCGATTGTGAAACTGACGATCACGGACCAGGAATTCGGGGAGTGCAGCACAGACTTCTACCTGACAAAGGAAGGGAAGCCTGCCGGCAAATCCGGTCCCGGGGGCTCTGCATTGGAAAGGTTAGAAAAAATAATGACCCGCGAAAGAGCGCCCATGGGCATCAGAATCATGATCGCCGTTCTCACCCATGAGCATGCCGCCCTGATCCGGGGCGAGTGAACCCGCACCCTGAATTTCATGAGCACCGACGAACCCGCCGCCCGCTGGGAAAAACTCCAGGATACCATCGCCGCCGTCCGCAAGGAAACCGCCCGCGTCATTGTCGGGCAGGAGGCGGTGGTGGAGCAGCTGCTAACGTCACTGCTGTGCCGGGGCCACTGTCTCGTTGTCGGAGTTCCGGGCTTAGCGAAAACCCTGCTCGTTTCGACACTTGGCAGGATCCTCGGTCTGAAATTCCAGCGCATCCAGTTCACGCCGGACCTCATGCCCACGGACATTACCGGCTCTGAGATCCTCCAGACCGCGGACGACGGCTCGCGCAGCTTCCGCTTTGCACCCGGGCCCGTTTTTGCCAATCTGCTGCTTGCTGACGAGATCAACCGCACCCCGCCCAAGACCCAGGCGGCGCTGCTTGAAGCCATGCAGGAGAAGCAGGTCACCATTTCCGGCGTCACGCACCGGCTTGAGGAGCCGTTCCTTGTATTTGCCACCCAGAATCCGATTGAACACGAGGGCACCTATCCACTTCCGGAGGCGCAGCTCGACCGATTCTTCTACATGCTGAACATCGGTTATCCGGGGATGGACGAGGAGGGCGAGATTGTGCGCCGCACGACGGGACGAGAGCAGCCGGTGGCGTCGGCAGTGCTTGATCCGGCCGGGGTGATGGACCTCCAGGATGCGGTGCATGACGTGCCTCTGCCGGAATCGGTCCTCCAGGCGATCCTCCGGCTCGTTCATGCCACGCGGCCGGATTCCCCGCATGCCACGCCGGAGGTGAAGAACTACGTCGCTTTCGGAGCCGGTCCGCGGGCATCCCAGTGTCTTGCGAGGGCTGTGAGGGCGCTTGCGTTGCTCCGCGGGCGCTCCGCTGCGTCCGTCGAAGAGATCCGGGACGCGGCGCTGCCCATCCTGCGCCATCGCATCATTCCGAATTACAACGCCACGGGCGAAGGCGTCACTACGGACAGCCTGATCAGCCGACTGCTGACGACTCTTGACTGACTTTTTCCAAACTGCTCCGCCATGGCCGCCGCCACATGGAAATACCTGACACCGGAGGACATCCGCCGGCTCCGCAATTATGAGTTCGGAGTCAAGGCGATGGTCGAAGGCTATTTGTCAGGGCGGCATCGGTCCGTGCAGCGCGGTTCGTCCACTGAGTTTCACGAATTCCGCCAGTATGTGCCTGGCGATGATCCGGCGCGGGTGGACTGGCGCGTCTTCGCCCGCAGTGACCGGCTTTTCCTCCGGACGTTCGAGCAGGAAACCAATCTTGAATGCCACATCGTGCTCGACTGCTCGGCCTCGATGGGATTTGCGGGTGCGGAGTCGCGCTGGAGCAAGCTTGAATACTGCTCGTTCTTTGCGGCCTGCCTCGCGTGGCTGGTGGCTTCCGGCGGCGACCGTGTTTCGCTGACGCTTTTTGACAAAGGTATCCGCCGATTCATTCCGGCGGGCTCGACGCGCCGGCACCTGCACGATGTGCTGACAACGCTTGAGCACACTCAGCCGGGGGAGGGCACCAGTCTGACCGACACCCTGCGCCGCGCTGCCGCCCTTGTGCGCCGCCGGGGAACGCTCGTTATCGTGTCTGATTTCTTCCACGATCCGGCTGAGCTTTTTCTTGCCCTGAATCCATGGATTCACCGGGGCTTCCGCATTCATCTGCTTCATGTCCTCGATCCGTCGGAGGAATCGCTTGAGGATCGCGGCCTCGCCCGCTTTGAGGACATGGAGTCCGGGGAAAGCCTGACCGTGCATCCCAGGGCAGTGCGCGAGGCGTGGAAGTCCGCGCTGCTCGAGCACACCCGTTCGCTGCGTTCCCTCGCGGCCTCGCGTCGCGTTGAATACCTGCGCGTGAATACCTCGCAGTCCTATTTCCAGTTGTTCGACACCCTTTGCCGCTAACCGGATTTCAACTTGTCCATTTTCTTCCAGCTTCCGGCCCTTGCATGGCTCCTCCCACTGATCGGGGTGCCGGTGCTCTGCCATCTGCTGGCCCGGGCGCGGCCGCCGGTTTACCGGTTTTCCTCTGTCGAATTCCTTCAGCGGGTGGTGCGCCGCACCAGTCGGCTGCGCCGCCCGGCGGACCGCATGCTGCTAGCGCTGCGCACCCTTGCCATGCTGGCGCTGCTGCTGGTTTTTCCGGGGCTGCTGCTCCTTTCGAAGGACGCGCCGCTGCCGGGTTCGCAGCGGACTACGGTTTTCCTGATCGACCGCTCCGGCTCGATGGCGGCGATCGA
The DNA here is from genome assembly GCA_027483175.1 of Verrucomicrobiaceae bacterium. GTDB lineage: Bacteria > Verrucomicrobiota > Verrucomicrobiia > Verrucomicrobiales > V1-33 > V1-33. The sequence continues at coordinate 47,007 of JAIXVE010000282.1, read as the reverse complement.
AGGCGCGGGCTCCCGGTTTCAGGCCGCGTGCGCGGCGGCGGCGGAATGGATGGATACCACTGGCCCGGACCTGACCAATGTCATCTGGCTCGACCATGCGCCCGCGGCCGTTTTTCCGGACCCTGGTCCGAACCGCGCCTTCCTCTCCGAACTGCTTGCCAAGGCGACCGTGAAGCCCGAGCCCGGGGCCCTGACGGCTGCTTTTGATCTGGCGTGGCGTCAGTTGTCCGGGGCGCGCGGCGTGCGCGAACTGATCGTGATCTCTGACTTCCAGGATTCTGCGTGGCGCGACTTTCAGACGGCCGTGCCTCCGGGTGTGACGGTGCGCACCGTGCCGGTCGCCACTGCTGCGCCGGCCAACGTCGCGGTGGTCAGTCTGGTGGCGGTGCCGGCCTCGCCGGTAGCAGGTCAGGCGGTCACGCTGCTCGCGAAAGCCGCCAACCATTCCGCTGAACCCCGGCGCACCACCCTGACCATTGATGCCGGCGGTGCGCGCCAGTCCCGCGTCCTCGAACTGCCTCCCAATGGCGAAGCGGAGACGGCCATTTCTCTCAAGCCCGGGGCTGGCGGCCCGCTGCCGGTCACTGCGGAGCTGGAAGCCGACGCGTTTCCGTCCGACGACCGCGCCCATACGGTAATTGATGTCAGGGAAAGCCTGCGCCTTGCGATCGGGGCGGCGGCGGAACATCCGGTTGCGGCCGTCCTAACCACGCTGGCCGGTGCGCTGCCATGGATGGAAGCGGTCACGGCTGATCCTGCCCGACCGCCTGACTGCGACATCTGGTTCCTGCCTGATTGGAACGGCAGCGATGCTGCGGGCCTGCGTGCCTTGGCGGAACGAGGTGTCACGGTTTGCGTGCAGCCCGCCGCGGGCGTCGGCGCGGAGGCTGTGGCCGCAGTGCTTGGTCTGCCTGACAAGCAGCCCGCGCAGGCGCTTGCTGCGGCGACTTCACCGGACAGTTGGGAAGTTTCCCGTCTGGCGGAGCATCCGGCCTTTGCGCTCTTCCGCGACGGGGCCTTCGGTCACCCGTTTGCCGGGAAGTTCCGCGAGCGCCTGACACTTCCGGAGTCATTCCGCACGGCGCCGGGGCTGACGATGCTGGCATCGTGGCAGGATGAAGTGCCGGCTGTGCTTATGGCCACTGGAAAGGGGACGGCCGCGCCGGTCATTCTATTCACCCTGCCGTTCGACCCTGCCAAAACCGACTGGCCTGCCCGCTCGGTTTTTGTTCCGGCCATGGCGGAACTGCTGCTCCGCACGCGGCCGGACACCGGGGCTGGAAACTTCCTGACAACTCCCGGGGCCCTGCCCGTCTGGCATGCGGGTGACGTTCCCCGGACCGGGAGCCCGGAACTGGTTGCGCCCGACGGTTCGGCGGTGGGTCTGACTTCCTCGAGCGGGCCGGGTGGCGAGAGCTGGCAGGCGGTCGCGCCTGCGGTTCCCGGCCTTTATCGCTGGCAGATTTCCGGCCAGCCGGTGCATTACACCGCCTGCACGTTTCCGCCGTCGGAGTCGAACCTGCGTCCGGCCTCTACTCCTCCGGCTTTCGATGGCGCTGCCGCCACGGGCCGCGAGGACCTCGCACGGCAGGCGGCGCTCGACCGCGGGCTCCCGCTGTGGCCATGGCTCGCCGCGGCGGCCATCGCCTTCCTGCTGATCGAGGGAATCCTCACCGCCCGCCGTCCCCGTCCGGCTCCCGCCTCCTGATTGCCAGGTTATGAACCCGCCGATTTCTCCCACCCTGCTCATTCCGCTGCTTGCCGCTGTTATGGTGGCAGCCGGCTGGCTGTCGTGGCGGGGATCGGAGGGGCTGCCGAGGCATCAGCGCGTCCGGTTGCTAGGGATGCGGCTCGCCGCGCTGGCGGCGATTTCTGTGGTTCTGATCAATCCGGGTCGCTGGGTCCGGCCGGTGGAATCCCGCCCTCGCCCGTGGCTGGTGCTTGTGGATGTCTCCTCTTCGATGGCTCAGAAATCCGGGGAGTCCACCCGCGCCGCTGGTGCGGCCGAATATGTCAGCCGCTTTCGCGAGTCTGCGGAGCGGTCATCGCTTCCGGTCAGAGTTCATCCTTTTGATGCCGGACTCGGTGCGGCACTAACTGAAGATGATTCGCTGCCGTTGCCGGAGGGCTCGGGTTCGCGCATTCTTGCTGCTGCGGCTCAGGCGATTGGCGAAGCGAATGCTGCGGGTGAGACTCCTGCGGGTGTGCTGCTGATCAGCGACGGGCGCTCCACGGATGTGGAGACTGAGGGTGATGCGGAAGCCTTTGCGGTGAGGGCGCGTGCGGGACTGACTCCGGTCTTCGCGGTGGTTCCTGGTGCTGGTGATCCGTCGCCGGACCTTGTCCTCAAGGCCGGACGTCAGGCGATCACTGTTTTTGCCGGCCAGCCTGCCCGGCTGCCGTGGGTTCTTGAATCCCGTGGGTTCGATGCGGTCCGTCAGGAGGTTGTGCTCAAGGATGACAGCGGAGCGGTGGTGGCGATGCAGCCTGCGGAAGTGGGCGCGGGAGGTACGGTGGGCGGTGTCTTCGAGTTTCCGGTGTCAGCATCCGGCCGCTGGCATCTCAGCACAGCCGTCCAGTCCGGCGAAACCCGCGCGGCGAACAATCGGGTAGCGGTTCATGTCAGGGTTCTGACTGCCCGCACGCGGGTCTTCCTTGCCGAAGGTGCGCCTTACTGGGACAGCAAGTTTCTTGCTCAGTTGCTCCGCCAGCAAAGCCACATGGAGGTGCAATCGGTCCACCGGCTTTCCGATCAGCGCTATTTCCGGATCAATTCAGGGGAACTCGAGCCCACCGGCACCTCTGAAGCCCTTTTTCCAGAAACTCCCGCGGAGATGGCGCGCTTTGATCTCATCGTATTCGGCCGCAATACCGACAGTTTCCTGACAACATCACGCACTGAGGCCCTCCGTGCCTTTGTGAGGGATCAGGGCGGGGCAGTGCTTTTCGCGCGGGGACGGGCGACCTCCGCTGATCATCCAGGTCTTGAACCGCTGGAGCCGGTGACTTGGGCGGCGGGAGTCAGCGGGGCGTTCCGCTTCCATCCGTCTTCCGACGGCGAGGCGGCGGGATTGTTTGGTCAGGTGCTGCCGGCGCTTGATGCCCCGCAGTGGAAGTCGCTCCCGCTCCTTCAGGACGGACGCCGCATTGCGGGCATCAAACCCTTCACCCGGGTCCTTGCCGAAGGTTCGTCCGACGCAGGCGGTCCGGCTTCCCGCTTTCCGGCCCTGCTCGTCCGACGCTACGGCCAGGGAGTCGCGGGTCTTGTGAATGCCGACGGCCTTTGGAAATGGGACTTTTATCCGGAGGCCCGTGGCCTCGGCAACATGTACGAGGAATTCTGGACCCAGTTGATCCAATGGATGGCGTCGTATTCGGAGTTCCTGCCGGGCCATGATTTTTCGCTTCGACTGCCGTCGCCGCGGGCGACAGCCGGGTCCACCGTGCCCGTAAGTGTGGCGTGGCGCGGCAGCGGCACCGCGCCGGCTCCGAAACTTGTCCTGACAGCTCCTGATGGAACCGCCCGCGATCTGATTCCTGCGCCCTCTCCGGATGCTGTGGGGCGACCGGCGTGGCGGACATCGTTTTCGCCGGACCGGCCCGGCGAGTGGAGAATCCGGCTGACGGATCCCAGGCCTGACGCGCCGCCGGCTCCGGAGGTGATCTGCACGGTGCCGGCACCGCCCGCGGAATCCGATGATCTGTCGCCGAATCCGGAGTATCTCCAGTCGATCACGGCGGCGGCGGGCGGTTCCGTGATTGCTCCGGAGCAGTTTGAAGCGTTCCTGCGCGAGCGGTTGGAGACTGCGCCGCCGGTCAGCCGGGAATCCGGGGCTGTGTGGCGTCCCATCTGGCAGTCATGGATCTACGCTGCCGCCATTACGCTGCTGCTTGCTGCTGAATGGACCGCCCGCCGCCGCTGCGGCCTGTCCTGACAACATTTACCTGATTCCAGTCATGTCACCATTTTCCAGCCGGTTCTCCCGCCTCCGCCTCTGGCAGGGGCTCGGGCGCATTGCGGCTGCGCTTGCCGCCGGAATCGCGGCTGCCGCGGCGGTGTGGCTGCTGTTCGGTCTGCTTGATGCCCTCGCCGGACTTCCGGTGGGTGCCCGGGTCGCCGGAACTGTGACGGCGGCTGTGATCGCCGGGGGTCTTACGCTGCTGCTGCTGGTGCGAGCGCTCCGGTTTTCTTCGGAGCAGGCCGCGGCCGAGATGGACCGGCTCAGCGGAGCTCCGCGGCGGCCGGTGAGTGCCGCGCTGGGCCTTGATCCTGACTGCGCAGAGACACCGTTGGCGCGGTGGCTGGCCGGGCGCGCTGTCGCGGAAGCGGCCGACGCCCTGACAACGCTGACGCCGCGCGCGGTGCTGCCGCGGCGGGAGCTGCGGCTGGCGGCGGGTGCTTTGATCCTGACACTGCTGACGGTGGCCGGAATCTGGATGGCGCATCGCGAGGCCTTTGCGACGGTGGCAGGGCGGCTGCTGCATCCGGCCACGGACCTGCCGCCATGGAGCCGGCTGCGCTTTTCCCTCGAACCTGCCGCGCCCGCGGCCAACTACGGTGGCGAAGCCCTGCTTACGGTCACCTGTTCCGAGCGCCCGGAAGAGGCGGTCGAGTGCCTTGTCCGCATTCCGCGAACGGGCGAGACCCTGCGGCTTCCGGCGTCCCGTGAGGCCGATCGGCGGTTCTCCCGCCGCCTTGAGTCCCTGACTGAACCCGTGGAGGTGGCTTTTGCGAGCGGCCGAGCCCGGTCTGGATGGACGCCTCTGGAGATTCGTTATCAGCCGCGGGTGCTCTCCGGCCGCCTGCTTGTGGAACCGCCTGCATGGCTTGAGCAGCAGTCCGCTTCCTTTCCGCTCGATGCGCCGGAGGTCACCGTGCCGGAGGGTTCCCGGCTCACACTGACTCTGACAAGCAATCGGCCGCTCGGCGGTGGAGCGATGGTGCTGACACCGGCCGCGGGAAACACCGGTGCCGTCCGCTCGGTGGATGCGGTGCTCAGCGGCACGCATGAGGCTGCCTTCAGCATCACGGCGACCGGTTCCGGCACCCTTGCGGCGACCCTGCGGGACATCCGTGGCACTCCGGCGGAGGAGCCGCTCATTCTCCCGCTAACAGTGATCCCGGACCAGGCCCCGGCCGTGGATCTTGCTTCGCCGCCTCCCGTGCTGCTGGCAACACCCAACACTAAAGTCCCAATCCAGGGCTCGGCGGAGGACGACCACGGATTGTCCCGCGTCCGGCTGGTGCGCACGCTAGCGGGTTTTCGGGACCGCCCGCTTACGGTGGCTCCGGCGCTGCGCGACCGGCGCTTCGATTTTGCGGATGCTCTTGAACTCGCTCCGCTCGGGTTGCTGCCCGGGCAGACGATCGAAGTGTATCTTGAAGCTGCGGACCACAATCCGTCACTGCTGGGGCAAACGAGTTCCGGCGTGAGCCGCGTGCATATCATTTCCGAAGATGACTATGCGGCCCGACTGCGGGCGCAGACGACGCTGAAGGAATTTGCGGCGCGTTTCAATGCGGCGCAGCAGGCCATGCAGGAGGCGCGCGAGGCGCTCGAACGCCTTGATGAGGCCCTCGGTGCCGGTGACCCGGCGGCTGTCACGGCGGCGAAGGAAGCGGCAAGCTCGGCGCAGGAAAAGGCCGCTGAACTCATGGAGAAGCTGGCGGATGATTTCCCGGCGTACGAGATGGAAAAGCGGCTGAAGGACCTTGCGGCGGCGGCGGCCGCTCCGCTGCAGGCCAATCTCGCGGACTTAGAGGCGCTGCCCGCAGATTCCGGTGAGGCCAAAGCAGCGGTTGCCGCCATGAAGGCGCGCCTTGCCAAACCTGGCGATGAGCTCGGCGCGTTGCGACAGGATGCGGAACAGGTCGCGAAAGCTGGACGCCTTCTGGAGATGGCCTCACGCTTCCGCCGGGTGTATGAAACTCAGCAGTCGCTGGTGCGGCGCATCGGCACGATCGTCGAGGAGATGCGTCAGGGTTCCGACCAGAACCGTCGACTGCTTCCGTCTCTTGCCGACACCCAGGAGAAGAACCGGGAGGCGCTAAATGAGTTTGCCACGGAACTGCGCCAACGGGTGGGGGAACTCCCAGATGATGACCCGATGCTGACGCCCATGCGGGATTCGGCCATGGAATTCCTGGAGGCCCTTGAAACAGCTGATCCTGGGAGCGCGATGGATGCGGCGACCAGTGCGGGCCGTGGTGCGGACATTCACGACATGCTCCGCAGCGCGGAACTGGCCCGGTCTATTCTCGAACGACTCATGCAGCCGCAGTCGCCCTTTGGCCAGGCCTGCCGCGGGCAGTGTCCGACGTTCAAAGTTCCCCTGCCGGATCTCAATCAGACTCTAGCGCAACTACTTGAAGGCATGAACCGACAGGGCAGCAGCCCTGGCAGTGGGCCCGGTGCGGTCCCTGGTCAGGGCGGTCCGGGGATGGCTGGTGGTTCAGGGGCCGACGGGTCGCCCATGCCTGGTTTTGCCTCCGTCGATCTCCCGGTGCTTGGGCCGTCGCGGATGAGTTTTGATGCCCCTTCTTCCGGCGGCGGCGGCGGCAAAGACGGACGCGGCCCGGGTGGTTCGGGCCTCCCGGTCAAAGCCGAACAGGCCACGCTCAAACCCGGCGAGCTGCGCTCCGGCGACACGCCTCCTCCCGCGACCGAAACCGTGCCCGAAGCCTATCGCGACGCGGTGAAGCGCTATTTCACCCCGCCGTCCGCGGCACCATCCTCACGTTAACACGCCATCCGTTCTGATCCCATGAAAACCCGACTTGTCAGTCTCGCCGCACTGCTCCTGTTCCTGCCCGTCCGGGCCAAGGAGGGGGCGGTGGAATGCGGCAATCTCATCTATGCCGGCACGAAGACCTCCAAGTGCTTCAGCGATGAATTCCTCACGACCGTGCAACAGAAGACCTCCATCGCCACTGAACGGCGGTTCAAGCCGGTGAAACTTGGCGCGGAGGAGCTTTTCCGTTTTCCCTTTGCCATCATGACCGGCGAGGGGGATTTCACGCTAACGGCGGTGGAGCGGGATAATCTGAAGCGTTATCTCGAGAATGGCGGCTTTCTGCTGGCATCGGCGTCCTGTTCGAATGAGGCGTGGAGCACGGCTTTTGAACGCGAGATCAAGCGGCTGTTCGGCGCGGACAGCCTGCGGGACATTCCCATGAAGCACGAGATCTTCCGCACCATCTTCACCGTGCAGGATCTCAAACTCTCCAAGTCGGCCGGTCAGGCTGCGCTGCGAGGCATCACTATCAACGACAAGATCGTGCTCGTTTATTCCCGCGAGGGCCTCAATGACACCAGCCACACTGAGGGCTGCTGCTGCTGTGGAGGCAATGAGATCCAGAACTCGATGGAGATCAATGCCAACATCCTTGCCTACGCACTGCTTCACTAGCCACTGACTGACCGCCGTGTTCCGCCGCGCTACCGGATTTCTGCTCTGCTGCCTACTGCCTGTGCTCGTGCACGCGCAGGAGTTGGTTCCGAACAGTCCGGAGCTGCCGGAAGAGGTGACGGCGTCGCTCAGCGCTGTGAAGTCCGGAGACATCGCTCCGGAAAAGCTTGTCCGCATCCTTCCGTATCTCGGCACCGCTGGTGTCAGGGAGCGCCTCCGCGAGGCCGTCGCGGCCGCGAAGGAATTTCCGAGACTGACATTTGTCGTTCATCTGACCCACAGCGATCTGGCTGTGCGGATGGGAGCCCTTGAGTTCCTTGAAGAGGCGGCGGGAGGGGACTTCGGTTTTTCCCCGTGGATTGCTCCTGGCGCTCCCGACAACCGCGGGCCGGTTTCCAGGTGGCGAGCTTGGGCCGGAGAATCCGGTCCGGTGGCACTGGCCGGGCGCCTCTCTGAGGACCGGAAGCAGTCGTGTCTCCGCGAGATCCTTGCCGGGGACCCTGACAAGTCAAGCCGGGCGCGGCGTCTGCTTGAAGGCGACGGACTCCGTGCGCTCGAGTTTCTTGAAGCCTTTCTCGCTTCGACGCCGGAGCTGCCGGAACCCGCCCGCGTGCGGATCCGGGAGGCGGAGTATCAGATCGTGCTCGCCCGGCGCTTCGGCCCGCAGGCTGGTGCGCTGGCGCGCGACCTGACGACCGGTTCGCGGGATCAATTGCTATCCGCCCTCGTCACGATTCGCCAGGCAGGGATGGAGGCGCTGCCGGTGATGCGTGATTTCCTTGCGCATGCCGACCCGTTGGTGCGCGAGACGGCCATTGACTCCTATCTTCTCACTGGTCGCGAGGCGGCTCTTACTGCTGCGGTTCCGCTCATTGCGGCGGAAAAGGACGTCAATGTGGTGCATGGGGCGCTCCGTCGGCTCCGGGATATCCCGGGAGCGACAGCACTGGATCTGGCCCGGGGTTTCCTGACTCATCCTGACGAAGACCTGCTGGTGTCCGCGCTGCAGACTTGTCAGACGCTCAGCGGAGGCAACAAGAGCCACTCCAGCGACGGCAATCCGGTACCGATTCCTGATTCCCTGCGCGATGCGGTGCTTCCCCTGCTCAGTGATACCCGCTGGCGGGTCCGCACGGCAGCGCTTGAGTTTGTCGCTGCGCTCCGGGTGAATGCCGCCGGTGGGGCTGTCCTCAAGCTGCTGGAGGACTCGGATACCTTCGTCCGCTTTGCCGCCGTGAAGGCTGCGGGTGCGCTCTCCCTCAAGAATTCGGTGCCCGTGCTGCGCCGCATGTTTTTTGCCGACGAAGGCATGATTGGTCCGGTGATCGACGGTTATGGCACCCTTTCGGTGTCGCTGGATGACGAGATGACCGCGCACCTCCGGAAGGCTAGTGTGGATGTGCGCGTTGCGGCGGTGCGGTCGATGGAGGCGCATGAGTCGCGGTTCCTCGCGGAAGCCACGGCCTTTGCTGCGGACAGCGATCCGGATGTGGCTTGTGCGGCGCTCCGGTTTCTCGCTTCCGACGATGACCGGCTGGAGGTGGAGGCCGTGCAGAAGGTGGTGCTTGCGGCCATGGAGGGCACCGATCCCGTTCGGGCGGCAGCGGTGTTCGGTTCGATCAGCCTTCCCAGGAATTCCAAGATCCAGACTGTGACGGTGAGACGTCCGGCAGGAAAGGCAACGTCTCTCGACCCGCTTTACCGGGCCTTTCTGGACCCACTGGAGAAATCCGCGGGAGGCTCAGGCGTGGAACCAGGTGTATCCGATTCCGTGGTCTCTGCGACGATCCGGGCGGCGCGTCGGCAGGATTCCCCGCTGGCATGGCCGGCGGCGCTGGCCCTTGCCAACGGTGGCTGGCCGCAGGCATGGGGGCCCATTGTGGCGATGATGCCGGGGCTCACCACTTCACAGAAGAGCAAAGCGGCAGACTGCGACGGCACCCCATCGGGCCCGGACTGCGTCACGTTCTTTTCAGCCATGCTGAAGGATCCGGTGCAGGAGGTGAGGGAAACCGCTGCGGCGAGTCTGCTGAAGCACGCGAGCGCCGTACCGGCCTTTGCGTCCATGGTGTTTGGAGCTCTCGACAGCGGTGCGGTGATTTCGCCGGCGGCCCTGCCTGGCTACAACTTCAACGACGTGATCCGGTCTTCTTCGGTGAGCGGGATTGCGCGGACCTGGGCGCTCGAACGAATTGACGACGCGAAGGTGCCGATGCCGCTTAGGGTCTTCGCTGCGCTGATCCTTGAGGTTGCGCCCACTGCGGGCGCTGTTCCCGTGCTCCTCCGCGCCGCCCGCAGTCCGGACTCCACCTGGCTGCGCCGGGCTGCGTGGCACGCCCTTGCCAAGCAGGACCGCAGCGGACTTGCGCCGTGGCTTGACGAAGTGCTGAACGATTCTGAAGTTCCGGTCCGGCTGGTGCTGCCGGACGTGCTTTCGACGGCATCCAGCACATGGAACTATCAATTCGATGATCTCCAGAAGCTCCCAGTGAAGTGGTACGAGTCCGGATGGTCGTCGCCGAGGGTTCCGGGCGTTGTGGAGGTGAAGGCTCTGGAAACCATGGCGTTCAAAGACCCGTCCGCGGTGGTTCGTTTCGAGGCTCAGTTCGCGCTCCTGACACTTCGGAAGGAGGTGGATCTGGATGAGTTCCTCAGCCTCATGTCCCGCCAGCCTCCGGGTTCAAAGGCCCGCCAGCGCATCACCGACTGGCTGTCGTCGAGCAGCGCGTCGGCTGGTCCCGGGCTGCGTCCGCTGCTTGCGGTCATTGATCAGGAACGCATCTCGGCGAATGACTACCGCACGCTTGCCTACATCCTGGGTGCGGAGCCGTCCGGTTTTCAGTCGTTCAACGAGCTGGCAAAGAATTCCGGGGCGGGTCAGCCGCAGCATGTGGCGACTGCCGATGACCGCGGGTCTGCGGCCGCCCGCACTTCGCTGCCGGTGATTTTCTTCCACAAGCCCGGCTGCGAGGAATGCCGCCGCACCCGGGAACTGCTGACGAGCCTCCGGAGTTCGTTCCCGTCGCTCACGGTTCTGGAATACAACATCATGGAAGCTTCTGCGACCGTGCTGAATCAGGCCCTCTGTGCGCGATTCAGCGTGCCCGTCGCCCGGCACACGGTGACCCCGGCCATCTTCAGCCAGGCGGGGTTTGCGGTGCGCGACGACATCACGCCCGAAGCTGCTGGGGCGCTGCTGGAACGTACGGTGCGGCTGCCTCAGGACGACGCATGGCTGAGCGTCTCTGCTGGAGAGTCGGCGGCGGCGGCCGCGGAAGTTGAGCGGCGCTACGATTCCCTGACGCTTTCTGTCGTCATCATTGCCGGCCTGCTTGACGGCATCAATCCCTGCGCGTTTGCGACCATTATTCTGTTCCTGTCATGGCTCCAGGTTGCGAAGCGCTCGCCCCGCGAGATGCTGCTCACCGGCGCCGCTTTCATCCTCGCTGTGTTTCTGGCTTATCTCGCCGCCGGGCTTGTGCTCTATCAGGTGCTTGCCGGGCTTTCGCGTTTCACGTGGATCCAGAAGTGGATGAACGGCGTGTTTGCAGCCTTTGCGCTGTTCGCGGCTTTTCTTTCTTTCCGCGATGCCTGGCGCGCTGGTGTCGGCCGCATGGATGAGATGTCCCTCAAGCTGCCGGAGTTCATCCGGAACCGCATCCGCAGCGCCATCCGCACGGGTGCCAAAGCCCGCCGCTTCATCATCGCCGCCTTCGTCACCGGACTCATCGTCTCGCTGCTGGAGCTCGCCTGCACCGGGCAGGTTTATGCCCCTATCATTTATCAGATTCAGAACGGCCGTTCCGGAGCCATTGGATGGCTCGTGCTGTACAACCTCGCGTTCATTCTTCCGCTCACGGTGATCTTTCTGCTGACATGGGTGGGCCTCCGCAGCGAGCACCTTGTGGCCTTCCAGAAGAAGCACACACGCGCCGTCAAGATCGCGCTTGGCGTGCTCTTCACCCTGCTAGCGCTGCTGATTCTTTTTGGCGAGCGTTGGCTGCACTGAGCGGAGTGGTGGCATTGCTGCGGGGCTGGGGTGCCGGTGCCGCGGGGATGGGATGGTGTTATTGGGGGCGGGTTGGGGCGCAACGCCGTTGGGGTTGGGGTGGCGCGGGTGATGCGGCGAAACAGTAATCGTGGAGGTGACGCATTTTCTGTTGGACAGATAGTGGGTGAGGGGATATGATAGCGGCATGATTGACCGAGACGACGAAACGAGAGGAACTGGGGAGCAGGCAGGCTGGGTGGAGGCCTGTGAGAATGCGCCGCTAACGCCGATGCGGGAGATATTGAAGCGGCGGGGCTATGAGCCGGTGAAGCCTGAGGAGGTGGAAGGTGGGGAAGTGAGGGGGAGGGTTTGGGAGCTGGTGTATGCGCTGGCTGGGCACCGGTGTTTTCTGGATTACACGGATCACATGGCGGACGAGGCGTTCTATGCCTATCTATACGGGTGGATTGACGAGGAGGTTGAGGATGTGCCGCTGCGGTTCGGGGTGAATCTGCATCAGGATTGTTCGGCGGACATTGATGAGGATCTGGACGAGATGGATGAGGAGAATTGGGATCCGCTGGCGGCGGAGTTGGGGAGGTCGGGGGAGGAGGCGGCGGATCGGGATCGGTTCATGCCGCAACCGGCGTGGCCTGCGCCGGCGGCAGGTGAGGGGGATGAGGATGGTGAGGGTGAGGATGAGGGGATGGGTGCTGGTGCTGAGGAGGTGGAGCGTGGGTTGCCGGCGATGGAGATTCCGGCTCCGGTGAGTGTGGGGGAGCGGGGATGCGGGGCGGTGTTGTGGGAGTTGCTGCATCATCTGGCGATTCGGGGGTGGTTTGTGACGGGGACGGATCATTTGCGGGATGAGGAGTTGTACGGGGTTCTGTGGCGGGAGGTGCTAGGGGGAGAAGGGAAGCTGCCGCGGACCCGGCATGGGAAGCGGTATCGATTGGTGCGGTTGGGTGGGGATGGCGGGGGCGGGGTGGTGGTGAGGCGGGACTGGCGACTGCCGCGGCCGCCGTATTGAGGGCCGCCGAATTGAGGGCCGTGGGGGGGCCGTGCGTGCGGGGAGGGAAGGGGATTGACGGGGTGTGTGTGGGTGGGGATGATGGGTGTATGATGAGGAACCTGCTATTGCTCGCGGCCATCGGGATGATGGCGCATGGTGGTGTGACGCCGACGAGGGCGGAGGGGCAGACGAGGGGTGAGTTGATGGCGGTGATTGAGCCTGGGGAGCGGGGGGAGGCGTGGCTGGAGATTCCCTGGGAGACGGATTTGACGGTGGCGCGGCGGAAGGCGGCGGCGGCTGGGAAGCCGGTATTTTTGTGGGAGATGGACGGGCACCCGCTGGGGTGTACATGAAACAATGGGGTGGCGGACCGTGAGTTCGTCTTTTCCGATCCGGCGGTGCAGCGACTGATCCGGGAGAAGTTCATCCCATTGGCGATGGATGATTGGTATCTGCGTCGTCAGAAGGACGCGCAGGGGAAGTTTTTCATGGAGATGACGCGGGAGAGTCCGCGTGGGGATGTCGGGGAGGGGACCCGGCAGGGACGGTATGTGTTTACGGCGGGCGGGAAGTTTCTGGGGTTCAACAACAACCGGAGTCCGGAGCGATTGCTGGCGATGCTGCGGGAATCGCTGGGGCGTTGGGAGAAGCTGCCGGCGACGGATCGGGCGGTGCCGGGGGATTTAGGGAATGTGGTGAGGGAGGCGCGGTATGAGCGGCGGCCGCCGGTCGGTGGAGCGGTGGTGAAGGTTTACACGCGGGTGCTGGAGCGCGGGGCGGACGGGGCGTTGCGGGCGGTGAGTGAGCCCGAGCGGAAGGAGGATGATTTCCGGCATCGTGGGTTGGAGGCGGCCGTGGATCATTTGTGGCTGACGGCGGAGGATTTGAAGGCCTTGCTGCCGAAGGATGGGGCACCGGTGGGGGTGGCGATGGCTGTGCCGCGGGTGATCGGGCAGCGGGTGGCGAGGTATCATCTGGTGGACGGGACGCGGGGGGAGCCGCCGCATTGGAGTCGGGAGGAAGTGAAGGTGGCGGAGTTTTCGGTGATTCCGGAGGGGAATGGTCGGGCGAAGCTGAAGGGTCGGGTGAAGATGGAGACGGCGGATGGGAAGCGGGGGTTTGAGGGGGAATTGGAAGGGGAGATGGTGTATGGGGGAGGGCGTCTGGAGCGATTTGAGGCGGTGGTGATTGGGGAGCATTGGGGTGAGAGTGCGTTGACGGCGGGGGCGCGGCCGGGGAGATCGCCATTGGGTTTTGCGTTTCGGTTGAGTGAGGGGAAGCGGCCGGCGGATGTGATTCCGCCGCAGGCGGCGCGTTGGCTGGAGGGGTATTACGAGCCGGACCGGAACTGAGGGAGAGGTGAGGGTGGTGGCGTTCGCGATTGCGCTGGGCGGGATGAGGGCCGAAAAGAGCGGTGCTACGGTGCATGGAATGCGGTGAAAACCCGCAACAGTGTGCGCTGCTGTAACCGGCTACGAGCTTCCAGGGTGTGGCGGAACGGTCTTTCCGTCCATGCCCGCAAACCAATCGCGGCGGTCCTGCAAAGGATTGCGGTGGTGAAGGCGGAGGTGAGGATTGAAGCCGGGAGTCAGAATACTTCGCCGGAGCAGTTCAATCCTTGCGATCCGCATGCTGCGGGTTGGGGGACCTTATCGAAACAATAAGTGTGAAGTACCATGAAACAAAACTCTCTGGCTGCTGAGGGCAGCCGGTGGGCGGCTGCGGCCGTCCTTTTAATGACTGCTGCTGCGGGACGCGGGGCGGTGAGTCTGGCGGATGTGAGCTGGTGGGCTGGGAGTCCGGCCGGTCCGGGGGTGAGTGAGGCGGCGCTGGTGATTGACTGGCGGGATGGGACGCCGGGACTGGTGTGGGGGTATCGTTGGCCGAGTGCGGAGAGCCGGACGGGACGGGACATGCTGGAGGCGGTGTTAGGGCTGGACCCTGGGCTGACGGTGGACAGCACGTTTTTTCCGGGGACGATGGCGTGGGGCGGGCGGAGCCGGAGTTATGACGATGCGGGAACGGCGTCGTATCTGGATGACCGGTACTGGAATTACTGGGTGAACAACGAAGTGTTTCTGCACCCGACGGATTTCATGCAGAACGGGCATGTGGTGCCGCCGGCGACGGTGGTGGTGCCGCTGGGGAGCCCGTTCGGGAGCGGGCGGTGGGTGGAGAGCCCGACGGGGCTGGCGGATCGGCCGCTGGTGAATGGGTCGTGGGATGGGTGGGCGTTCGGGGAGTACGGGGTGCAGCCGGGGGTGCCGGTGGCGGTGCCGGAGCCGGGCGTGTGGGGGATGGTGGTAGGCGGGCTGGGTGTGCTAGGGATGCGGCGGCGGCGGCGGGTGGCGGCGGCGGCGGTGCTGGGAATGGGCGTGGGGCAGGCGGTGGCGAGCGGGCCGTATGCGCCGGGGCCGGGGCAGGCGGGGAGTGATGCGGTGGCGGCGGGGAGTGGGGCGATTCGGTCGTGGGCGACTGGGGTGGCGGCGTTTCTGCCGGGGTTGCAGCGGAGGGGGTCGGCGAGCACGGCGACGGCGAATTACGGGAGTGCTGCGAGTGTGTTAGGTCCGACGGGGATTACGGGGACGGACGGGGATTATCCGACGCCGGGGAGCGGGGGGACGCCGGGTGCTCCTGTGTTGAGTCTGGGGGATGGCGGGAGTGTGACCCTGACCTTTGCGCGGCCGATAACGGATGGGGCGGGGGCGGATTTTGCGGTTTTTGAGAATGGGTTTGCGTCCGGGGCGCTGGTGTTTGCGGAGCTGGCGTTTGTGGAAGTGAGTTCGAATGGGAGTGATTTCTTCCGGTTTCCGGCGGTGTCGTGCACGGCGACGGGCGTGCAGGTGGGGGCGTACGGGGCGGTGGATCCGAGGAATCTGAGGAATCTGGCGGGCAAGCATCCTGCGGGATGGGGGACGCCATTTGATCTGGCGGAGCTGGCGGCGGTGTCGCCGCTGCTGGATGTGAGGCGGGTGACGCATGTGAGGCTGGTGGATGTGGTGGGGTCGGTGACGGGAACGATCGGGTCGAGGGATTCGCTAGGGAATCTGGTGAACGATCCGTTTCCGACGCAGTTTCAGACGGGAGGGTTTGATGCGGATGCGGTGGGGGTGATGAACGAGGCGGCGGATGCGTGGGCGGCGTGGGTGGAGGCTGGATTTACGGTGGGTCAGCGCGGGGATGCGGCGGTGAGCGGGGCGCTGGCGGATCCTGACGGGGACGGGTGGCCTAACTTTGCGGAGTATGCGTGCGGCGGGCGGCCGCTGGAGCGGGAGAGTGAGCCGTTGCTGCGGGTGAGTACGGGAGCGGGAGCGGGCGGGGTGGTGCTGGAGTTCACGCGGCTGGTGGAGCGGGGGGATGTGCGGTGGCGATTGGAGATGTCGGAGAGTGGAGGGGCGTGGGTGCCGGTGGTGGAGAGTGCGGGTGGTGCGAGGGCGGCGGTGATGGCGGGCCGGGAGGCGGATGTCAGGGAGGTGACGGAGACGGGCGGGGCGTTGGTGACCGTGCGGGTGACGGTGCCGGTGCCAGTGGCGGGGGCGCGGGTATTCCGATTGAAGCTGGAGCGGCAGTCATGAAACGTGGAGATGTCAGGATGGCGCGTGGGTTCACGGTGCTGGAGCTGCTGCTGACGTTGACGGTGGGGGCGCTGGTGACGGTGGGGGCGACCGGATTGTACCGGTGGTCGCGGCTGCAGGCGGACATTGCGGTATCGAGTCGGAATCTGCGGCAACTGGCGGCGGCGAATCTGAATTATGCGCAGGATCACAATGGTCGGTATTGTCCGGCGCAGGATCAGTCGAATCTGCGGCGGTGGCATGGCGGGAGGAAGAAGACGGACGAGGCCTTTGAGGCGGCGGGCGGGTTTCTGACGCCGTATTTCGGGTTGGATGCGCAACTGGAGGCGTGTCCGCTGTTTCGGAAGTTAGTGGATGCGGCGGTGAGTTTCGAGGAAGGGGCTGGCGGGTACGGGTACAATGCGGCGTACATCGGTGGGACGCCGGAGGATTGGGGGACACCGTCAGGGGTGATGGATGTGGAGACGCCGGGGAGGACGGTGATGTTTGCGACGACGGCGCTGTCGCGTGCGGAGGGGTTGCAGGAGTATCCGTTTGCGGAGCCGTTTTTCTGGCCGCTGGAGGATGGTGGGGATGGCGGCGAGCTGCAGCCGAGCGTGCATTTCCGGGCTGGGGGACGGGCGATTGTGGCGTGGTGTGACGGGCAGGTGACGCTGGAGAAGCCGAGCCTTTATCGGGCGCTGAATTTTTATGGCGGGGACAATGAGAAGCAGGGGATCGGGTGGTTCGGGCCGCAGGAGGAGAACGGGTACTGGAATCCGCGATCGGCGGCGGTGCGGGACGGGGTGAGGGCGACAGAGGAGGTGAAGGCAGACAAGAGTGGCGGTGGCGGGAGTGAGAAGGAAGACAAGGAAGTGATCACGCTGGAGCCGCCGGTGGAGGGGCGGTGAGCGGGTGGGCAAGTTCGGTGGAAAAGCGTTTTTCTTCCGCGGGATGCCCGGTATAGGGTGGGGGTTCATGGAGTGCGAGAACGCCAGCATTACCGATGAACTGCTTGCCTCGTATCGCGAGTTGGGCGGCATCAATCATCTCGACGGAGCGAATCTGCCGTCGAAGTGTGCGGTTTCGTATCTGTGCGGGGAGCTGCTGAAGATATTGTTTCCGGGGTTTTTCGAGGCTGAGGCGGTGCAGCGGGAGGATGTGGCGGCGCTGACGAGTCGGCGGGTGGCGGAGGTGGTGGAGCGGTTGCGGCATGAGATGGTGCCGAGTCTGGCGTCGAGAGGGGAGACTTGTGAGGATCCGCGGGAGGAAGCGCAGCGATTGGCGTGTGCGTTTCTGCATCGGATTCCGGCGTTGCGGGCGCTGCTGCACAAGGACGTGCAGGCGGCGTTTGACGGGGATCCTGCGGCGGGGAGTCATGATGAAGTGATCCTAGCGTATCCTGGGCTGGAGGCGATTGCGGTGCAGCGGATGGCGCATGTGCTGTACGGGCTGGGGGTGCCGCTGATTCCGCGGATGATGACGGAGTGGGCGCATTCGCGGACGGGGATTGATATTCATCCCGGGGCGGAGATCGGGGAGTATTTTTTCATCGATCACGGGACGGGTGTGGTGATTGGGGAGACGGCACGGATCGGGCATCATGTGAAATTGTATCAGGGGGTTGGGCTGGTGGCGCGGTCGCTGGCGGCTGGGCAGCGGTTGAGGGGTCGGCGGCGGCATCCTAGCCTTGAGGATCATGTGACCCTGTATGCGTCGGCAACGATTGTTGGGGACATTACGATTGGGAGGGGGAGCACGATTGGGGCGAATGTGTTTGTGACGGAGAGCGTGCCACCGGATTCGGTGGTGGCATTGGGAGAGCAGCGGCATGAAGTGAAACAGCGGCGACCACAGTCGGTGGCCTGACATTGCTAGAGTAATGCTGGAACACGCGGATGAGGGCGGGGGGAAGGTGTCGGCGGGTGACGGCTTGGATGCGGTGCTGACGGCGCGTGCGGGGGAGTGGTTGCGGCTAGTGGGGGCTGGGGAAGTGGCGGTGAGGCTGGAGGTGGTGTGGAATGGGAGGTTGCAGACGACGGCGGGGACGGCGTGTGCGCGGACGGGGCGGATTGAGTTGAATCCGCGGCTGGCGGCGTTCGGGGCGGAGCAGGTGGAGCGGACCTTGCGGCATGAGGCGGCGCATCTGCTGGCGCACTGGCGGGCGGGGCGGCGGCGGATTCAGGTGCATGGGGAGGAATGGCGGCGGGCGTGTGCGGAGCTGGGGATTGCGGGGGAGAAGGCGTGTCACAGCCTGCCGCTGCCGCGGCGTCAGGTGGAGCGGCGGTATTGTTATCGCTGTCCGCAGTGTCATTATGAGGCGCGGCGGGTGCGGCCGTTCGGGCGTTATACGGCGTGCTATCGGTGCTGTCGGGCGCACAGTGGTGGGCGGTATGATGCGCGGTTTCAGTTTGTGCTCGTGTCCGGGCCGGTGCGGAGGGCGGAATGATTTTCCGTTGTGCGGAGGGTTGTGGGCGGACAGGGTTGGGGGATGAAGAACCGCCGATATACAGCCAACAGCGATTACACCGTGGTGGACCGTTCGCCGTTGCAGCTGGTGCCTGGGGATGTGGTGACACCGGGGCCTGAGGATCAGTCGTGGCCGGGTTGGGTGTGGGTGACGTCGGCGGACCGGCGTGGGAGTTATGTGCCAGCGGAGGTGATCGAGGCGAAAGGGGATGGGACAGCGGTGGTGAAGCAGGCGTTCAGTGCGCGTGATTTGTCCGTGACGCGCGGGGAGAGCGTGGAGGCGCTGCGGGAAGTGCGCGGGTGGCTGTGGTGCCGGAATGCGGCGGGGGAGGAAGGGTGGCTTCCTGAGTTTGTGTTAGTGCAGCCTGACTGATGCGGGGTGTGAGGACGCAACCCCGTTGGGGTTGGGAAATTGTTATGGGTGGACCCAGGGTAGGCCTTCGTTCCGCAGGCCAACCCTGGGCTTTGGGACGCAATCCCGTTGGGATTGGGGAGGCAGTCACAGGCGGGACGCCTGTGGCACTTGAGCGAGGAGGTCACAGGCAGGATGCCCGTGCCACTTTGGGGGTTAGGTCACAGGCGGGAGGCCTGTGGCACTTTTGGGGTGAGGTCACAGGCGGAATGCCTGTGGCGCTTTGGAGGAGGAAAAGCGGCGGGACGCCGCTTCCACTTTGCCGCTTCCGTGCTGAGGTTAGGCGCGGAGGGAGGCGAGGAGTTCTTTTTTCTGATCGACGAAGGATTTTTCGCCTTCGATTTTGCGTTGGAGTCGCATGAGGCCTTCGAGGAGGGCTTCTGGGCGAGGTGGGCAGCCGGAGATGTAGACGTCGACTGGGATGATGCGGTCGATGCCCTGGAGGACGGCGTAGGAGCGGTACATGCCGCCGGAGGAGGCGCAGGCACCCATGGCGATGCACCATTTTGGTTCTGGCATCTGGTCCCAGATGCGTTTGACGGCGAGGGCCATTTTGTAGGTGACGGTGCCGGCGACGATCATGACGTCGGCCTGGCGAGGGGAGAAGCGCATGACTTCGGCGCCGAAGCGGGCGATGTCGTAGCGGCTGGAGGCTGTGGCCATGAGTTCGATGGCGCAGCAGGCGAGGCCCATGGGCATGGGCCAGAGGGAGTTTTTCCGCATCCAGTTGATGGCGGAGTCGAGCCTTGTGAAGATGATGTTCCCCTCGATTTTGGAATCGTAGGCGGCGCTTGTCAGGATCGTCTCAGCCATGGTTTTGGGGATACGGGAAGTTGGGGAGGAACGTCCGCTGCGGCGGGAATGCCGCAAGGGAGATTGTGAAAGTTTTCACAAGCCTCCGAGGGATCCGGGGGATCAGGGATCGAACTGGATCCAGTCGAGGTTGAGGAGACCGGATTTGCCTGGGTTGGAGAAGACGAGGAAGAGGTCGGCGGTGGAGGAGGAGGGGGGGAGAGGGATGGAGGCTTCCTGCCATGCTTCCCAGTTGCCGGTGTTGGGGACGGGGAAGGAGCCGAGGAGTTGGCCGTCGGGGGCGCCGAGGCGGCATTCGATGGTGCCGCCGTGGCCGCCGCTGGCGAAGCGTGCGGTGAGACGAGCGGCTTTGGAGGGGTTGACGGATTTGAACTGGATCCACTGACCGTGGGAGGTGTCGCCGATGAAGGATTTGCCGCCGGCGGAGTTGCTAGGGAGAGACTGGGTGCCATTGCGGGCGTCGCAGAGTTCGGCTTCGAGACGGCGGTTGCGGAGCGTGATGACGGCGCGGGAGGAAAGAGGGCCGGCGGGGGCGTTGCCGGCGTCGGTGAAGGTGGCTTCGATGCGGACGGCGCGGGCGGAGGCGGCGTCTGGCGGGATGACGACCTCGCCTTCGAGGCCGCGCTGGAGGATGGGTTTATAGGTGCCTGGTTTGAGGGAGTAGACCCACTGGACCATTTCGGTGATTTGTTCGCGGGTGTGGTGGCCGTGGGGGAGCATGGGGACGGGGCCCCAGACCCCGGTGGAGCCGCGCTGGACGCGGTCGACGCTGGCGTTGAGAGCGCCTTCCTGGCCGCGGTATTTGTCGGCGATTTCGAGGAAGGCGGGGCCGACGATGCGGTGTTCGGGGGCGTGGCAGTTGAAGCAGTCGGCGCTTTTCATGAGCGAGAGCCCCTTGGGTTCGACGCCGCCGCGGTCGAGGGAAGTGGAGACGAGGAGACGGGGGCCGAAGCCGCCGGGTTCGGAGGAAGAGTTGCCTTCTTCGGCGTCGGAGACGGAGGCTTGCCATTTGACGGGCTGGCCTGGGGTGAAGAAGTCGCCGTCGAGAGGGGAGGCGAGGGAGACGACGGGTGGGGAATTGCCTGCGACGACGGGGACGGCGGATGTGGCGGAAGCGCCTGCGGCGTCGGTGACGGTGAGTTCGATGATGTGGTTGCCGGCGTCCGGGAGAGTGATCTGGGGGTTAGGATCCGAGGAGAGGGATTTGCCGTTGAGTTTCCAGTCGTAGCGGAGGGCGGCGGAGTCGCCGTCGGGGTCGGAGGAACCATTGCTAGAGAGGGCGACTTCGAGGGGGATGGGGCCGCTGGGAGGGGAGGCGGAGGCTGCGGCGAGAGGGGGGATGTTGCCGTGGGTGAAGGAGATGCGGAGGAGTCGGGAGTCTGGGTTGGCACCCCATGTTTCGCCGTAGTCGAGACAGTAGAGATTGCCGTCGGGGCCGAACTGGGCGTCGAGGAGACGCTTGAAGGGGATGGCGGTGGTGAAGGGTTCGATGGCGACGAGGTTAGAGTCCTTGTCGAGCCGGGCCCAGCGGATGATGCGGCGTTCCCAGTCCCACCAGAGGAGACAGTTGTCGAAGTGTGCGGGGAAGCCGCCGGATTGTTCGAATTCGGGTTTGAAGTGGAAGACTGGGCCGGCGCAGGCGGTGCGGCCGCCCTGGCCGACTTCGGGGAATTCCTTTGAAGCGCCGTAGGGGTAGTAGATGAAGGCGGGGACGGCTGGTGGGAGGTCTTTGGCGCCGGTGTTGTTGATGCCGTCGTTGCGGGGGTGAGCGGGGTCGAAGGGCGTGCCGATTTTTTTCGAGGTGTAGTCGTAGTGGGAGTAGGCGAAGTTGTTGCCGATGAAGTAGGGCCAGCCGTGGTTGCCGGCTTTTTTGGCCTGATTGATTTCGTCGTAGCCGCGTGGGCCGCGCGGGCCGTCGCCGCCGGCGTCCGGGCCGACCTCGCCCCAGTAGACGAAGCCGGTGGCCTGGTCGACGCTCATGCGCCATGGGTTGCGGCAGCCCATGCAGAAGATTTCGGGGCGGGTGCCGGGGGTGCCGGGTGGGAAGAGATTGCCGTCGGGGATGGTGATGGTGCCATTGTCCTGCGGGCGGACGCGGAGGATTTTGCCGCGGAGGTCATTGGGATTGGAGGCGGATTTCTGGGCGTCCCACGGTTCCATGTTAGGGCGCTCATCGAGAGGAGCGAAGCCTTCGGAGTCGCCGTGCGGGTGGGTATTGTCGCCGGAGGAGATGAAGAGACAGCCGTCGGGGCCGAATTCGACGGAGCCGGCGTGGTGGCAGCATTCGCGGCGCTGTTCGCCGAAGGAGAGGAGGATTTTTTCGCTAGCGGGGTCGAGGGAGTCGCCGTTCATGGTGAAGCGGCTGAGGCGCTGGCCGTCGATGTCTTTGGGTGAGTAGTAGAGGTAGATCCAGTGGTTGGAGGGGAATTTGGGGTCGAGGGCGAAGCCGAGGAGACCGTTTTCCTGAGCGGTGGTGGTGTCGACGGAACCGGCTTCGGTGATGGAGCGGGAGTCGGGTTTCCAGATGCGGAGTTTTCCGGCGATTTCGATGAAGAAGATGCGGCCGTCCGGGGCGCGTTCGAGTTCCATGGGTTGGGGCATGCCCTGGGCGAGGACCTCGACCTTCCAGCGCGAGTCTGGCGGAGGTTCGGCGGCGAAGGCGGGAGATGGAATCGAGAGGGCTGGAAATGTGAGGGCGGTCAGCAGGGACGGAAAGCGCATCGAGCGGATACGGCGCTGGGCGTGCGTGTTGTCATGCGGAAAGGGGGCCGCATGTCTGGGGTGGAGCGGACGATGTTTTACCGTGAGCGGGCGGGGCCGAAGGATTCGCCTTCGATGAATTCGAGGGGGAAGCGGACCTGTCTGGTGTCTTCCTGGCCGCGGGCGATGTGATTGGCCCAGCGGAGGATGTGCTGGATCATGCGGGAGTCATCGCCGGAGAAGTGGGCGAGTGGGGGTTGGTGCCACGGGAGCCAGAAGTCGCGGCCTAGGCAGAGGACGGAGACATCGTGGGCGACCTGGAGATTGCGGACGGACATGAAGGAGAGGAGGGAGACGAGCCATGTGGTGTAGGTGACGATGACTGCGGTGGGGGGAGTGAGGCGGAAATTGGCGGCGAGGAGGGCGTGGAGGCCTGCGGGGGTTTCGTCGAAGGCGGGGGTGTGGTATTCGCCGGCGGTGACGCCGCAGGCGGCGAGTTCGCGGTGGAGGACGGCGGTGTAGGGGCTGGTGGCTGGGTCGCGGAGGACGGCTGGGGCGATGAAGATGATGCGGCGGTGGCCGAGGGAGGTGAGGCGCTGGATGGCGTTTCGGAAGGGATCGACGGTTTCCATGCCAGTGGCGGCGATGGGGAGGCCAGCGGAGAGACCGCCGAGGGCGAGGGCAGGGGTGTCTTGTTGAGCGAACCAAGAGAGGACATCGCGGCTGCCGCCGATGATGATCCATGCATCGGCTTCGCAGGAGGAGACGAGGCGGCGGACGCGGTCGAGGTCGTAGTGGAGACGGCTTTGGGATTTGGGGGCGAAGGAGAGCGAGTGGCCTTCGGCTTCGATGCGGTTGCGGAGTTGGATGAGGGTTTGCTGGAAGACCCCGTCTTCGTCTTCGACGCGTTCGCCGGGGAGGACCATGATGCGGAGCGAGCGGGAGTTTGGTCTGGAGGCGTCTGTGGAGGGGGCGGAGGTGGTTCTGGGTTTTCCTGGGCCAGCGGATCTGATCCAGCCTTCGGCTTCGAGTTGGCGGAGGGCGGCGCGGACGGTGACTGGGGAGGCGTCGCAGTCGCGGGAGAGGGACATGACGCCGGGGATGGGGCCTGCGAGATTGCCACGGAGGATGCGGTCCCTGATGTGGGAGGCGACCTGATCGCTGGCGGTCATGCGGCGCAGAGGCGTAATCATCTTCTAATCTGGTCTGTTTTCTGTCTTAGTCCGCAAGGGGAATAATCTTGAGTGCGGGAGGCGCGGTCGAGTAGGAAAAGGACGAGCGGAGTCTCTGGAGACTGCGTGCAGATATGACCGACCCCTCAAAGGCACTCTGCCGACCGGCAGGCGAACATCCGAAAGACGCGTGTGGCGACGCCGTCTTGGAGGGTGTTGGCGGAGCTGAGCAGTCGCGAGAGCGGCGGGCGAGCCGAGGGTGCGAGGGATGAGCGTCGAACGCTTGTCATTTTTGTCTTATTCTGTCACCGGCCTGCGAAATTTCCGTCAACTGAACTACCAATCCTCACCTATGAACCATACACACAAACGCTCCCATCTCAGGAGCCTGCTGCTGACGCTGCCATGCCTGGCGGTGTCTGCGCATGCAGGCCTTCTTGTTGAACTGAATTCCCTGAATCTGCCGCTTGGGCCGATTACGTCGTGGGAGAACACTGGCACGCTGCCTGGAGGATTTACCTCTGCTGGTGCGCCGCAGGTGACCACGGTGGATGGCATCAAGGCGGTGACGCTTGGTGGCAATGCTGATTATCTTGTGGGGCCGATTGCGCCGGACGCGATTGGGGGGGTGAATCCGAACCGTTCGGTGGAAGTCTGGGCCTTCAATCCATCGATTGCTGATGAAGAGACGCTGGTGGGCTGGGGTCACCGCGGTGGTGGGGACGGGACGAATTTCTCGTTCAACTATGGGTCGAACGCGACTTGGGGTGCGGCTGGGCAATGGGGTGGGCTAGCCGACATTGGCTGGAACATGGTGGGCGGGGCACCGGCCGCTGGAAGCTGGCATTACCTTGTGTACACGTACGATGGTGGTGGTGCGGCAGGTGTTGGGACGGCGCGGGTTTATTCTGACGGGGTGCTGCGCAACTCGGAGTTTCAGGGCAACCTGAACACGCACCTTGGGAGCAACATTCTGATTGGTGGTCAGAACCAGAGTTTTCTGACGCCAGGCGGGTTTAATTCCGGGCTGAGCATTGCGAAGGTGCGGATTCACGACACGGTGCTGAGCGACGCTCAGATTGCGGCGAAGTACAACGAGGAGCTGTCGCAGATTTATCCGAAGGCGTATCTGACGAGTGCGAAGGTGGCGAGCACGACATCGGTGTCGTTCACGATTCAGGATCAGTTGCCGACGAGCGTCACGGTGCCGAACAGTTTCACGGTGACTCCTGCGGGGATCCGTGCGAACTGGAATGTGCAGGGTGGCGAAGGCGTGATCAACGGGTCGATCACGACGCCTGCGCTGACGATTCCGAATGCTGGTCCTGTGGAGATCACGCTGAATCACCGTTACAACTTTGAAGGTGACGAGTGGGATGGTGGGGTGATTCAGGTGAGTGTGAACGGTGGTGACTTTGTGAACGTGGAGAATTCCAGTTTCACGGCGAATGGGTACCATGAGGTTCCGCTGATTGGGAATCACGTGTTGAACGGGCAACTGGCGTGGAACGGGGCATCTGCTGGATTTGCGGCGGGGACGTTCATTAACAGTGTGGCGACGGTGCCTGGGATCACTTCCGGGAATTCTGTCCGCTTCCGGTTCCTTGGGGCCTGGGATGAAGGTTTCACGCCTGATGGGCTCGACTGGCAGATCATCGGAGTGAAGGTGACGGCAGGAGCCACGACGGTGCTGAATGAGAACTTCACGACTGGCAATGGCGGGTTTACTGCCGAGTCGACCGGTCAGGCTGGGGCGACGTGGAATTACATTGCGGGGAACCAGCCGGTGCTGGGGCCGTTGCAGATTTCCAAGGCGAACGGCGTGACGACGATTGTGACGGAACTGGTCTGGGCTCCTGGTACGGAGTACAACTTCACGATCAACGGCAAGGACACGGCGAATGCGAACCTTGTGTATACGCCGAAGATCACGACACCGGCTCCTCCGCTGGCGGCGGCCCGCACGTGGCCTGCGACGATTCCTGGTCCTCTGGGGACAGCGAATGCGTGGGGAGTGCGGACATTCCTGAACGACGGGATCAACAATGCGGAGACGTTTGACGGGATGATGGACTTCCTGGCAAATTCGAGCGACCGCACGCCTACGCTGACGCCGGATACGGTGGTGGACAGTCAGGAGCAGTATCTGAACTTCTATGATCCTGCGACGAACGGGCCGACGAATGCGGTGGTTCCGGGGGGTCGTCCGTTCCCTGGTGACGCGCTGTCGACGGCGACGAACGGGGGCACTGCGCGTGATGACAACCATGTGATCACGAGTGCGCACGGGACGATCACGATCACGGAAGAGTCCGACTACACGTTCAACATCCGCGGTGATGACGGCTGCATGTTCCGCATCAAGCGTGCGGAAGGCGGGGCACCGCCGAAGTTTGTTGCGGTGGCGAATGGCCAGGTGGACGCGGCGCAGCAGAACATTGTGTACTTCTTCAATCCGACGGGGGACACGAATGTTCGTGCGGTGACGCACCTGACGCCGGGGACGTACAAGCTGGAGTATGCGACGTGGGAAGGCGGCGGTGGATTCTGGTATCAGGTCAGCTCTGCGAAGGGCTACTTCCTGAACGATGGTGACACGACTGCGTGGCGTGCCATTGGCTATCAGGCGCTGACGACGACACCGATTCCGTATCCATCGATGGTGGGGAACTGGACGGTGCTGAGCACGCTGCCTGGCGGATTGACGCAGGTGGACATTCCGGGAGCTGATGCGGCGGTGAACGCTGCGGTGGCTGCTGATGCGGTGGCGGCGACGTCTTCGTGGGCGCAGATCAACTTCTTCGATCCGCAGAGTGGCGGGACGGGCCGGATTGCCGGTGACGTGCCATGGCCACGGAATACGGATGCCGACGATAACCGTTATGCGATGCGCATGAACGGCACGCTGCGCATTCCGGAGAGCGGCGAGTACCTGATCGGGTTCCAGGGGGATGACGGCACGAAGCTGACGATTGGCGGGAGCCACAGCGGTTTCAGTGCGCTGACGGAGAATGCGACTGGTGGTGGGGTGATTGGCCGCAGCACGGATACGCTCCGGAATTCCGGGAGCATTGGTGCGGTGGGCAACTTCAACACGAGCACCTCGGCGGTGTTCCAGCAGGATGGTGCGCTGGCTGGGAGCACGGACAAGGCGATCAGTGTGACCCTGGCTGACCCTGTCAGAACGCGTGTTGACTACACACCGCTGCTCAATCCTCTCGGGGACTGGAGTGCGGAGATCTGGATCAAGCCTGCTGAGACGGCTCCGGGATCCGGGGTGTTGCCTGGTGCTCCGTTCACCTGTCCGTTCTCGAGCGGGAACTTCGGTGATCCGCGTTCGGGATGGCTGATCTACATGGACAACGTCAATGGCTGGAGCCTGCGTGGTTACACGGGAGTCGGGCTTGGTACGGCGTTCAACGTGTCGACGGTGGGCATGCCACCTTCGCCGAATGTGTGGTATCACGTTGTGGCGACTTGGACGTCTGCGACCGGGACAGCGACGCTGTTCGTCAATGGGACGCAGGTTGGTTCGCAGAGCGGGGTGACGAACTTCCTGCCGACCTCTGCGCCGACCGCAATCAACGGACGGCTGCATATTGGGTCGCGTGCGGACAATGCGTTTGCGTGGGCTGGGGTTGCTGACGAAGCGGCGATCTATCCGACGGCGCTGACGCCGACGCAGGTGCTGTCGCACTATGAGAACGGGACTGATCCGGCGCGTACGAAGCCGTACGATGTGCTGGTGCAGGAACTGGCTCCGCTGGGTTACTGGCGCTTGAACGACACGACTGGCAATCCACGTGCTGATCTGGGCACGATCACGACGGACGTGCCGACGGGTGACAGCAGCACGGTGGGACGCATCTTCCTTGCGGCGGGTGACTATCCGATCACGACGACGTTCTGGGAAGACGGCGGTGGTTCGTACATTGAAGTGTTTGCGCGCCGCGATGCGGGTTCGTCCGTGCCGTTCCGTTCGCTGATCAATGGCGGGTGGCCGACGATTCAGGACTACAACGGGTTGCCGCTGGCGGTGACGCCGCCGGCTCCAGGGCCTGCGAACACTGGGCTGGCGACCTTGCCACCGACGGTGAATCCTGACGGGACGATGCGTGTGACCTTCCCGTCGGTAGCGACGGTGGTGTACGACCTGCAGGAGTCCTCGAACCTGCAGAGCTGGACGACGGTGACGACGGTGGAAGCGACTGGGCTTTCGACGACGATCAACGGTGTGGCTGGCAGCTACCTGTATGTGGATCCATCGAAGGCGAAGAACTACTACCGAGTGGTGGCCCGGCCTTGATAAAGCCTTCGGGCAGCAATAAATCAGTTGCCTGATCCTCGCGACGGGCGCTCCGTATGGGCTGCGGAGCGCCCGTCCTTTTTTTTGAATCTGCCATGCCGACCCTAGCTGAACTTGTCGCGATTCTTGATGAGACGCTGAATCTGCGCGGTGTTCCGGATTATGCCGGGGCGGTGAACGGGTTGCAGATGGAGAACGGGAGTGGGGAGGTGGTGCGATTGGTTGCGGCGGTGGATGCGAGTCTGGCGGTGATGGAGGAGGTGGCGGCGATGGAGGGACCGGTGCTGCTGCTGGTGCATCACGGGATGTACTGGAGCGGGATGCCGCCGTTGTGCGGGGGGGCGTATCGGAAGGTGGCGGCGGCGATTCGGGCGGACATGGCGGTGTACAGCGCGCACATTCCGCTGGATGTGCATCCTGAGGTAGGGAACAACGCGCGGCTGGCGGCGGCGATGGGGTTGGTGGAGACGGTGCCTTTTTTTGACTGGAAGGGGATCAAGCTGGGGGTGATGGCGGAGACTGCGATGGGGCGCGGGGAGCTGGTGGAGCGGTTAGGGGTGGCGGTGGGTGGGCGGGTGCATGTGTGTCCGGGAGGGCCGGAGGAGGTTCGGCGGGTGGGGATTATCACGGGGGGAGCGGGGTCGGAGATTGCGGCGGTGGCGGCGACGGGTGTGGACACGTTCATTACAGGGGAGGGGCCGCACTGGAGCTACACGGCTGCGGAGGAGTTAGGGGTCAATCTGCTGTATGGCGGGCATTATGCGACGGAGACGTTCGGGGTGAAGGCGCTGGCGGCGTGGCTGGGGGAGAGGGTGGGGTTGCCGTGGACGTTTGTGGATCATCCGACGGGGCTGTGAGTAGAGCAGCGGGGAGTTTGAGGGGAGGAGGAGGTGAAGTTTGCGGTGGCGGAGAGGGAGGGGCCGAGGCTTCGGTGGGGATTACTCATGAAAGCGCATCTTCCGAATCATCCGACGCAGCTGTATCTGATCCGGCATGGGGAAGTGGAGGAGCGGGGTCACAAAGTGTTCGGCGGTTGCCGGATTGACCTTGCGCTGTCGCCGCTGGGGATTCGTCAGGGTGAGGCGCTGGACCGTTGGATGGAGGGGAGTCAGTTGGATGCGGTGTATGCGAGTCCGATGCTGCGGGTGCAGCAGACGATTGCGCCGCTGCTTGGGCGGACGGGGCTGGTGCCGGAGATCATGCCGGACCTGCGGGAGGTGGATTTCGGGGATTGGACGGGACTGCGGTGGGAGGAAGTGCAGGAGCGGTTCGGGGTGAGTGCCTTTGACTGGCTGGAGGTCCTCGATGCGGCGGGGATTCCGAATGGGGAATCGGCGGCGGCGCTAGTGGCGCGGGTGGGGCCGTGTCTGTACCGGATACTGCATGACAATCCGCACCGGAGTGTGGCGATTGCGTGTCACGGGGGGATTATCCGGGTGATTCTGTCGATTCTGTTAGAAATGCCCCTGGCGAAGATGGCGCATTTCAACATTGATTACGGGTCGGTGACCGTGGTCGAGCTGCAGCCTGAGAAGAAGCATGCGGTGGAGATCGAGCTGCTGGATTTCTGTCCGCTGCGGGACGGCGGGGAGCGCACTGGTTAGGGTGTCGGGCGGGTCAGGCGAGGATGTCGCGGATGACGTGGCCGTGGACATCGGTGAGACGGCGGTCGACGCCGGCGGTGCGGAAGGTGAGTTTCTCGTGGTCGATGCCCATGAGGTGGAGGATGGTGGCGTGGAGGTCGTAGCACCATGTGATGCCTTCGGCGGCTTTGCCGCCGAGTTCGTCGCTGCTGCCGTAGGCGGTGCCGGGTTTGATACCTGCGCCGGCGAGCCATGTGACGAAGCTCCCGCCGTTGTGGTCGCGGCCGGCGCTGCCCTGGGTGAAGGGAGTGCGGCCGAATTCGGTGGTCCAGATGACGAGCGTGTCGTCGAGGAGACCGCGCTGGGCGAGGTCTTCCAGGAGGGTAGCGATGGGGCGGTCGACGCTGACGGCGATGGCGGGGAGTTCGGTCTGGATGTTGCCGTGATTGTCCCAGTTGTCGGCGGCTCCCTGGGGACCGCTCCAGACCTGGACGACGCGGGAGCCGCGTTCGATGAGGCGGCGTGCGAGGAGACAACGGCGGCCGAAGTCTTCGGTTTCCTTGCGGTCCATGCCGTAGCTGGAGCGGGTGGCGTCGGATTCGCGGGAGAGGTCGAAGGCTTCCGGGGCGGTGAGCTGCATGCGAGCGGCGAGTTCGTAGCCGGCGATGCGGGCGTCGAGTCTGGAGTCGCCGGGGCGGGCGGCGGCGTGGGTGGAGTTCATGGCTTTGAGGACGGCCATGGCGTCGCGGTCGGCATCGGGGCCGGTGAAGGCGTATTTTTTGTCAGGGAAGAGGTCGGGGACGGGCTGGGGTGAGGAGGCGTTGATGACGGTGCCCTGGTGGCGGGCGGGGAGGAAGCCGGCGCTGAAGTTAGCGCGCTGGTTGTAGGGGAGGCCGCGGGCATCTGGGAGGACGACGAAGTCCGGGAGGTTATCGGAGAGACTGCCGAGGGCGTAGGTGATCCATGCGCCCATGCAGGGGAAACCTGGCAGGGTGAAGCCGGTGTTCATCATGTAGCTGGCGGGGCCGTGGACGCTGGTTTTGGAGGTCATGGCCATGAGGAAGGCCATGCGGTCGACGAGTTGGGCCTGTTCGGGGAAGACGGAGCTGACCCAGCGGCCGGACTGGCCGTGCTGCTGGAAGGCGAACGGGCTTTTCATGACGGCACCGCAATCGCCGGTCTGGCCTTCTGGTCTGACCTTGGGGCCTAGCATCTGACCGTGGTGCTTTTCGAGAGCGGGCTTGTAGTCGAACGTGTCCATGGGGCTGGCGCCGCCATTCATGAAAAGCTGGATGACGCGTTTGACCCTGGCGGGGTGATGGATGCCGCCGTTGAATTCGGGCGGTGGTGGAGTGGCGAGGGAGTCGAGGGCGAGGAGACGGGAGCAGGCGAGACCGGCGAGGCCGCCGCCGGCGTTCCAGAGGAAGTCGCGGCGGCGCATGGGGTGAGGGAGAGGGGAGGCGGCGGCGGACATGGGATGAGGGAGCATACGGGTGTGGCGGCCGCGGCATTACAGGGGAAGCGGGAGGTCAGGGGTTGGCGGGGCGGCGGCGGCCGTTGGGTTGAGGTTTGCGCGGGCGGGTGTGGTCTGCGCCCCAGAGCGGGGCGATGTTGGAACGGTTCCACTGGTCCCAGAGTGACTGGAGTGCGGCGAGTTTGTCAGGGTGGGTGGCGGCGAGGTCTTTGGATTCGGAGATGTCGCTGGTGAGGTTGTAGAGGCGCGGAGGGGAGATGCCGGTTTCGGCACCGTCGGCGGTGGTGTCGTGGCGGACGAGTTTGAAGCCGTTGGCGAGGATGGCCATTTGATCACCGAAGCGCCAGAAGAGGGCGTCGTGAGGGGGAGTGGCAGTTGTGCCGGAGAAGTGAGGGAGGAGATTGGTGCCTTCGATTTTCCATGCGGGGTCCGGGGAGATGCCGGCGGCGGCGAGTGCGGTGGCGTGGAGGTCGGTCTGGACGACGGGATGGGGGAAGACGCCGGGTTTCAGATGGCCGGGCCATGTGACGACGAAGGGGACGCGGATGCCGCCTTCCAGCGTGGTGCGTTTGCTGCCGCGGAGCGGTGAATTGTTAGAGCCGTTGACGGTGACGCCGCGCATGACGGGGCCGCCGTTGTCGCTGAAGAAGGCGATGAGCGTGTTTTCGGACTGGCCGGTGGAGGAAAGGGTGGCGCGGAGACGACCGATGGCGGCGTCCATGGAGGAGAGCATGGCGGCGTAGGTGCGGCGTTGGGGGTCGGTGATGGTGGCGAAGCTAGCGAGGTCCTCGGGGGTGGCTTCGAGGGGAGTGTGGACGGCGTTGAAGGCGAGGCAGAGGAACCATGGGTTGGCGGCGTGGCGCTGGACGAAGCTGGAGGCCTCGCGGCCGAAGGCGGTGGTGGAGTAGTCGAGGGATGGGATTGGATCGGTGCCGCGCTGAATGCCGTTAGGGTTGGTGTAGCTGTGGGCACCGCCGAGGAAGCCGAAGAATTCGTCGAAGCCGCGCTGGAGCGGGTGGTGATCGGGGGAGTTGCCGAGGTGCCATTTGCCGACGAGGCCGGTGTGGTAGCCTGCGGATTTGAGGCGGTTGGCGAGGGTGGATTCGGTGAGGGGGAGGCCGCCGTTGGGGCCTGAGGGATTGAATTCGTGGCCGAATCTGGTCTGGGCGCGGCCGGAGAGGAGGGCGGCGCGGGTTGGTGAGCAGTAGGGGCCGGTGACGTAGCCGCTGGAGCAGCGGATGCCGTCGCGGGCGAGGGAGTCGAGATTGGGGGTGGGGATGTCGCGGCAGCCGTGGAAGCCGACGTCGGCGTAGCCCATGTCGTCGGCGATGATGATGAGGATATTCGGTTTGGTGGCGGCGGCAGCGGAGTGCGGGTGCAGGGTGAGGAGGGCTGAAGCGAGGGCGATGAGGAGAGGGGCGGATGATTTCATGGAGGCATGATGGGAGGATTGGGGCGGGTGGCCAGTCCGCATTGGCGCAGGGTTGGGGAGGGGATGGAGACGGAGGATTGCGTTGTGGAGGAAATCCGGTAGAAGGGGGAGATGAACCGACGGCAGTTTGTGAAGGGGACGATGCTGGAGGCGATCGCTGCGTCTGCCTGCGGGGGGACGAAGCGGGTGCCGCGGATTCTGCTGCGTTCGTCGTGGCAGACGGTGAACATTGGAGACATTGCGCACACGCCGGGGGTGCTGGCGGTGCTGGAGCGGGAGTTGCCGGAGGCGGAGGTGAGGTTGTGGCCGAGCAGTGTGGGCAATGGGGTTAGGGAGATGCTGCGGGCGAGGTTTCCGAGGGTTGAGATTGTGGAGAGCGAGGGGGAGTTGAAGCGTGCGTTTGGGGAATGTGATTTTCTGCTGCACGGGTCGGGGCCGTCGCTGGTGGCGGAGCGGGATGTGGTGCGTTGGCGGGAGGCGACGGGGAAGCCTTATGGCGTGTTCGGGATCACTTTTGGGGTGACGCCGCCGACGGGGGTGGATCGTGCTGCGGAGGACGTGGTGGCGCGGACGATTGGGGTGCTGAGCGGGGCGCGGTTTGTGTATTTCCGGGATTCGGTATCGCTGGCGGTGGCGAAGGAGCGGGGATGTGCTAGTCCGGTGATGGGGTTCGGGCCGGACGGGGCGTTTGCGGCGGATGTGAGGGACGAGGCGCGAGCGGAGGCGTTTCTGAAGGCGCATGGGTTGGAGGAAGGGAAGTTTGTGTGCTGCATTGCGAGACTTCGTTATACGCCGTACTGGGCGATTCCGGCGAAGCGGGTGGGGCGCGATGAGCGGAAGCATGCGCGCAACGAGGCGATGAAGGAGCATGACTGCCGGCCGTTGCGGGAGGCGATCATGGCGGTGGTGAAGCAGACGGAATTGAAGGTGCTGCTGTGTCCGGAGGACGAGACGCAGATGGCGGTGAACAAGGAGATGATCTATGACCGGCTGCCGGAGGAAGTTAGGGGACGCTGTGTGTGGCGGGAGGATTACTGGCTGACGGGGGAGGCGGTGAGCACGTACCGGCGGAGTGCGGGGTTGTTCGGGCACGAGATGCATTCGCCGATTCTGTGCATTGGGAATGGCGTGCCGGCGGTGGTGTGCCGGTGGGCGGAGCAGACGAGCAAAGGGATGATGTGGCGGGACATCGGGCTGGGGGATTGGCTGTTTGATTTCGATCGGGAGGAGGAAGTGGAGCGGTTGTCCGGGGCGGTGCTGGAGATGGTGAGGGAACCGGGGGCGGCGCGGGAGCGGGCGGCTAAGGCGAGGGAACTGGTGCGCGAGCGGCATCGCGAGATGGCTGGTGTGCTGAGACAGCAATTGCCGCAATCATGAGAGTGGCGCTGGCATTGCTGGGGATGGCTAGTGCGGTGCTGCGCGCGGGCGAGGGAATGTCAGGAGCGGAGCGGGTGGGAGTGGTGACGGGGATTCCGGGGCTGGTGGCGTTCTGGGATTTTGTGAAGCGAGAGGAAGGGTACGAGCGGCGGTTCACGGCGCATGTGCCGCGAGGGGAGATGAACGAGTATGCGCTGGAGGCGGGGAATTATGTGAGGGATTACTGGGGAGAGGGTCGCGAGGCGACGCAGGGTGATTTTCCGAGTCTGGGGCGTGGGCCGTTTGGGAATGCGATCCGGATAAAGAAGGAGGAGGATGCGACGTTCCGGCCGCTGCTGTATGTTCCGCGGGAGCGGCTGCATGGGAGTGCGCTGGATATCAAAGGCGCGGGCAGGTCGGTGACGGTGGTGGTGTGGGCGATCCGGGAGAGTGGGAATCATGCGCTGGCGGGGATCTGGCATGAGGGCACGGATCTGAAGGAGAAGGAGACGGGCGGGGTGAAGCGGGTGGAGCGCGGGCGGCGGCAGTACGCGTTGTTTGCGGGGCTGAACAAGGCGGGGAGTGCGTGCGGGCACGTGTCGGAGAATGGTGCGAGTTCGTTTCTGAACAAGTATGCGCTGCACAAGAGCAACTCGGCGGGGGTGGCTCCGGAAGTGCCGGCGGAGTCGCCGGTGGAGGTGTTAGACCGGTCGTGGGTGTGTTTTGCGATGACTTTTGACGATGAGCGGGATGAACTGGTCGGGTGGCTGAACGGGGTTGCCGGGGATCGATGGTTAGTGAATCCGAAGCAGGACAGGTTGCTGGTTTCGGCGTGGGAGGCGTACCGGCAGGGATGGATGGCTGGGTTGCCGGGGCTGCAGGAGGGGGAGGATGAGTGTTTTCCGAAGGATCAGTATTACAATCCGCCGGAGGACGTGCCGGTGGCGGTGAATGTGCTGAGGGAGGCCGGGGACGAGCGTGTGGAGTTGCGTGAGTATCGGTACACGAAAGTCCGGGTGGAGCTGCGCGGGGGTGAGGAAGTTGGCCGGGAGTTAGTGGCGCTGCGATTGAATCCGTGGTGGTATCCGCATGGGCTTTATGAGCCGGAGGATGCGGCGGAGGGCGGGCCGTTCACGATCGGGCGGGTGATTCACAGCAGTCGCGGGGTGGGGTTTACGGGATGGATTGGCGGGGTGGCGGTGTTCGGGCGGGCGCTGGGGGCGGAGGAGCTAGGGAAGCTGGCGGCGCTGCGGGAGGGACCGGTGGAGGGGGTGTTGGTGGAGGAGGATGGGTTGCGGAAGTGAGGAGGATGATGCATGCGGAGAATTGAGATGAAGTGTTTCTTCCAATTCATTGCTGTGGCGCTGGGTGCGATGGCCCTTGGCGCTGAAGAGCCGGTGTTGCCGCCTGAGGCGGTGGCGTTGCTGCCGGGTGTGCCGATGCAGCCGACGCGACCGGGTCCGGAGGAGGGACGGATTACGAAGACCGAGGGTGGGTTTCTGCTGGAGTCGCCGGGGAAGCTGGAGAAGAGTTATAACCTTGCGGTGGGCCGTCGGTTTGATGGCGGGCTGGCGAAGGATCAGGTGGGGCTGGTGGTGATCCGGGCGCGGACGGTTAGGTCGGAGAAGCCGGATGGGCGAGGCCGGGTTTCTGTGGCGATTCAGAATACGAAGGATTACGGGAAGACGCCATTGTGGCGGCAATGGAGTGTGGGCCGGGAATGGGGGACGACGTTTTTCAGTTTCACTGCGGCGGAGGCGCTGCCGGAGGGCACGGGGATTGCGAAGATTCATGCGGGGGAGGCGAAGCAGGCGATCGAGATAGGGGACCTGCAGGTGTACCGGTTTCCGGTTGGGTTTGATGTGTTCCGGGCTCCGCGGATGGCGTCGACCTACGATGGCAGGGAGCTGGAGGCACCGTGGCGGGAGGCGGCGGCAAGGCGGATCGAGGCGCTGCGGCGGGGGAGACTGTCGGTTGGGGTGGTCGATGCGGAGGGTCGGGCGGTTGCGGGGGTGCGGGTGAAGGTGGCGATGAAGCGGCACCTGTTCGGGTTCGGGAGTGCGGTGGATGTGGAGATGCTGTCGGGGCTTGGGGGCGGGCTGACGCGGGCGGATGAGATGCGGTATCGGGAGGTGGCGGATGAGCTGTTCAGTCGGCTAGTGCCGGAGAACGGGTTGCGAGTGGGGAATATTGACGGGGATGCCGATCCGGCGAAGCCGTGG
Source organism: Verrucomicrobiaceae bacterium (assembly GCA_027483175.1). Classification (GTDB taxonomy): domain Bacteria; phylum Verrucomicrobiota; class Verrucomicrobiia; order Verrucomicrobiales; family V1-33; genus V1-33. The sequence goes on along the minus strand of JAIXVE010000282.1, from coordinate 11,101 downwards.
GAGGAGACGATGCGGCGGCGTGCGGGGACTGCGGTGCAGTGGATGATGCAGTGGGCGCAGGACCGGAGGATGACGACGCGCGGGCATTATCTGTGCTGGGGTTATCTTGAGCCATGGGCGGCTGAGGAAGTCAGGAAGGGAGGAGCGGCGGGATTGCTGGCGCGCTATGACCGGCATTTCCGGCATGTGCTGCCGTTCTGTGCGCCGTATGTGGATGAATGGGATGCGTTGAATCACCCGGTGCCGTTTGTGGAGGCGGATGCGCTCTATCGAGTGATCGGGCCGGATGCGTATCCGGAGATTTACGGCAGGATCCGGCCGCTGACGGACAAGCTGCTGTTTGTGAATGAGGACGCGTTCAGCGAGGAGCGGACGGACGCCTTCGAGGGGCATGTGAAGCACATGATAGGAAAAGGGCAGACGCCGGACGGCTGCGGATTTCAGAGTCACTTCAGCGACGCGGCGATCCGGGGGATCGAGGAGGAATGGGGGATTTACGAGCGGTTCGGGCGGCTGGTGAAGCTGCTGACGGTGACGGAGTATGATCTGGCGACGGTGGATGATCAGCTGCATGCGGACCATCTGAGGGACATGCTGACGCTTTGCTACAGTCACCCGCAGATGACAGGGTTTGTGATCTGGGGATTCTGGGAAAACCGTCACTGGAAGCCGACGGCGGCGATGTTCAAGGCTGACTGGACAGAGCGCCCGGCGGTCAGGGTGTGGCGCGATCTTGTGAAGACGAAGTGGTGGACGAGGGAGGAACTGACGAGTGGTGCGGACGGCAAGGTGGTCACGCCGGGGTACTACGGGTGGTATGACATCACGGTGGAGCGGGACGGGAAGACGAAGACGGTGGAGGCGAAGCACGGTGCGGACGGCAGTGCGGTGACGGTGACGGTGCCGTGATTGTCAGGATTGGAGGGCTCTGACAGGGGCTATGGTGCAGTGGCGCGGCTAGTCGCGGGGATAATGTGTTGCGGATTCCGGGGATTGGATTTAGAGGTGGGCGCGAATGTGGAAACAGTTGATGAAATTGATATCTGTCATTGTGGCGGGACTGGTTTTGCTGGCGGCTGATGCTCCGGCACAGGTTCCGGGTGTGATCAGCTATCAGGGAAGGATTGCGGTGGACGGGTTGAATTTTAACGGGGACGGGAAGTTCAAGTTTGCTCTGGTGAATGAGGAAGGAACGGCAACGTACTGGAGCAATGATGGCACGAGCGTGGCGGGTACTGAACCTGCGAAGGCGGTCGAGCTTCAGGTTGCGACGGGTCTGTACTCGGTGCTGCTAGGGGATGCGAAGCTGCCGAACATGACGGTCGTGCCCGCAACTGTCTTCAGCAATGCGGGGGTGTACCTGCGTGTCTGGTTTGACGATGGGAGGAATGGATCCCAGCAGTTGAGGCCGGATCAGCGAATAGCGGCGGTGGGCTATGCGATGATGGCGGGAGGGGTGGCGGATGGAGCGATCACGTCGGAGATGATTGCGGACGGTGCGGTGGGTTCTGCGAAACTGGCTGACGGTGCGGTCACGTCGGCGAAGATTTCCGGTGGATCGGTGGAGGCTGAGCAACTGGCGAGAGGAGCGGCGGTGGCGAATCTGACGGCGAGCGGTCAGGCGCGCGTTCCCAAGGGAAGTGTGGTGCTGTCGATGTTGGAGAGTCAGGCACTGCTCGATGCCGGGTATGTGAAGATCGGGTCGACGGCGACGATGGATGCGTGGCAGCAGCGGGTGGCGAGGTCGCAGCCGGGAGGGCGCAGGTATCACACGGCGGTATGGACTGGCAGTGAGATGATTGTCTGGGGTGGATTTGACGGCAGTGTACTGGGCGATGGTGCGCGTTATAATCCTGCTGCGAACAACTGGACGGCGGTGGGTGCGGCTGATGCGCCTGGGGCGAGACAGGATCACACGGCGGTGTGGACGGGGGGTGAGATGATTGTGTGGGGAGGATTGAGGGGCAGTGGATTGAACGATGGCGGGCGTTACAATCCGGTGACGGACAGTTGGGTGGCGGTGAGCACGGTGGGTGCGCCGACCGCGCGGCGCGAGCATACGGCGGTGTGGACGGGGCGTGAGATGATTGTCTGGGGAGGTCCGGTGAATACCGGGGGGCGGTACAATCCGGCGGCGAACAGTTGGGTGGCGGTGAGCACGGTGGGTGCGCCGACTGCGCGTCGTGATCACACGGCGGTGTGGACGGGGCGTGAGATGATTGTCTGGGGAGGGGCCAACAGCACTGAATTGAACGATGGCGGGCGTTATGCGCCTGAGGCGAACACCTGGTCGCCGGTGGTGACGACTGAAGCGCCGTCTGCGCGACGGAATCACACGGCGGTGTGGACTGGCAGTGAGATGATTGTCTGGGGTGGACTGTCGGTCGCTGCTTCGAATAGTGGAGGGAGGTACCTGCCGACGTGCGACTGCTGGTTTTCGATGAGTGGGGTTGGAGGCCCTGGGGCGGGAGCGGACCACACCGCGGTTTGGACGGGGAGCGAGATGCTTGTCTGGGGGCGGAAGAGAGATGGTGTGGTGAACGTCGGGGGACGGTATCAACCGGTGGACAACGTTTGGACGGCACTTCCGCTGGTTGGTGCGCCACCCGTGCGCAATGGTCACACGGCGGTGTGGACTGGCGGTGCGATGATGATCTGGGGTGGGATCGACAGCGGTTATTTCAACGATACGTGGTCGTTCACGCCTGGGCGGGTGATGTTCCTTTACGAGAAGCTGTGAGTGTCATGAAGAGAGCGATGAATTGCAATGTGCGCACGGTGCGGTGTGGGCGTATCCGTCTCAAGTCAGGAAGACGTACAGCGATGAAGACATTGTATTCGCTTGTGAGGGCCCTTTTGTTTCTGATGGTTGGGGTAGTCGGTGTTGAGGCGCAGGTGCCTGGGCTGATCAACTATCAGGGTCGGGTTTCGGTGGGGGCGGAAGAGTTTGAAGGAGTGGGCAGGTTCAAGTTTGCGCTCGTGAACGGCAATGGCACGACGACCTACTGGAGCAATGACGGCACTGGTGCGGCTGGGGCTGAGCCGGTGAAGGCTGTTGAGATCAGTGTGAAGAAGGGGCTATATGCGGTGCTGCTGGGGGACACGCGGTTAGTGAATATGGCGGCGGTGCCTGCGAATGTATTCAGCAATGGTGATGTGCATCTGCGGGTGTGGTTTGATGACCGGACGAATGGATCGCAGCTGCTGACGCCGGACCAGCGGATCGCGGCGGTGGGATATGCGATGATGGCCGGGGGTGTTTCGCGAGGTGCGATCACTTCGGGGAAGATAGTGGACGGGGCGGTGGGCACTGCGGCGCTTGGGGACGGTGCTGTGAAGGCTGCGAACATTGCCCGGGGTGCGGTCGGGGCGGAGCAGCTTGGGAGCGGGGCGGTGGCGGCAAGTCTGAAGGCTGGCGGGAAGGCGGGAGTTCCGGTGGGTGGGGTGGTGATGGCGGCCTCGGACAGCGAGTCGCTTGTCGATGCCGGGTATGTGAAGCTTTCGGCGATGGAGACACTGGATGTGTGGCAGGAGCGAACGAGTGGAGTGCCGGCGGCGAGTCGTTATGGGCACACAGCGGTTTGGACGGGGAGTGAGATGATTGTGTGGGGAGGAGTCGGTGCGGGCACGCCTTCCCTTCGTGTTTTGAATACCGGCGGGCGATACAATCCGGCGGCGAACAACTGGTCGGCGGTGGACACGACTGGAGCGCCGGCACCACGCAGTCGTCACGCGGCGGTGTGGACTGGCAGTGAGATGATTGTGTGGGGCGGGTCTGTGGACGATGGGTATGTGAACGCGTTGGATTATGGCGACGGCGGGCGGTACAATCCGGTGACGAACAGTTGGGTGCCGGTGAGCACGCTGGGTGCGCCGAGTGCGCGTGAAACGTTTTCTGCGGTGTGGACTGGGGGCGAGATGATCATCTGGGGTGGGCAGAGTCGGGCAGGGGCAACAATGAATAACGGCGGGCGTTACGATCCGTTGGGCAACCGCTGGAGCGAGATGGCTGTGAGCGGAGCGCCGGCCGCGCGCTCGGCTCACACGGGGGTGTGGACGGGGAGCGAGATGGTTGTCTGGGGCGGACAATCCGGCCCGAAGTCTTATGGCGACGGCGGGCGGTATGATCCGGCGACGAACCGCTGGAAACCGATGAGCGCGAGGGATGCGCCTGACATGCGCACGGGGCATACGGCGGTGTGGACTGGGCATGAGATGATCATCTGGGGGGGGGCAGGAGGATTGGACATTGGTATAACGAAGAACGGAGGCCGCTATGATCCGTTGAAGGACAGCTGGGCGGAGATTGCTCCGAGCGGTGGGAGGGTCGCGCTGAGGGGGCACAGGGCGGTGTGGACTGGGAGCGAAATGATCGTCTGGGGGGGGGCGCTGAGTTCTGGTGTCTGGTCGGACGGCGGGCGGTATAATCCTGCGAGTAACGATTGGAAGGCCGTCCCAGTGAATGGGGTGCTGACCCCGCGGGCTGGTTTTTCGCTGGTGTGGACCGGGCGTGAGATGATCGTCTGGGGTGGTGGTGGGGGGTCGGACCAACCACTATTTGGCAACGGAGGCCGGTACGATCCTGTGAGGAGCACATGGAGGGAAATCGACGGTGTCTACGGATCAGCATCCTATTCTGACCTCTATGGGCGTACCGGGCATAGCGCGGTGTGGACTGGGAGCGAGATGATCGTCTGGGGAGGATTCGGCGAGACTGGGGAAGTGTTCAAAGATGGATGGCGGTACGATCCGACGGTCAACCGTCTGTTTGCGATCAACACGATTGGAGCGCCCGCGGGGCTTTCGGGTCTAAGGGCGGTGTGGACTGGGAGCGAGATGATCGTCTGGCGCGGAGCTAGAAACGGAGAACTGAATGGAGGCGGGCGTTACAATCCGGTGAGTAACAGTTGGACGGCGATGAGTACGACCGGCGCGCCAGTCGCGCGTTCAGGGCACACGGTGATTTGGACAGGTAGCGAGATGATTGTCTGGGGTGGCACTGATGGGAGCCGGGATTTTGCTGACGGGGGGCGGTACAACCCTGTCGGGAACAGTTGGAGGTCGATGTCAGGTGTCGGCGTTCCTGGTGCGCGTTCGAATCATACGGCGGTGTGGACTGGGAGCGAGATGATCGTCTGGGGAGGGTTTCGGGTCAGTGGATCGAACAGCGGCGGGCGTTACAATCCGGCGAGTGACAGTTGGGCGGCGGTGAGCACGACTGGTGCGCCTGCGGCTCGCGCCTTGCGGTCGGCGGTGTGGACTGGGAGCGAGATGATCGTGTGGGGTGGGCGTAACGATTCCTTCGGTGTTTTCAATGATGGTGGGCGCTATCATCCGGGGACGAACAGTTGGCGTGGGGCGGTGAGCAGTACGGGGGCCCCCTCGGCGCGTTCCCGGCATACTGCGGTGTGGACAGGGAGTGAGATGATCATCTGGGGGGGGGCGGACGGCGTTGGCGGATACAAGTCTGATGGCGGCCGCTACAACCCGGCAAGCGACACGTGGACGGCCACGGCAACGGTCGGGTTTTTGGAAGGGCGATCCTCGCATACGGCGGTGTGGACGGGGCGTGAGATGATTGTCTGGGGAGGTTTCGTCGAAGGCACACCTTGGAGTGACGGCTATCGGTATAATCCTGCGAGCAATAGCTGGGTGATGATGGTAGAGTCGGCGGTGCCGTTTAGTCCTTTGGCATGCCGTGGGCACAGTGTGGTGTGGACCGGGAGTGAGATGGTGGTGTGGGGTGGCTTGTACGGGATTAATATACACGGCGAGGGAGGGCGGTATAATCCTGCGAGCAACGTGTGGACGGCGGTGAGTACAGTGGACGCGCCTGCGGTGCGGTCCGAGCATACGGCGGTGTGGACCGGGAGTGAGATGATTGTCTGGGGTGGGACGGGGACAGGTGGTGGGCGGTACAATCCGGCACTCAACACCTGGACAGGAGTCAGCGGGGCGGGAGCGCCGGCCGGGCGGTCCAACCATGCGGCGGTGTGGACTGGGGCAGAGATGATCGTGTGGGGTGGGCGGACGGCTGGGGGGAGTGTGCTGATGGATGGAGGGCGTTATCGGGCGGTGGACGACACGTGGACGGCGATGAGTGCGGTGGGAGCGCCCGCGGCGCGCTGGCGGCACACGGCGGTGTGGACGGGGAGTGAGATGATTGTCTGGGGCGGGACTGGCGCTAACGGATTGGTTGCAGGAGACGGGGGGCGATTCAGTCCGTCGGGCGGCGGGTGGGCGGCGGTGTCTGGGGCGGGCGCTCCTGCGGCGCGTTCGGGTCACACGGCGGTGTGGACGGGGGAAGAGATGATCGTCTGGGGAGGAATCAGCGGGGTGACGCTGCTGAGCGACGGCGGGCGTTACCGGCCTGGTGCGAATGCATGGGTGGCGACGGGGTCGAGGGGAAGTCCGGTGAGGCGGCAGGGGCACACGGCGGTGTGGACAGGCAGCGAGATGATTGTCTGGGGGGGAACGGACGGGAGCAATACGCTGAATGACGGCGGGCGATATGATCCGGCGGGCAACAACTGGACGGCGATGAGCAGTGTGCGTGCGTTGCCGTCACGTCAGGCGCACACGGCGGTCTGGACTGGTGGTGAAATGATTGTTTTCGGGGGCGTGAATGGAATCGGGAGATACTTGAACGACACGTGGTCGTGGACGCCGGGGAGGAAACTAGCACTTTACCAGAAGCCATGACAGAAAGGAGATCAGCGATGAGAACACGAGTGTGGGTGGCGGCATGGATTGTTATGATGTTAGCTGGTGCGGGCATGGTGTCGGCGCAAGGGCCGCGGCTGATTGAATACCGGGGGCGGGTTGCGGTGGGAGGGGTGAGTTTCGAGGGGACTGGCAAGTTCAGGTTTGCGCTTGTGGGCGGGGGTGCCGGCGAGACGTACTGGAGCAATGACGGGAGCAGTGTGGCAGGTTCCGAGCCTGCGGATGCGGTGGAGATCGAGGTGAAGAAGGGCCTTTACGCGGTGCTGCTGGGCGACGCGGGGATGGCGAACATGGAGGTGGTGCCTGCGAGAGTTTTTGAGAATGCGGATGTCCGGCTGAGGGTTTGGTTTGATGACGGGGTGAATGGATCGCAGTTGCTGAGTCCTGATCAGCGGATTGCGGCGGTTGGGTATGCGATGAGGGCGGATGGAGTACCGGACGGGGCGGTTCGCGGGGCGGCGATTGCGGGAGGTGCGGTGGGCAGTGGTCAACTGGGAGCTGATGCGGTGACGGCTGCGAAGCTTGCGGTCGGGGCGGTGACATCTGGTCACCTTGCCCGCGGGGCGGTGGAGACGAACTTGAATGCCAGCGGCTTTGCGCTGGTACCCGGCGGGGCGGTGGTATTGTCTGAGGCGGAGAATCCGGCGCTGGTGGAGGCGGGCTATGTGAATCTTGGGTTGATGGCGACTGGCGGGGTGTGGGAGGAGAGAAGCAGCGTGGCTGGGCCTGCTGCTCGGCAGCGGCACACGGCGGTGTGGACGGGGAGTGAGCTGATTGTGTGGGGTGGTGGTGATGGCAGTGTGCTGCGGAGAGATGGCGGGCGGTTCAATCCGGTGTTGAACCGATGGACGGCGTTGAGCGTGAGCGGAGCGCCTGCGGCGCGTTCGGGGCACACGGCGGTGTGGACGGGGAGCGAGATGATTGTCTGGGGTGGGACTGATGGGAGCGGGTATTTTGCTGACGGTGGGCGGTACAATCCGGTGACTGATTCCTGGATGGCGGTGAGTGGAGGGGGCGCGGCGGCGCGTTCGGGGCACACGGCGGTGTGGACGGGGAACGAGATGATAGTCTGGGGAGGAGTCGGGAGTGGCGGTTTACCTGTGAGTGGTGGATGGCGGATGCGTCCCGCGAGCGGCACATGGGCGGCGATGACCGGGATTGGCGCGCCTAGCGGGCGTTTGGATCACACGGTGGTGTGGACTGGGGAGATGATGATCATCTGGGGTGGGCGGACGGCGGGTGGTGCTGCGCTTGGTGATGGTGCGCGTTACCTTGCGGCGGACGACTATTGGTTGGCGGCGACTTCTTCCGGAGCGCCGGGTGGGCGGTCACGGCATACGGCGGTGTGGACTGGGAGTGAGATGATTGTCTGGGGTGGTGCCGGGGGCTCATCGGATTTCGGTGATGGCGGGCGGTACAATCCGACGAGTAATACCTGGATGGGTGTGAGGCCCGATGGTGCGGCCGCGGTGACCTCGGTGGGCGCCCCAACGGCGCGATCGCTGCACGTGGCGGTGTGGACCGGGCGCGAGATGATGGTCTGGGGAGGAGTGAGCGGCGGCGGCTACTGGAGCGATGGCGGGCGGTTCAATCCGACGGAGAATAGCTGGATCGGGGTGCCGACGCTGGGGGCGCCGCTGGCGCGGGAGTCTGCGCCGATGGTGTGGACCGGGAGGGAGGCGATTATCTTTGGTGGCACCAGCGGCGGTACCCGTTACTATGGGGACACGTGGTCGTGGAGGCCAGGCAAACCGATGTACCTTTACCAGAAGCTGTGAATCATGGGGATGAATAGAGCGGGTATCATGGCCGTGCTGCTGCTCCTGGCGGAGCTTCCGAAGGTGCGAGCTGCCGGGGAAGAACTGGCGCAGCGGATGGGGGATCGTGCTGCGATCGAGCGTGTGTATCACGAGCACCGGACTGGCGCGAAGCTGTCATTCGAGGAGGCAATGCCGGCGGCGGTACTGGAGAAACTGGTGAGTGACGACCTCCGGAAGGAAGCGGTGCTTGCGCGGGTGTACGGAGTGAAGGTGACGGGGGAGATGATAGAGAAGGAGGTGAGGCGGATGGACGAGACGACCCGTGCGCCGGAGATGCTCGGCGAGATCAAGCGTGCGCTGGGGAATGATCCGGATCGGTTTGCCCGGGCGATGGCGCGGCCGATTGTGGTCGAGCGGGTGCTGCGGGAGAAGTATGAGAATGATGATGCGTTGCATGCCCCGCAGCGGCGGATGGCGGAGGAGGTCCGTGAGAGGCTGAAGGCTGGACAGAAGGTGGAGGGAGGAGAGGAGGTGACCTGGGAGCTGACGGCGCGACCTGCGGGGGAGGTGACGGACGAGCGTCCGGCTGCGGCGACCGCACCGGTGAAGTCCACTGCGAAGAGCGGCAGTTATTCGGTGGAGGCGACGGCGCAGATCGCGGAATTGCTGAGTGGGCCTGGGCAGGGTGGAGAAGGGAAGGCAGAGAAGCGTTACATGGAAGACATGGATCCGAGGATGCAGAAGATTCTCAGATCCCAGCTGCGGCAGGCGGGCGATGTGAGTGCGGTGATCGAGACGCCGGCGGGATTTCTGTTGTTTGAGGCGAAGGTGAAGACGGAGCTGATCCTTGCGGTGAGAAGCCTGACGTTTCCGAAGCGGAGCTGCGGAGAGTGGCTCGCAATGCAGCCTGAAGCAGTAGAGAAGCCATGAGAGCGACGATATCCATGACGCTGGTGCTGATTGCCGGCGGAACGGCAGATGCTGGCATCCGCAAGAGTGCCAGCTATGCGGTGGCCGCGGAGGCTGCTGATGCGGGCGGTCAGCGCACGGCCAGCGCGAATTATTCAAATGATGGCAGTGTGGGAGGGGTGGCGGGAGTGGTCACGGCTGCGGCATCCGAGGGGACGGTTAAGAACGGGTACATTGGTCAGCTTTATGAGGTGACGGCGCTGCGGCTGGCGGCCTCGCCTGTGGTGCTGGAGGAAGGCGGAGTGAGTCAGTTGAGGGCTTGGCTACTGCTGGATGATGACACGAGGATTGACCTTGCAGGGTCCGAGGTGACATGGGGCGTTCAGGCAGGACCGCTGGCGGGTGTCGGGGCGGAAGGACTAGCCAGAGCGGCGAGGGTTTATGCGGATGCTGCTGCTACAGTGGTTGGCAGTTACGGCGGCAACAGCGGCACGGTGGACCTCTCGATCGTCAATGTGAGCACGGACGATTTCGGGACGTATGCGGCTGACGGGATTGATGACGCATGGCAGGTACAGTACTTCGGTGTGAGCAATCCTGAGGGGGTGCCCGGGGCTGATCCGGATTACGATGGGCAGACCAACCTGTTTGAATTCACGGCAGGGCTGGTGCCGGTGGATGGTGCCTCACGGTTCGGTTGTCGAGTCGAGGAGGTGGCGGGTGATCCGACCCGGAAGCGGATTGTTTTCGGCCCATGGTTTGCGAACCGCACTTACCGGGTATTCAGCAGCGAGGTGCTGGTTGGCGGGAGCTGGAGTGAGATTGCCGACGGTGTGGTCAGTGATGAGGGGAATGAACGGGTGGTGGTGGATGTTAATGCCGACGCTCCGGCTAGGTTTTATCGTGTACAGATCCTGAAGCCCTGATGCCGGGTGAGTTCAAGGCGGGTTAGGGGGCTGGTGTCTTGCGTGGCCGCCGGCGGTTGGTGGAGTGGGGCGGGAAGGGCATCCCAGGGCCTTCGCTTTGCTTCGTCCCTGGGCTCTGGTCTTGAGGCCCTTTGGGCCGGAAGGGGTGGGTGAGTGGGGAGGAAAGGGCGGGATGCTTGCTACGGCGGCATGCGCTGGTGGCAGGGGTTTCTCAAACACTGCCGAGAAGTGAGGGTTCAGGGGAGTTGGGGGGCGGGTGTTCGCCGGCGACGGGATGCGGCGGCGAGGGCTGCGGTTGCGGTCAGGAGGGCGGTGCCGGGTTCGGGAATGGCGTAGCCGTATTGGACGTGGTCGATGCTGAGATTGAAGTTATTCCGGCTTTGGATGGCCCCGATACCTTGCGGGGCATAAACCCCTACAAACTGGTAGTCTCCCCACGCCAGGATGTAGCGATAGCTTGCGACTAGATTGCCTGAGGGATCATAGGCTTCGAAGAAAGCATCCTGGTCCTCGTAGGTGTCGATGACCCATCCCGCATAAGTTGGGTAGTGGCCGGAGGCATCCGAAGTGAACTCCGCTCGTGCTGTGAGAGACGGACCTGAGGCTCCGGCATACCAGTTTCTGCCATGGAAAGTGTCGTCGTCCTGATTGCCGAGAATGCCATCGTCCTCGTCCACGCTGCCGCCTGGACTCATGATGCCGAGGGTCATGGCGAGGCCCGGGTTATTGACGAGGCCGTCTTCGAAGTCTTCGACGTAGATGCTGCCCTGCCGGATGCCGGCG
>JAIXVE010000345.1 GCA_027483175.1 Verrucomicrobiaceae bacterium | reverse complement strand
GGGAATGGGGAATGATTCAGGATCCCTGGGCTGGCATATTGAGGCTTAGGCATTGAGGGTCACAGGCAGGATGCCCGTGCCACTTTGCTAGTTGGCATTGGGGTCACAGGCAAGATGCCCGTGCCACTTTGCTTGGTGGTATTGAGGGTCACAGGCAGGATGCCTGTGTCACTTTGCTTGGTGGTATTGGGGTCACAGGCAGGATGCCCGTGCCACTTTGGATTTGAGGTCACGGCCAAAGATGCCTGTGTCACTCTGGTGCTGGGCTGCGGTCGAGGAGCCAGTGGCTGAGGGCGTCGAGGGCGGCGGGGCGGTCGACGTCGTGGAGGATGAGGTGGTAGCTGTTGGGGAAGAAGACCTTTTGTCGGTCGGGGGCGGCGATGGCGTTGAAGAATCGCTCGATCTGGTCGGGCGGGGTGAGTGGGTCGTTAGGGGTGTAGAGGACGAGGGTGGGGATGTTGATGCGGGCGGCGGCGGCGGAGCTGCCGCGCATGAGGACATCGACCTCGCGGAAGAGGCGGAAGGTGAAGTCTTTGACGTAGTGAGCGGTGTGCTGCATCTGGCCGCGGTGGGTGGTATTGCTGGTGACCTGGACCTCGCTGTTGCCGAGTTTTTCGAGGGAGATGCGTTTATCGGGAAGGACGTGGAGGAGACTGCGGAGGAGGAGATTGCGGACGGGAGGGGGGCGGAGGGTGTCGCGCAGGGAGACGACAGGGGAGGCGAGGATGATGCCGGAGACGGGCGGGGCGGGAGCGATATGGTGGTCGTGTTCGGCGTTGCCAGCGGAGTCGATGGTGATGAGGGCTCCGAGACTTTCGCCGAACCAGAAGAGTGGGAGATCGGGGTTTTCGCGGCGGACGAGGGAGGTGAAGTCGCGGAGGTCCTCGCGCCATTGGCGGTGGGAGTTGATGTCGCCGCGGCGTTTGGTGTCGGGGTCGTTGCCCTGGCCGCGGAGTTGCATGCCGTAGAGCGTGAAGCCGAGAGGTGGGAGGTGTTCGCCGGCTGGCCAGAAGTCGCTAGCGGCTCCGCTGAGCCCGTGGATGCAGATGACGATGCCGCGTTGGGGAGTGGAGGCGGGCGGGGACCACTTGGTGAAAGGGAGTTCCTTGCCATCGCGGCAGGTCCAGCGGTTGTGAGCGGAGTCCATGGTGAGGCGAGGGAGACGAGGGCGAGTGGGGTCGAGGCGCGGGGCGGCGCACTGGCAGGTGAAGAGGGCGGCCAGCAGACAGAGCAGGAGACGCACCGGTGCGATGGCGGGCATGCGGTGGGTGGGGGGCAAAGCTGGGGGGAGCGAGGGGGAGGGGATCAGCCTCCGGTTTTATGGATCTCGACCCGGCGGTTGGGCTGCTGGGTGGCGGCGGAGCCGTTGGGGTCGACGTCCGGGAGGGTTTCGCGTTCGCCGCGGCCTTCGACGACGATGTTGGCTCCGTCGAGACGGAGACTGCCGACGAGCCAGTCCTTGACGGCCTGGGCGCGGGCTTCGCTGAGCGTTTGGTTAGAGGCCTCGTCGCCGATGGTGTCGGTGTGGCCGATGAGACGGAACGTGGCTCCGGCGTTCGATTGGATGATGGCGCCGAGTTTCATGAGACTGACGCGGGCTTCCTCGCGGAGCTGGGCGGAGCCGAAGTCGAAGAGGAGATCGGTGCGGAGCATGGCTTTGAAGTCGCCGGCGATGGGGCCTTTGAAGTTGGCGAGGTCGTCGAGGGAGGAGAAGCCGTCGATGCCGCCATTGCCGCCGGTGCCTTTTTTGAGGGATTTGAGGACATCGCCTTTGAGGTCGGCGGTGCCTGCGTTGGCGGCGCTGTCGATGATGAGTTGGTCGGAGTCCGGGGCGGCGGCGGATGGGGAAGCGGCGGCGGGTTTGGAAAGGAGACCTTCTTTGAGGGAACCGGCGAGGGACTGGCGGACGTCGGCGGGGTCGTCGAGGAGATCACCGGCGGTGCCTGCGACGGGTTTACTGAGCGTGAGGTTGGCGGCGGGGGTGGCGATGGAAGGCGTGAGGACGACGGCGCGGTCTTTGATGGCTTCGGCGAGCTCCGAGATGTCGGGGAGATTGGTGGGCGGGGGGAGTTCGGATTTCCGGGTGAGGTCCGGGGCTTCCGCGGTGAGGTCCGGTGAGGAAGGGACGTCGCGGATGGTGACCTGTTCGAGATCGATTTCGAAGACACCAGTTTGGGGGGAAGCGGTCATTTCCTCGACGACTGAGCGTGAGGGGAGACGGAGCCGTTTGAGGGCGACGAAGAGCCCGGCGTGGACGACGATGGAAGTGGAGACAGCGGCGAGGATCCACCAGCGGAGATCCCATGCTGTGGTGGTGGAGCGGAAGCCTTGGCCGGAGCCGAGGGCGTCCCAGCGGGGAACTGGAGACTTGGACATGTGGAGAGATGCACGAAGGCGTGGTGGGGTGCAATGAGGGAAAGGGGATGGTGCCGCGGGTGCGGACGAGTGAGACGTTGCGTCGTGAGGGGGAAGCGGGTGTGATGGGCGGATGCGTTTGAAACCGATTTCAGTCCTGACGGCGATGGTGATGGTGGGTCTGCCTTGCGGGGCGGAGGAGAAGTTTGTGAACCTATTCAGCGGGAAAGATTTGTCCGGCTGGGTGAATGTGAACGGGGCACCGGAGACGTGGAAGCTGGGGGAGGACGGCGTGTTGCGGTGCACGGGGCTGCCGGTGGCGGCGCTGCGGACGGTGCGGCAGTATGAGAATTTCGTGCTGGAGCTGGAGTGGCGGCATATGAAGGCCGGGGGGAATGCGGGGATTTTTGTGTGGGCGTCGCCCTTGCCTGCGACTGGTCAGCCGTTTCTGCGGGCGATTGAGGTTCAGGTGCTGGATAACGGGTATGACGTGAAGGGGCGGAACGAGTGGTACACGACGCACGGGGACATTTTTCCGATTCACGGGCACGTGATGAAGCCGGGTGGTCGGGCGAGCGGGATGCGGGCGTTTCCGGCGGCGGAGCATTCGAAGAGTTCGCCGGAGTGGAACAGTTATCGGGTGGAGGCGAAGGACGGGAACATTGCGTTGTTTGTGAACGGGCAGAAAGTGACGACGGGGAGCGAGTGCCGGTGGCGGAAAGGGTATCTGGGGTTGGAGAGTGAGGGATCGCCGACGGAGTGGCGGAACGTGCGGCTATGCGAGTTGCCGGGGAGCGGGGCTGGGGAGGCGGAGAGTGCGCCGGTGATGGCGGCGGGGATGCTGCCGATTTACACGGGGACGGATTTGCGCGGGTGGGCGGCGACGAAGGGGACGAAGGAGACGTGGCAGGTGCAGGACTGGCAATTCACGGGGACGGATCCGGCGGGCGAGCTGACGACCGAGATGGATCATGCGGGTGGGGAGTATGTGCTGGACGTGAAGGGGCCGGATGCGCTGCCGGAGACGGCGCGGGTGGTGGTGAGCCAGAAAGGGCGGCCGTTGATCATGAGCAGTGATCTCGAGCCGGGGAAGTGGACGCGGTTCCGGCTGGATGAGAAGGGCGTGGTGAAGGGGGCGCTGACGTGGAATCAGGAAGGTGTGGTGGAGCGCGTGCTGCCGACGAAGCTGGAAGCGCCGGTTTCGCTGACCCTGCATGGCGGGAACAGTTTCGGGAATGTGTTTCTGAGGGCGGCGGGGCAGCTGGCTCCGGAGGGTGCGAAGCCGAAGGAGTGAGGCGGGGTGGAGGTTAGATTCTCGGGCAGGCGAGAGCCTCTCGAACATCCGGATCAGGATGGGCTGAGGATTGTCCCCCTGTGGGTGAACGGTTCCCGTTAAATCCGGTTGCTGGATGCGTCGATTTCTTCACCCTGCGGATTCATGACGCGTCATCTTCCTGTCAAATCCTCGCTTTTTCAGTCGAATCGCGACCGCCTGCGCGGATTGCTGCCTGAGAAGTCACTTGTGGTGGTCAATGCCAACGACATTCCGCCGACGAATGCGGATGCGGTGATGATTCCGGTGCCGAACAGTGATTTGTTTTATCTGACGGGGGTGGCGCAGGAGGAGTCGGTGCTGGTGATTTGTCCGGATGCGCATGAGGAGAAGCACCGGGAGATTCTGTTTCTGCGGGAGACGAGCGAGCACATTGCGGTGTGGGAGGGGTACAAGCTGACGAAGGAGCAGGCGCGGGCGACGAGTGGGGTGCGGACGGTGATGTGGCTGCAGGAGTTTCCGGTGATGATGCGGCGGCTGATGTGCGAGTCGGACCATGTGTTTCTGAATTCGAACGAGCATGCGCGTGCGGACATTGTGGTGGAGTCGCGCGAGGCGCGGTTTGTGCGGGAGACGGTGGCGATGTGGCCGCTGCACCGTTATCATCGGCTGGCGAAGCTGATGCATGAGTTGCGTCCGGTGAAGAGCGAGGAGGAGATTGCGCTGCTGAAGGAGGCGTGCCGGATTACGGGGGATGGGTTCCGGCGGTTGCTGGGGTTTGTGCGGCCGGGCGTGCATGAGTTCGAGGTCGAGGCCGAGCTGGCGCATGAATTCATCCGCCAGCGCGGGCGGTTTGCGTATAACCCGATCATTGCGTCGGGGAACAATGCGAACGTGCTGCATTACCTGGACAACAATGCGGTGTGCAAGAAGGGGGATGTGCTGCTCCTTGATGTGGCCTCGACGTACGCTAACTATAATGCGGACCTGACGCGGACGATTCCGGTGAGCGGGAAGTTCACGAAGCGTCAGCGGGAAGTCTATGATGCGGTGCTGCGGGTGCTGCGCGGGTGCATCAAGAACCTTGTGCCTGGCAAACTGCCGAAGGACTGGCAGCGTGAGGCGGAGGAACTGACCCAGGTGGAATTGCTGAAGCTGGGGTTGATTACGGAGAAGGACATCAAGAAGCAGGATCCGGAGAAGCCGGCGTTGAAGAAGTATTTCATGCACGGCGTGGGTCACCCGCTGGGGCTGGATGTGCATGATGTGGCGGCGATTGGTGCGCCGTTTGCGCCGGGTTGGGTGATGACGGTGGAGCCGGGGATTTACATCCCGGATGAAGGGTTCGGGATCCGGCTGGAGAACGACGTGCTGATCACGGCGGATGGGACGGTGGATCTGATGGCGGACATTCCGATCGAGGCGGCGGAGATTGAGTCGCTGATGAAGAAGGCGCGGGGGTGAGGGGGGGAAATAGTAAATGGTGAATAGTAAATAGTAAAAGGGGGCGTGTTCGGAGGG
>JAIXVE010000233.1 GCA_027483175.1 Verrucomicrobiaceae bacterium | reverse complement strand
GGATTGGAGATTTCGCCGAGGGCTGGGCAGGCGAGGAGATCGAGCGTGCAGTTGTTATAGACGTGATCGATGGCGGCGTCGCGGGCGGCGGTGAAGGCGGCGGGTTTGCGGGCGAAGGGAGGGACGTGGCCCCATGCGGAGGGGTCGGCTGGAGGGTTAGTGGCTGGGGTGAGGGAGGGGTCGTCGAGCGATTCGCCGGGGCCCTGAGGGAGAGCGGTGGCGTCGGGGGCGATGGGGATGAGGAATCGGTAGGGGAGGGAGACGCTGACGCCGGAGGATTTGTCAGAGAAGGTTGCGGAGAGATCGGTGAGGATGGCTGGTGTGAAGACGAGCGGGAGTGGGGCGGCGGCTGGGCTGGAGATGGGGAAGAAGCGCTGGGCGATGGAATCCGGGAGGTCCGGGCGGAGGGGGGTGAAGCCGGCGGGGGCTTCGGTGTTAGTGACGGGCGCGGGGGCGGCAGCAGGGATGGCGGCTGGGGCGGCGGGGGTCGAGGTGGTGGCGGCGGCTGAGGTGACGCCGAATTGGGCCATGACGGAGGCGCGGACTGGGTCGACGAGGGATTTGAGCTGGGATCTGGTGAGTGGGCCGCGGAGGTAGGAGAGACACCAGCGGACCTGGAGGGCGCAGGGACCGGACTGGTGGACATTGTTCATGAGGAAGATGCGATTGCCGAGGCCGGCGAGGAGCTTGTCCATGGAGGCGCGGTTGAAGGACGAGCCCTGGGAGGCGGCGGCACCTTCGAGCCCGTCGAGGACGCGGGCTTTATCGCGTTCGGTCTGGAGACGGCCGAGGAACCATGTGCCGATGTTGGAGAGGGCCTTGTAGTCGAGGTCGACTGGGTTCTGGGTGGCGAGGAGGACGCCGAGGCCGAAAGCGCGGGATTGTTTGAGAAGCGTCATCATCGGCTTTTTGGATGGTGGGTTCTGCGTGGGGGGCAGGAAGCCGAAGATTTCGTCCATGTAGAGGAGGGCGCGGAGACTGGTGGTGCCGCTTTGGGCGCGCATCCAGCCGAGGGTTTGATTGAGGAGGAGACTGACGAAGAACATGCGTTCGGCGTCGTTGAGGTGAGCGATGGAGAAGATGCTGATGCGCGGTTTGCCTTCCGGGGTGTGGAGCATTCTGCGGATGTCGAGCGGGACACCGGTGAGCCATGCCTGGAAGCCTGGGGCGGCGAGGAGGTTATTGATGAGCATGGCGAGGTCCGTGCGCTTTTTCTCCGGGTAGAATTCCTCGAGGGCGACGACGCCGACGGAGGAGAACGGAGGGGCCTGGACCTGGGCGATGATGGTGGGGAGGTCGAGCGAGCGACCGGCGCGCCATGCGAAGTCGAAGATGCGGGAGAGGAGGATGTGTTCGCGGCTGGTGACGGGGTCGGCGGTGATGCCGATGAGGCCGAGGATGCTGGAGGCGGTGGAGGCGATGCGGTCGGCGTAGGCTTCGGAGTCGTCGAGGACTTCGGGTTCCGGGGCACCGAGGGAGGCGAGGATGCTGACGGGGATGCCTGAGGTGCTGCCGGGGGTGAAGACATTGATGTCGACGGAGTCGCGGAGGGTGCGGATGCGGTCGCCGGACTGGCCCCAGTCGCTGAGGCCATTTTTCCAGAGATCGGCCTGGGCGTCGGCGAATTCGTCAGGGGATTTACCTTTTCTGGCGGCGTCTTCCTCATTGATCCATGGGCGGAAGGAAGGGCCGGAGAGGTCCGGGAAGGTGAGGAGGAGATTGGCGATGTCGCCTTTGGGGTCGATGATGAGAGCGGGGACCTTGTCGATGGCGGCTTCTTCGAGGAGGGCGAGGCAGAGCCCGGTTTTGCCGGATCCGGTCATGCCGAGGACGACCCCGTGGGTGACGAGGTCCTTGGAGTCGTACATGAGGAGGGAGTCGGTCATGGCCTTGGCGTCGACGTCGTATTCGCGGCCGAGGTAGAAGGCTCCGAGTTTTTCGTATTCGGAAGGGGAGATGGTCATTGTTAGAAAGGGTACGAGGTGGCGTGGGTTTATTCAGCACAGGGGCGGGGAGGATACAAGCCGGGTGCGGTGGAAGCGGGTGAGAGTCGGGGATGAGAATTGAGAAAATGAGTGGGAGAAGAGGGGTGGGAGAGATTGGGAGGAATCGGACTTGAAGAGTATGGATTTTATTGTTTTTATGGGGAACTTGAACGCGCTGGGGAGGACTTGGGGGGTTTGGGGTTAAAGAAATGATGAAGCGAGAGATGAGAGAGAATCCATTTGTGGCGGACGTGTATCCTGACGGGTATGCGGCTGGGGTGGTATTTTCTGGTGGGCATGGGGCGGCGTGGGAGCGGTTGCAGGGGATGGTGGGGGCGGCTGGGAGGCGGCGGCAGGGTGTGGGAGTGGGGAGTGAGGGAGGTGAGGCGGTGCTGCTGGGGGCGGTGAGGGCTGGGTATGGGAAATCGCATTTACTGGCGGCGGTGCGGGAGGCATTGGGTGGTGA
The DNA here is from genome assembly GCA_027483175.1 of Verrucomicrobiaceae bacterium. Lineage (GTDB taxonomy): Bacteria > Verrucomicrobiota > Verrucomicrobiia > Verrucomicrobiales > V1-33 > V1-33. The sequence continues at coordinate 1,316 of JAIXVE010000233.1, read as the reverse complement.
GGCGCTGGTGGCGGCGGTGGGGCCGGAGGCGGTTGGGGGGATGGAGTGGGTGGGATTGCTGTGGCAGGTGTTAGGTGGCTGGCATGAAGAGGTGAGTGGCGGTGTGAGTCGGCTGGAGATGGTGGCGCGGAGATTGTTCGGGTATGTGAACGAGGGATTGATTCGTGAGGGAGTGGTGCCGTGTGCGGGGGCGGAGGCGGCGATGGAGATGCTGCGGGAGCGTGCGGGGGAAGTGTTTGTGTTCGGGGAGGGAGCTGGGCCGGTGGCGCGGTGGTGGGAGGGGAATTTCGAGCGATTGGTGGTGCCTGGGGCGCGGCTGCTGGCGAAGGGAGCGGGCGTGGGGGAGAGTGCGGCGGCGCACTGGTTGCGGGTGCTGATGGGGTATTGTCAAGGTGCTGGGGACGGGCAGGTGGTGAGGTGGGAAGGGATGCGGTGGGCGGTGCGGGAGCCGGTGGGCGGAAGTGGTGGGCAGGTGGTGGAGATGGCGGGGCGGGGAGGATCGTGGGCGCGGGAGCGGCTGGTGGAGGTGTGTCGGCTGGCGGCGTTGGTGAGGCCGGTGGTGTTCGTGTGTGACGACATTGACCGGCTGCATGGGAAGCAGGAGGAGATTGTGGCGACGGCGGCGTGTCTGAGTGAGTTGCGGCGGCTGGTGGCGCGGAGTGTGACGGTGCTGAGTGTGAACGATGATTTGTGGGAGCGGAATTTCCGGGTGTATCTGCCGGGGGCGCTGGAGGACCGGCTGACGGGTCGGAGGATTCGGTTAGGAGGGATGAGCGAAGGGGAGGCGCGGACCCTGCTGCGGCGTCGGATGGAGCAGAATGGCGAAGAGGAGGGGAGGATCCGGGATTTTCTGAGACAGGTGCCGCTGGGGATGTTGTTTGAGCGGGAGACGGCGGTGTCGCCGCGGGCGGTGCTGCGGTTGGCGGCGGACGCGTGGGAGACGTGGAGTCCGGGAGGGGAGGGTGGGATGGAGCCGGTGCGGGAGTTTCCGGCGATGCCGGTGATGAGTGTTAGTGAGCCATCGGATTCAGATCGGGGGGAGGTGATGCGCGAGTCGTTTCTGATTGTGCCGGAGGATGAGGGGGCGGGTGAGGTGCGGACGAGTGCGGCGAGGGTGGTGGTGAAGGCTTTTGTGGATGAGGGAGGGGGCACGGTGGAGCGGCGCTGGCAGCGGCGGCGTGGGGTGTTGTTGGGGGGGGGCGGGGTGCGTGCGGATGACGACGCGGTGTTTCAGGTATTGAAAGCGGCGGGGCAGCAACTGGCGGTGGTGACGTGGGAGGAAGGACAGCTGCCGGGGGGCGGGGGGCGGCGCGCGG
>JAIXVE010000062.1 GCA_027483175.1 Verrucomicrobiaceae bacterium | reverse complement strand
GCGGTTAAACCCGCGGTGGTGTTCAACCGCCGGATGCGGAAAACCGCACGTCCGGTGGTGTGGGAGCCCTGGCGGGCGCAATCCCGCCAGGGCGACCCGATCCTTGCTTGTTGGGGCGCGGGCCAGTTGTGGGCTGGGGGGCGCAATCCCGTTGGGATTGGGGGTGGACTGGAAAGTGGTCTGCTTGGGGAGGGAGAACGGGGGAAAAGGTTGAAAGGACGGGAGCGTGGTGTGGGGGTGCCGTGGATCCGTGGTGTGCGGGGCTTGCTCTGGGGTGAGCGGGTCATTACGGAGGGGCTGCCGAGAGATCGGGAGAACCGGGCGGCGAAGATAAATCAACCAGCAAGAAACCTGACATGAACACAGCAAAGACAGCAGCTGCGCGCGGCGCGGCCCGAGTGATGGTGATGACGACTCTGACGATGGGGGTGACGCCGTTGATGGCTGGGGTGCGGATGCCGACGGTGTTTACGGACAACATGATGCTGCAGCGGGATCGTCCGGTGCGGGTGTGGGGATGGGCGGATGCTGGTGAGGCGGTGGAGGTGAAGCTGGCTGGGGCGGTGGCGAAGGGGACGGCGGATGCGAAGGGGGTGTGGGTGGTGGAGTTGCCGGCGATGAAGTCGGGGGAGAATCTGGAGCTGACGGTGGTGGCTGGGAATACGGTGACGCTGAAGAATCTGATTGTGGGGGACATCTGGGTGTGTTCGGGGCAATCGAACATGGAGATGGCGCTGAATGGGTGTGTGGGTGCGGCGGAGGATGCGAAGGGGGCGAATCTGCCGACGATTCGGCGGATCAAGTTCAACCATGTGATTTCGGGGGTGGAGGAGGAGAATGCGCCGACGGCGACGCAGTGGCAGGTGTGCACGCCGGAGACGGTGCCTGGGTTTACGGCGGTGGGGTTTTATTTTGCGCGGGAGATTGTGAAGCGGACGGGGGTGCCGGTGGGGATTGTGGATGCGAACTGGGGTGGGACGGCGATTGAGCCGTGGGTGGCGACGGCTGGGTTGGCCGGGGTGGAGGCGTTGAAGCCGCAGTTTGAGGCGAAGCAGGAAGCGATCCGTGGGTATCGGGAGCAATTGCCGAAGGCGCTGGGGGCGGTGGAGGCTTGGGTGGCGCAGACGCGCAAGGATCTGGCTAGTGGTGCGCCGGTGAGTGCGCAGCCGGCGGTGCCGGGGCCACCGGATGCGGGGTGGAGCGGGATGTACAACGCGATGATTCATCCGATTGTGAAGCTGCCGATCAAGGGAGCGCTGTGGTATCAGGGGGAATCGAACGGTGGGGAGGGCGAGAGTTACTATCACAAGATGGACGCGCTGATCGGCGGGTGGCGGAAGGTGTGGGCGCAGGGGGATTTTCCGTTTTATTTTGTGCAGCTGGCGAGTTTCCAGGCGGTGACGGACGATGCGGCGGGCGGGAATGGATGGGCGAAGCTGCGCGAGGCGCAGCGGAAGGCCCTGACGATTCCCAACACGGGGATGGCGGTGATCACGGACACGGTGCCGCTGGCGGAGCGGGATGACATTCATCCGCGGAACAAGTATGATGTGGGGATGCGGCTGGCGCAGTGGGCGCTGGGTCGGGATTACGGGATGAAGGACACGGTGGTGTCGGGCCCGTTGTTCAAGGGGATGGAGGCTGCGGGAGGGAGGGTTCGGTTGAGTTTCGAGCACACGGGCGGCGGGTTGATGGCAGGGAAGAAGGCGGGGCTGGCGGTGGCGGCGGAGGATGCGGGGGCGAAGCTGAAGGGGTTTGCGGTGGCTGGGGCGGATCGGAAGTGGGTGTGGGCGGACGCGGTGATTGAGGGGGATGCGGTGGTGGTGAGTGCTGCTGAGGTGAAGGAACCGGTGGCGGTGCGGTATGGTTACCGGATGAATCCGGAAGGGGCGAATCTGTACAACCGTGCGGGATTGCCGGCGTCGCCGTTCCGGAGTGACGACTGGTGAGGAGAGTGGTGACAGGACAAGATAACTAACCGATAATGACGATGACACTCACCCGATATTCCGTTCTTTCCGTGCTGCTGGCGCTGACACCTTGTGTGATGGCGCAGTTTGAGGGATGGCCGAGATCGGGGGTGTTTCATGTACTGACGACTCCGGAGGGTGCGAACCTTCCGGAGTCGGCGGAGGTGAAGGATTTTCCGGTGCTGGTGAGACTGGATCGGGACTGGTTTGATTTCGGGACGGCGAGTGCGGATGGTCGGGATGTGAGGTTTGCGGATGGCGGGGTGGCGTTGGCGCATGAGATTGAGCGGTGGGATGCGGCGGCTGGGGTGGCGGACGTGTGGGTGCGGGTGCCGGTGATCCGGGGGAATGCGGTGAAGGAGTTGCGGATGTACTGGGGGAAGGAAGGAGTGGAGAGTGCGGCGGATGGTCGGGCGGTGTTCAACGAGACGAATGGTTATGCGAGTGTGCTGCATCTGGCGGATCCGGGGGCGGATGCGGCTGGGGGGACGAAGCCGAAGGACGAGGGGACCACGGCGACGGGCGGCGTGGTGGGTGGGGCGCGGCATTTTGCGGAACGGAAGGGGATTTTCGGGGGTGAGGGGATTGCGGGGTTTCCGTCGGGGACGGGGCCGATGACGACGCAGGCGTGGTTTCGGGCGGAGCGAGCGAACGGGACCGTGCTGGCGTGGGGTGAGGAGAAGCGGCCGTGCAAGGTGATGTTCAATTTTCTGAGTCCGCCGCGGATGGCGATTCAGTGTTATTTTGCGGATGTGGAGGCGAAGACACCGCTGACGACGGGACAGTGGTATCATGTGGTGCATACGTATGCGGAGAAGGATTCGAGGGTGTACATCAACGGCGTGCTGGACGGGGAATCGGATCCGGTGCTGGATCTGCCGAAGACGTCGAGGTTCTGGGTGGGCGGGTGGTATGGGAATTACGGGTTCGAGGGGGATGTTGATGAAGTTAGGATTTCGCGGGTGGTGCGGAGTCCGGAGTGGATCCGGCTAGAGTATGAGAATCAGAAGCCGCTGCAGACGCTGGTGGGGCCGCTGGTTTCGGAGGGACGCGGATTGGGGTTGACGCCTGGGGTGGTGACGGTGGCGGAGGGCGGGACAACGGAGTTAAAGGTGGAGGCTGGGGGGGCGCGGAAGATTTACTGGTCGGTGGAGCGAGGTGGGGTGGAGACGCCGGTGGCGGTGGATCGTTTCCGGTATCGGTTTGAGGCTGGGCGGGTGACGGGTGAGGAGAAGGCGACGGTGGTTTGCCGGGTGGTGAGGCCGGATGGGGTGGCGATATTCAAGTCGGCGGTGACGGTTAGTGAGGCGGTGCCGGAGCCGGTGCTGGACGCGCGTGGGTTGGCGGTGCCGGAGACGTGGGATGGGAGATCGGAGGTGGTGATTGAGCCGGTGATTGTGAATCGGGAGGCGATGGTGAAGGCGGGGGCTGGGGAGGTGAAGGTGCGGTGGGAAGTGACGCCGATTGCGGTGATCAAGGAGGAGCGGGATGGGAAGCTGGTGTTGAAGCGGTCGCAGAACAGCGGGGAGTTGATGGTGAAGGCGGTGATGAGCAATGGGGGTAAGCCGGTGACGGCGAGCGGGAAGATAGCGGTGACGGAGCCTGCTAGTGATCCGTGGGTGGAGCGGGTGCCGGAGGCGGATGAGAAGCCGCGGAAGGGGCAGTTTTATGCGCGGGAGGCGAGTGGTGAGGGGACCCTGCATTATCGCGGGGTGGAGGCTGGAGCGGAGATGGTGTTTCTGAGGGTGACGGTGGATGGGAAGGAATACCGGAATGAGACGGCGGTGCCGGACGGGTCGGGGCGTTATGGTTTTGCGGTGAAGCTGAAGCCTGGGTTGGTGAGGTATGCGGTGGTGTTCGGGCGGGTGGATGGCGGGAAGGAGAAAGTGCTGGAGGAAGTGGATGATCTCGTGTGCGGCGATGCGTTCATCATTGACGGGCAGTCGAATGCGCTAGCGACGGATACCGGGGAGAAGTCGCCGCCGGACACGAGTCCATGGATTCGGAGTTATGGTCGGCCGAACGGGAATGCCGAGCATGACGGGGGGAACCTGTGGTGCCTGCCGGTGTGGAAGGCGGAGAAGGGTGAGGAGGCTGAACTTGGCTGGTGGGGGATGGAGCTGGCGAAGCGGCTAGTGGCGAGTCAGCAGGTGCCGGTGTGCATTATCAACGGAGCGGTGGGCGGGACGCGGATCGATCAGCATCAGCGGCGGATGGATGATCCGACGAATCGCGAGACGATTTATGGGCGGATGCTGTGGCGGGTGAGGCAGGCGAAGCTGACGCATGGGATTCGGGCGATTCTGTGGCACCAGGGCGAGAGCGATCAGGGATCGGACGGGCCGACGGGGGGATATGGATGGGAGACTTATCAGGAGTTGTTCAAGGAGATGAGTGCGGGCTGGAAGATGGATTTTCCAAATGTTGGTTATTACTACACGTTTCAGATCTGGCCGGATTCGTGCAGCATGGGCGGGCGGATGGGATCGGGGGATCGGTTGCGGGAGCGGCAGCGGACGATGGTGCGGTTGTATTCGCGGCTGCGGGTGATGTCGACGCTGGGGATTGTGCCGCCGGGGCCGTGTCATTTTCCGCTGATTGGGTGGGCGGAGATCGCGAATCTGGTGCTGCCGCTGATGGAGCGGGATTTGTACGGGAAGGTTCCGGCGGGGTCGGTGACGGCTCCGGATCTGGTGAGGGCGGTGGTGTCGGGAGGAGGGAAGGATGAGGTGGTGCTGGAGTTTGATCAGGCGGTGGAGTGGCGTGATGAACTGGCTGGGGAGATTTATCTGGATGGGGAGAAGGGTCTGGTGTTGGGGGGAACGGTGGAGGGGAATAAAGTGAGATTGAAGGTGAAGGCTGGGACGACGGCGAAGACGG
>JAIXVE010000036.1 GCA_027483175.1 Verrucomicrobiaceae bacterium | reverse complement strand
TTCTCCCTCGAATTCGCCGTCGCCCCTAACCAGGAATACATCGTCTGGGTCGAAGCCATCGGCATCAAGGACTCCACCAAATCCGAAAGCTCCAAACGCGTCTTCTCATGGCAGCAACCCGCCGACTCCACCGTCGCATGGCCCGCCCGACCCCTCCCTCCCGGCGTCACCTACTTCGGTAAAGCGGTCTACTTCCCCGATGTCCTCCCCGGCTCCGTCGCCGCCCGCAGCACCATGACCAACGAGGAAATGGAGGAATACCCGGTCGGCATCCGCATCGGTACCGTCCAGTTCTCCGCTGCCTACGCCGCCATCCCCAACTTCTCCTATCAATCCGCCGGCCTCGGCGACTCCCCGGAAGCCGTCCTCACGCCCTTCCCCACCGCCTCAGGCTCCCGCTCCATCCTCCCCTTCGTCCTCTACCGCCAGACCATCCTCCCCGACGGCTCCCCCGGCAGTCTCATCCAGACCACCCCGCTCCGCGAAGGCATCGTCTTCACCAACTCCGTCTGGGACTGGGACTTCTCTCCCAATACCCCCGACTCCGCCGCCACCACCATCGCCGACCCCTACGTCCGCGTCATCGTCCGCGAAACCGGTGTTCTCGACCTCGGCGAACTCTACGTCGTCGACAGCCAACCCGTCGAGTTCGGCGCAACCTATCACTACTACCTCGTCCGCTACCGTTCCTCCTCTGAAGAAGCCCCAGGCGAAATCGACACGGTCCTCGACTGCGGCATCGTCTCCATCCCCGACTCCGAATGAAATCGCTGCACTGCCTCTCCCTCGCCGCGGCCCTCGCCCCCGCCCTCGCCTCGGCCCAGTCCTCCGCCTTCATCCACCGCCACGGCCCCACATGGTCCGCCGCCGCCGACTTCAATAACGATTCCCGTCGCGACGCCGTCCTCTACGACTCCGTCACCGGCAATCTCCGCATCGGTCTCGTCGACGCCGCCGGCAATCCGCAATGGACCCAGCGCGACTCCGGCATCCCCGCCGCCACCGGCATGGCCGTCACCCCGGCCACCAACGTCGCTTTCCCCGCCATCTTCCTAACCAGCCCGGCCTTCAACCAGGTCCGCGTCATCGACCCCACCGGCACCCCTGACGTGGTCTTCTCTCCGGACGGCCCGGAACCGCTCATCCTCGCCCCCTTCCGCCACGCGGTCCCCGGAAACCCCGGCGGCGTCCTCGTCGGCCGCACCTCCGGCTCCGGCGGCCACTCGTCCCTCTCCGCCCCACCATGGGGTGCCCTCTGGTCCCTCCCCGCCTACGCTGGCATCCGCGAGGGCAATCCCTTCTCCTTCACCTCTACCGACGGCATCCGCCCGGCCTTCCTCTCCAATGGCGCAGGCGTCGCCGCCACTCTCCGCATCCAGCTCGCCTCCACCGCCGCTCAGGGCTCTCTCATTTCCCTAACAGGCATCCAGGCCCTGAGCCGCTGGACGTCCCGGCTCTACCTCCCTAACGCCACACTCATCACGTGGGTGCCCGACGTCAGCTCCTCACTCGTCCTCTACCCCACCTCGGAAGCCGCAGGGGTCTTCTCCTTCGGCTCTCCCGCCAGCCACAGTCTCGGCACCGTCATCCGCTCCATCGTCCCGCTCGAAACCGCAGGCTCTCACGAATTCGCCGTCTCCTTCGCCGACGACTCCATCCGCATCTACCGCTTCAACGCCGCCTCCCCCGCCACCGCCCCCGTCCTCCTCCAGAATCTCGGCACCGTCGGCGGCCCCGCCGCCGCCATCCTCCCCCTGGGCCCCACTTCCTTCCTCGCCCTCCGACGCTCGGCCTCTGGCTCGGAATCCCTCCAGCGGCTCGCATGGAACGGCGCATCCTACACCCCCACCAATCTCCCAGCCCCTCCCCCAACCGCCTCCCTCCCCGTCACCTCCAACGTCCTCTTCTTCGAACACGAACCTCTCGTCGACCCCCAACCCTCCGAGGTCCATCGCCAGCGGGTCGGCGACTGGTCAGTCTCCATCCTCCCCGCCGGAATCGCCCGCCAGGTGAACTTCCGTACCGACTCCGGCCCCGCCACCGGCCTCAGCGCCGCCATCTCTTCCTCCCTCGTCAATCTCCCCTCCCCAGCCGCCTTCACACTCCCTAACCAGATCGACGCGGCCAGCAGCTTCCGACTCCTCTCCGGCGCAACCCCCGGTACCATCGCCCCTCCCGTCTTCTCCCCGCCTCCCGGCACCCAGGAAGCCCCGCCCGCCGGTTCCTCCTTCTCCGTCAGGGTCAGCCCCGGCTCCTCCGGCACGGTCTGGATCGAAGGCCCAGCCGGATTCACCGCCTCCCCAGACGGCATCGTCGCCCTCTCCGGCCCAGCCACCATCCGCGCCTTCGTCCGCGACGGCTCACGCCAAAGCCCCATCTCCTCCGCCTCCTACTCCTTCGCCACCCCCGGCCCCCTCACCGCCCCACCCATCCCCGACGCCAACAACGACGGCGTTAGCGATTCATGGGCCGCCCTCACCGGAGCCTCCAACCCAGCCGACGACTCCGACAACGACGGCTTCCTCAACTTCGCTGAGTACAACGCCGGCACCGACCCCATGACCGCGTCCAGCAAACCCGCCCCCGCACCAGTCCCCGTCCTCGCCGTCGCCACCCGCGGAGCCAGCAACGCCCCCGTCCTCACATGGTCCACCTCCGACCCCGCCGTCATCCTCCAGTCCTCCCCCGACCTCCTCTCATGGTCCGTCCAGACCACCGGCATCACCACCTCCGGCAACACCCGCTCCTTCACCGCACCCCCACCCACCCCCGCCACCCCCCAACGCTACTGGCGCCTCCGCCGCTAACCACCCCTCCCAACAAGCCCCCTTTTGCTATTTACTATTTCCAGCCGATCTCACCCAAACGGCCTGGTGAAACCTCCCATGCATAAGGTGCACAACTTGGTGAAATCCCTGAACAAATCCCTTTCCCGATAAATCCCGATTTAGCGTCTCATATTCATTCGTTTTCATCTCCACGACTGACCTGTACTCAAAATCCCCTTTGGGCTTCCGTATAAAAACCGCTCGGTATTTCGCTCCATCACCGGCAAGTGCCATCATCTCAACAATAACAGGATAGTGCGTCTCGGGACACCACGCGCTCGGGTCAATCTCCACCCAGCCAGTTTCAATCGTCTCGGTAGGCCCTCGGACAACCTCCCTGACTCTTGGATCACTGATAGCAAACGAATACTCCGTCGAACCGTAGAGACGCGCCATCTCAACCATGACCGTTCCACCAGCCTCATTGAACGATTCGAGCCACTTGATCACCTCCGCCTCACGACTCTCAATCGACACCAGGCGCAGCACCTCCTCTCCCGTTGGCCCTGTTCTGTCGTGAACCTCACCAATCAACTCGCGCAGCTCCGCCTGCCGAGTGTCCGCGGGTGGCTGAAGCCGGCCAAGCAAGGCGGAAACCTCACGACAATCGCCAACCAACTTCTCCAGCTCAGGCTTCACCGCATCGAAGCTCATCGCATCTCCGACAGTCGAGATGAGCTTCATGCAGCGCTCTTGTACGCCCTGAAACCTCACAACTGCCTCCCCATGCTGGTCCGAAGCTTTCTCCGTGGCAGCAATCTCATTCTTAGCCTTCCCGCAACTGACGATCGAAAGCAAAGGCAGGAACAGAATGGGAAAAAGGCGCTTCATTTTCGCAAAACGTATAGGCCACCCACGGCAGACTGGGAGTCCCGAATTCCAAGTCAGTCGTTACCCTCGATGCCCCTGACCCGACAGATCCCACCTTATCCGGTCCAACCCGATTAGCAAGAACTTCCAATCCCCCAGCACCCCTCCGAACCCGCCGAACAAGCAGCCGCAGGCTCTGGACTGCTGTCAGAATTACAGCTCTCTCTGCGTGCGGAGCACGCCTACCCGCCCTCCCCACACGCCCCGGGAACGCCGAGGTCCCCCTCGGCCCTCTCCCCACAGGCCCACTTTTACTATTTACTATTCACCATTTTTCAATTTCCACCCCCCTCCGAACAGGAGCGCCGCAGGCTCTGGACTGCTGGGAGAATCACAGCTCTCTCTGCGTGCGGAGCACGCCTGCCCGCCCTCCCAAAAAGCCCCTCCCAACGCACCCCCGTTCCCCTTTCCCACTTCTCACTTCTCACTTCTCACTTCTCACTTCCCAAATCCCCCGCCCCCCTTCCCAACAAGCCCCTTTTACTATTTACTATTTTCCATTTACTATTTCCACCCCGCCCCGCCCCCTCACACCTCTGGCCGAACGGCTTCAAACCTCATACCAGACCCGGACGATCTGATACCAGTGACTGCTCATCTCACCACTCGTTCGGATGCCAACCTGTGAAGCGTCCTCTACCTCACTGATGTTGGGGAGAACCACCGTCTCCACATTGATGACCTTAACGCCGGTCCCGCTCACCCACTCACTCGCACGCGCCACCGTCGCCGGCAGCGCCTCGTGCTCCGTGGAAAAAAACCCGCTCCTCAGAACGGCCGGGAAAAAATCTTTGTAATTGATTGGCATACGAATCCTTTCTAACACTCCACACGCGAACCCCTACCAGCTGCGGCGCACCTCGATCACAGGGTTGATGGTTGAACTGCGGTAAATCATCGAAATTGAACGGCTGGCAGTGGTGGTCACGACGCGGCTGTTTTCCCTCTGGTTCATTGCGGAGTTCGGCAAACTATTTCGAAATTCGTAGCCATTCCAGCGGGGGAATCAAATCCGAATCGAGCTTGCCAGAAGCGCACTGATGCACAGGCTGCGCCCGACTCTGATTCCGACTGGATCACCAATCTGGTCGTTCCCATTGCAGAAGTGACCACGCTACCTGTGATCGAATATGCCGAGTTGAGCATGAAATACGCAATCACATCCAATCCTCCGTCGCAGCGTCGAAGCGCCACGACTTGATCTCGAATGGGTCCTGAATACCGCGGGTCGGACTCCAGGACTTCGAATGTGTGGTCGATCGATATCATCAGCTTCGCATAGCAACGGCCAGAATTTCAACGGCCATGATTACTCAGATCCCACCATATCCGGACCAACCCGATCAGCAAGAATTTCCAATCCACCAGCCCCCCCCCCTCCGAACCCTCCGTTCCCGTCAGAGTGGCTCGGGCTTCCAGCCTGAGACTCATCCGCATACACCCCGCCCCACGCGAGGCTCCGTACTCGCCCCCCCCCCATCAGCCTCTCCGCCTCCCAACAGGCCCCCTCCGACCACGCCCATCTCCCCAATATGCCCTTCGCGCCTTCGCGTGAGTTCAAGCCCTGTCCGAACGAGCCCCGTCCCCAAGCCAATAGCCACCCGCCCCAATCACAAAGCGCACAGGCCACCCCGATGCAATCCCCGGGGCCTGTTCAACAACAGGAGCATCGACCGCCTCGCCCCCCGCCATGCACCCTTTAATGTTCTGCATTTTGTTTTCATCGGGGAAAGTCAGGCCAAACCCGGAATACCATCCGGAAACACTCTGCGATCTTCTCTCCGGTGTCGCCTGAGAGCTTCGGAGACCCAACCTGTTCAATCTCCTTCAGTTGCTGTCCGAGTTCGCCGAGGAGCTCAGAGCCGGTCGTCCACGCCACTTCATGCAAAAGGACGTGGAGTCTCTCGGCTTCGGTAGAGAGTCCGTCACATCGCAACCGAGCGATCAGCTCCTCAAAGCAGTCGTAAGATATCGCGTCAGATGCCATACATTCCGGGGTTCTTCAGCACGGCGTCAGTCGTTCGTTCGGCCTGTTCGCGCGGAATGGCGGCCTCAATCAGGAGCGCGATCATCTGCTCCCGGTTACGATCACGCGCAGCATCGTCCCAGCCGTCCAAAAACCCGCAAGCGACCAATCGCTCATTGAGGGTCATCCCAACCAATTCTTCGTCCGATGGTCGTGCAGGGTTCATTTCTTCGCCGGACAACTAGGCGCTGGCACCGCTGGGACGGGGGGCGCGTCGAGACGGCATTGCGGGTAAAAGTTACGGAAAGCACGATCAACAGAGCAGCCCCATCGGTCGCCCAGACGCGCATTGTTCGCCGTTGGCGGTTCGGTGGATGTAGTCATGCCTCAACATCTTGAACTGTGGCTCCCAACTCGATGAGCCGCAGGCAAAAGGCCTCTGCCTCTGCATCATCCTCAATGATGAGGCCGCAGCCGTCGACTCTGGGAAAGTGAGTGACGAACGATGCATCCGTGACATCAAGGACCGACGCCGACTGACTCAGAATGTTGGTGATCCTGCGAGCATCACGCCCGCTGACAACACCAAGGTCAACAAATCCGGTCTGACGAACTGACTCAAGAAGCGCAGCAGGTGATCGACTACCGAGCGAGGGCAGTAAATGCCTCATGTCGGCAATCCAGCGGGTCAAACTGGTGGTGCCATCGGGCCGGACCAAAAACCTCCGGCAGTCGTGGTAATGTCTCCTGACGATCCATTGAGTCGCGTCAGGATATCGGATCATGTAGGCATCCACAGACATGGCGAGAGACACATTGAGTTGGGATAATGTTTCGGATCAGGCGACGGCGAGCACGATGGACTGGAGCGCCAAGCTTACCAAAGGCAAGCCGAAGATCAGCACCGGCGGGCGCTGGCAACCGTTACCGACACCACAGATAGCCTTCGATCCGTCGCCTGCATCCGTTTCACCTTGATTGGTCCCGGGTGCCTGGCGGCCGTCTTCATTCCTCACAGTTCAAGTCACAGTTCCAGTCCGGCCAAATGGCATGGCAAGCAGAGCCATCCGCGTCACTCATTCCTTTGCTTCCCATCTCAACCACTCTCATGGGCCAGCCACTATTGAGACGCGACCCGTCGAGCTTACCATCCACACGGCCAATCCTCAGTTCGGGCAGCGAATCGCAAGCCTCAGTGTTCAGTCCAGTTCGGAGGTGATGATGAACGGTCTCGTTGTCACGCATTTTGACTGTGGTCTGATCCAAATCGGCTAGCCCAAGCAGCATATGGGCAAGGCGACGCAGTCCAGAGGGGTTGCCACAGATACAAACCTCTCTTCTCATATTCAAATCCTGCGATGCCCAGACAACCAGATAGTCGCTATCAGACAGGTCATGAGTACGTGTGAATTCTTCAGGTAGGATGGAGCTCATATTCTCGGGGATGTGGCGCAAACTGTGAGCCGAACAAGTAATTTCCTCACAATACCTCGTGCAAGATGCATTTGCAACCGGGGTGTTCCAACAAGTCACGAAACCTTCCCACCGCCCGGATCTCAACGGCCATCCTGAACCGATTCCATCAGCCCCTTCCGAATCCTCCGTTCCCGCCAGAGTGGCTCGGGCTTCCAGCCTGAGACTCCTCCGCACTCGCCCCGCCCCACGCGAGGCTCCGCACTCGCTCCTCCCAACACGCCCCCTCCCAACAAGCCGCCCATCTCAAATCTCAAATTTCAAATCTCAAATCCCCTCAGCGCGCCGCAGGCTCTGGACTGCTGGGAGAATCACAGCTCTCTCTGCGTTGCGGAGCACGCCTGCCAGCCCTCCCAACAAGCCCTCTCCCTACACGCCCCCTCTCCCAACCTCTCCCAACAAGCCCTCTTTCTCACTTCCCACTTCTCACTTCTCACTTCCCAAATCCCCCTCCCAACAAGCCCCCCTTTACTATTTACTATTTTCCATTTACTATTTCCCCCGCCATGCCTCCCCGCCGCCCCGCCCTCCTCTTCGCCCTCCCGGCCTCCCTCTGGCTCGCCTTAACCTCACCCCTCCCCGCCGACCCTCCGTCCCTCTCCGATAAAGCCGCCCGTTCCCTCGCCGCCCTCGAAAAACGCCCCGCTCCCGGCGCGCTCTTCGACCGCTTCATCGAGGGCTGGCTCGAATCCTCGGACCTCCCCGCCCTCGAAGCCTTCCTCACCGCCCGCGCCGATTCCTCACCCGCCGCCCCTCCCTCCATCCTGCTAGGCCTCTACCTCGCCCGCAAAGGCGACGACGATGCCGCCCTCGCCGCCTTCCGCCGCGCCACCGAAAAAGACGCCGCCAGCTCCGCCGCATGGTCCGCCCGCGCCACCGCCGAAACCCGTCTGCGCGACTACGACGCCGCCATCGCCAGTCTCACCAAAGCCCGTCAGCTCCCCGCCTCCAAAACCGACGCCCTCCGCTCCGGCCAATCCCTCGGCCGTCTCCTCGCCCGCTCCGGCCGCACCGACGACGCCCTAGCCACATGGAACGACCTCGCCGCCGCCAACCCGGACGACGACGGGCTCATCGAGGACATCATGGAACTCCAGATCGATGAAGGCCTCTTCGACGCCGCCATCGCCTCCGCCAACCGTCTCCTCGCCCTCCGCAACGACCCCTATCAGAAACTCCTCGTCCGCCTCCGCCTCGGCGACATCCTCGCCCGCAGCAATCAGCGCGACAAAGCCCTCGAAACATGGCTCGCCTGTCTCCACGACACAGGCATCTCCTCATGGCTCGAAAAAGAGGTCCTCTCACAAATCGACCGTCTCTTCCGTCTCTCCTCCGACCTCGCCGGCCTCCGCAAGGTCCTCGAACGCGAACTCTCCGCCACCCCGCTCCGCCCAGCCGTCCACCGCACCGCCGCCGCCATCATGGCAGAAACCGGCGACCGCCCCGCCGCCATCGCCACACTCCGCCGTCTCATCGACCTCACCCCCGGCGACCGCGCCGTCCGCGAAGAAACCGCCGAACTCCTCCGCGCCTCCGACCAACCCGCCGAGGCCCTCGCCATCATGGAGGCCCTTCTAACACAGTACCCCGACGACCAGGAACTCCGTCTCCGCCTCGTTTCCCTCCGCGACAAAGCCGGCAACCGCCCCGCCGCCCTCCAGCTCCTCGACGACTTCTTCTCCCGCAGCGGCAAAACCGAATCCGCCGCCCTCCGCCGCGCCGCCGTCCTCGAACAATTCGGCCTCCTCGCCGAAGCCGCCTCTTCCCTGACCGCCGCCGCCGCATCCCTCCCTCCAGACTCCCCGCTCAACTCCACCCGCGCCTCGCTCCTCGCCAGATCCGGCAAACCCGACGACGCCCTCGCCATCTGGCGCAACATCGCCGCCTCCGGCAATGCCTCCGCTCTCCTCCAGGCCGCCCGCTCCACCGCCTCCGCCATCAGCGACGCCGCCGCCCTCGACCTCCTCATCGCAAACACGTCCCGCACCGGCGACGACCCGCTCGTCCTATCCAGAATCTGCGACCTCGCCGCCTCCGCCTCCAAACCCGCCGTCGCCCTCCCCTTCGCCGAGCGTCTCCTCGCCAAAGCCACCCGCCCCGCCGACGTCGCCCTCGCCGTCGAAACCTCCCTCCGCATCGCCCGTCTCGCCAATGCCGACACCGACCTCCTCAACCGCTTCGCCTCCTCCCCCACCCCGCTCTCCCCAGCCCAGTCCTGTCTCTTCGCCCGTCTCCTCGAAGCCGCCGGCGAACCCGACGCCGCCGCTCGCCAGCTAACTTCCCTCCCTCCCGAAACCGGCGGCCCGCAACGCGTCCAACTCCTCGTCCTCCGCAGCGACTGGCCCGCCGCCGCCGCCCTCCAGCAGGAACTCATCGCCATTCCCTCCCTCCGCCACGCCGAAAACGCTAGGCTCCTTACCGATCTCTGGAATCGCGCCGGGAATCCGGAAAACGCCACCACCGCCGCCCGTCTCTGGCAGCAGCTCGCCCCCGATTCCCCTCGCCCCATCCTTGCCCTCGCAAACATCCTAACTTCCTCCCAGCAGGAATCCGCCGCCCTCGACCTCCTCCGCCACGCCTCCGCTCGCTTCCCCGACAACGAAGACATCCGCGCACGCCTCGCCGCCTCCGCCTCCTCCAGCGGCCGTCACCTCGAAGCCATCGCCAGTCTCCGCTCGCTCTACAACTCCGCCCGCGACTCCGATGCCCGCTCGCGCTGGCTCCAGCTCTGGATCGATGCCGCCGAATCCGCGAACCGCCTCCCAGACCTCATCGAGGAATTCTCCGAACGCCGCCGCGCCGCCCCCAATCCCGTCGATTCCCTCCTCGCCCTAGCCGAACTCCACCGCCGCAACGGCGACTACGAACGCCGCCGCGCCGCCCTCGCCGACGCCGCCCGCGCCGCTCAGGACCACCCCGACACCGCCCTCGCCATCGCCGCCCTCCACGAACGCGAAGACAACCGCCCCGCCGCCATCGCCGCCCTCCGCCCAGCCCTCGACAAGGACCCCTCAGGCCGCGTCCGCGAACGGCTCGCACGCCTCCTCCTCAACAGCTCAGAACCCGACGAAGGCCTCCGCCTCATCGCCGACTCCGCCGCCGCCGCCACCCCGGACGGCCTCGAGAACCTCGCCCTCGGTCTCTTCCGCGTCGAACGCCCCGCCGACGCCCTCAAACTCCTCAACTCCCGCCCGGACCTAACCAACTCCGACTACCGGCTCCGCTTCCTCTCCGCCCTCCTCCTCCTCGCCTCCCAGCAACCCGACGCCGCCGGCGATCTCTTCCTCGATCTCCTCCAATGCTCGGACGATCTCCCCGACGCCCGCACCCGAAAACTCACTTCCCTCTCAGCCGTCGCCCCTTCCTCCGAAGACGAGGCCAATGCCCAGCTCTGCGCTCTCTTCCCTGGCCACAGCGCCGCCATTTTCAAAACCATCAGCACCCGCTCCGCGATCGATTCCGGCGACTCTAACACCGTCAACCCGACCTATCCGCTCCCCATCTCCCTCGACGACCTCCACGACGCCGCCCTCGGCGGTCTCGCCGCCGCCCTCGCCGCCGCCCCCGACTCCTCACACCTCGACTCATGGCTCCGCCGCACCACCGCCGCCGGCTTCCCATGGATGTCCCTCATCCCCGCTCTCCCCGACGCCGACCCGTTCTCCCAGAACGACTCCGCCACCCCATGGAAATCAATCATCGCGAAACACCCGGATTCCCTCGACCTCCTCGCCGTCGTCGCCGCCGCCGACGCCATCTCATGGGACAATTCCGCCGACCCCGAACTCGCCACCCTCGCATGGGACGCCTTCCACAAATCCCACCCGCTCTTCGCCCTCACCATCGCCCTCCCCTCCATCGCCCGCGCCCCAGAACCCCCACCATGGGAATCCGTCGCCCTAACTGAACTCGCCGCCCTTCAGAACCCTCAGGGCCTCCTCGTCTACACTCTCCTCAATAGTCTCCAGCTCGACCCCGCCTCGCTCCCCGATTCACGCCGCCCCGCTCGCGACGCCCTCGAAGACGTTCTCCTCGCATGGCTCCCCCGCATCAAGCCAGACTCAGGCCTCCTCCGCGACCTCAAACCCATGGTCGCTAGCGCCCTCGCCGCCTCCGCCGTCCGCCGCAAGGACGCCGCTCGTCTCGCCGCCGTCATCACCCACGAATTCAACCACCCGCTCCCCCTCACCTACTCCACCCCAGGCTCCGCCGCCGATACCCTCGAGTTCCCCCCATCCGAACTCCCCGGCGTCTCCTCCATCATCCTCGAACTCCTCATCGACGGGCTCTCCGACCCCTTCTCCAACGACGACTTCTTACTCGACACAGACCTCCTCGCCGAAGCCGGATCCCTGACAAAAAGCCCGCTCCTCCGCGCCCTCATGACCATGTCCCTCGAGGACGACCTCGAGCGCGGCACCGCCATGGACGCACTCGCCGCCTCCGCTGGCACCGACCCCGCCTCCCTCGTCCTCCTCGCCTCATGGTTCCTCGAAACCAATGACATCCCGCGCGCCGCCGATTTCCTCATCCGCGCCTCCGCCTCCAACCTCCCACGCGAATTCCGCGCCCTCGTCGATTCCTCCCTCGCTCAACTCGGAGCCGACCCCGACTTCCCCGCTCCTATCCTCACCGCCGCCCAAGACGCCGCCCTCCGCCTCCGCCGCGACGCCCGCTCCCCTCTCCAGCGCGAATGCCTCGCCGGAATCCTCCACGGCCTCGGACTCGAAAAAGAAGCCCGCGCCCTCGACCCGAATCTCCGCCCGCCGTCCTCAGCAATCTCCTCCAGACGCACTCGCCCCCCCCCTCCCTTCCCCGGCAACAGCAACAATATGAAGCTGGCCACCCGCGGACCGGTCAACCCATCAGATCCCTCACAACCTCCCGCCTTCTCCCCATCCCGCATCAGCGAACTCATCGCCGCCGGCCAGACTCCCGACGCCGTCAATCTCCTCGTCTCCTCAGCCCTCGCCGACGCCACCAGCCTCTCCGCCGATCCCGCCACCGCTCCAAAATTCTGGAACGGGCTCCCCGACCCCGTCCTCGCATGGCTCCAATCGGTCACCGATCACTCCCTAACTTCCGAAGTCTCCGCGGCAATCGCCGCCTCCGATTCCAACCCGCTCGCCCGCGGCACCATCCTCACATGGCTCCAGCAGGACGCCCTCGCCATTCCACTCCTCGAAGAAGCCCTCTCCTCCAGCCCGCCCTCCACCGTCGAATCCGCCCACGCCAAACGCTTCCTCACAGCCATCCGCCAGCTCGACGCCCCCACCGCCACCACCCACCTCCTCGCCATCACCGACCCCCACCGCCTCAACGCATGGGCCCAGGCCTTCTCCTTCTCTAACTGGAAAGGATTCGACCGGAAACGCTACGCCGCCGTCTGCCACGATACCCTCCGCCGCATCATCCCTTCGCTCCCTCCCGATTCCTCGGAATGGATCGCCGCTGCCGCCTTCGTCGCCGTCGACATGGACCCGGATTCCCGCAGCTCCGTCGCCCGCGAACTCTACCCGCTCATCTGCCGCTTCCCCAAAGCCGCCCCGCGCGCCATCACCTACCTCCTCTCACGCCACCAGGACACCCCAGCCGCCATCCTCGCCGATGCCGCCGTCGCCGCCACCATCGCCACCGCCCCGCTCCCCGCTCCACCCGCCAGACAAGGCGATCCCTACTGGCCTCTCTGGCCCCTCGACCTCGCCAGCGACTGCTACCCCAGCAGTTCCTATCAATGGCCAGCCATCGCCGCCACCGCCATCCGCGAATCATGGCGCGCCAACCAGGCCGCCTCGCTCGAGTCCTCCCTCGCCGCCAGAATCGCTTCCTCCGGCCGCGCCGCCGCCGCACGCCGTCTCATCGCCCTCTACACCTCCAACCCTGACAACTTCTCCGCCGCCTGCCGCGACTTCCTCGCCGCCGCACCCCATCCCGCCTCATGGTCCATCGTCTCCGTCGCCGCCTCCGACCGCCAGATCTTCCCGGACCTCTCCTCAAGGCTCGATACCATCCTCGCCCCTCCCATCGACAAACCATCCTATCAACTCCGCATCACCGCCGCCGCCGCCCTCGCCTCCATCACCGCCGCCACCAAAGGCCCTGAGGCCGCCACCGCCTTCCTCGATTCCCTCGCCACCCGCTTCCTCGGCCCGCCCGAATCCCGCGCCTCCCGCCTCGCCTCCGTCCGCTGGGAGCGCGCCACCATGGACTATCCCGACCCACGCCCCGCCGAAGCCGCACCTCTCCTCTTCGTCGCTATCCTCATCCACTGCACCGAAAACTCCGCCGCCGCCATCACCCCAGCCCTCACCGCTCTCCACAATCACGTCGTCCCGCTCGTCCCCGAAGATATCCTCGCCCAGTCGCGCCAGAACTGGTCGACCAGCTTCGACGTCATCACCGACGCCGTCACCACCGGAGACCCCGCCAGGATCGCCAGCATCATCCGCCGCGCCGGCCTCCTCTCCGACGTCTCCCTCGCCGCCTTCTCCCGCTCAGGCCACCCCATCGACTCCCTCCGCGCCCTCCTGATCGGCCAACCCTCCGAACTCTCCACCGCAACTCTAGCCGAAATCTCCCGCGACCCGGACTCACTCGCCCACCGTCTCCTCATCGCTGTCCTCTCCCGCAACGACTCCGCAACCACCAACACGCTCGCCGCCGTCGCCGCCGCCCAGCCAGACTTCGCCGCCGCATGGGCCCGTCTCTTCACCAGATGGTCCCTCGCCCCGGACGCCGCCGCCCTCTCTCCAGAAGCCAAAGCCTTCATCGCCTCCGCTAGCGAAATCGACACCGCCGACCTCAACGCCGCCGCCACCACCGCCCTCACAAGGCTCCGCAGTCTCAAAACTCAGGGCGAATTCGCCGCTCCCCAGGCCTCCTCCTTCATCCACGACGCCCTCTCCTCCGCTGTCCTCGCCGGCCAATCCAAGGTCGACGAGATCCTCCCCGTCTGCCTCCGCGCCGCCACGCTCTTCGACGCCCCAATCCTCGACAACGCCCTCGACGAAGCCCTCACCACCCCGCGCGACCCCGCCCAGCGCACCCTCATGCTCGGCTGCGTCACCCGCGCCGCCTCCACTCCCAATCTCCGCTTCCCACACCGCCCAGACCCGGACGCCGTCGCCGCCTTCCTCACCACCACCAGCTCCAATCCAGTCTCCCCATGGCTCTGGAATGGCTCGTTCCCCGGAGCCGAATCCCTAACCAGTCGCGGCGACCGTCTCGCGCTCCTCCCCGGCGCTCTCCAGCTCATCATCAACCCCGAGGACCGTCCCCGCTTCCAATCGTGGTTCACAGGCTCCGATCCATGGGAATCCGTCCTCTCCGACCGCTCCATCGCCCTCCGTTGCCGTCTCCACGCCGCACTTTCCCTAACCGCATCCCCCTTCGCCTCACCAGCCATCCGCACGCTCACCGCTCAGCTCGCCCTCGATTTTCCCTCCGATTTCCGGGAAGACCCCACCCTCGCCTCCGGCATCGCCCGCTCCGCCGCCCTCAACCCGCTCCCTCAAGACCTCGCCCGCCGTCTCCTCCGCCACATCACGCCAGCCCTGCTCGACTCCGGTAACGGCGAGGACGCCAATCTCTCGTCCCTCTTCCAGATCGCTCTCCAGTGCAACGAGCTTGGCCGCGCCTCCGCCATCCTCCGCCACGTCAGCGACGAAGGCGCTGCCTCCTGCGCCGCCTTCGCCGCCGCCGCTCGCAACGCACCGCTCCTCAAAGCAGCCCTCTCCGAATGGTCCTTCTCCAGCTCTCTCGCATCGCTCCCCACTCCCCCCTCCACCCTCGAGCCCGATACCCTCGCATGGCTCGCCTCCGCCATCCCCGATCCCGCCCGCCGCTGGCACCTCTCCGCCCATTGGGCCGCCACCACCGCCGCCTCCAACCCAGCCGCCACCGCGCTCCTTTCTGATCTCGCCTCCCGCTGGCCAGAAGCCGCCCTCACCGCCCCCTCCGACCGCCGCCACGCCCTCGCCATCCTCGCCACATGGCCTCCCGCCCTAGCCATCCTCCCCGACGCCGCTCTCCCCAAATCTCTCGTCGACTCCTCCCCGTCCTCCACTCCCACCCCGGGAAACTTCCCAGATCAGTCCAACGACGCCAAACTCGCCGCCCAACTCCTCGAACTCTCCGTCCGCATCGCCCGCGGCAACCTCTCCCTCATCGACCTCCCCAAAGACACCCTCGACCGCATCGACTCCCTCGATGACCAGCGTGCCCCCCGCCGCTTCCTCGCCTCTGTCCTCTTCCACTTTCCTAACCTCCCCGCAGACCGCCGCGCCGCCATCCTCACCCACTGGTCCACCCTCAGCAACACCCCGCCCGAAGCCATCGCCCTCATGCGCGCCCTCAACCCCGACGACCCCGGCACGCCCCTTTCCTCCGCCCCACGCCTCGATTCCACACTCGCCCTCTGGCCCTTCCCTCTCCCCGATAACTTCGACCGCGCCGCCTTCTCCTCCCGTCTCCACAAAATCCTCGCACTCCGCGCCGACCGCGACGCCATCGACGCATGGATCACCCGCCAGTTCGCCGCCAATCCCCCCAAACCCTGAAACTTTCCCTCGACCCTCACCACCCCTCACTCGTTCTTTCTTAAGCCCGGACGGTCCGGGCATCATCTAATCTGTATCATGAAAACGGAATCTCCTCACGAAAAAACCGGTAAAGACTTCACCGGCGGCGGCATCCTCGCCCTCAGCGGCAAACGCACCACCACCGGCGACCCCGCCTTCGACGCCCGCGTCGACCAACTCGTCAAAGACTGGGCCGGCATCGCCAACCCCGATCTCATCGAAGAACTCATCATCTCCGCCCTCCGCCTCGCACGCCACGACGTCAGCGTCGCCGAACTCAAACTCCTCAACCGCTCGGTCAAGGAACTCCGCAACGCATGGCGCGTCTTCCGCCCGTTCACCAACCGACGCAAGGTCGCCGTTTACGGCTCTGCTCGCACCCACCCTGACGAGCCCGAAGCCAAAGCCGCCGAACGTTTCTCAAGGCGCATGGTCGAAGAAGGCTTCATGATCATCACCGGCGCAGGAGGAGGCATCATGGGCGCCGCCCAGAAAGGCGCCGGCGCAGACAACAGCTTCGGCCTCAATATCCGTCTCCCCTTCGAACAGGATGCCAACGACACCATCGAAGGCGACCCCAAACTCGTCCCCTTCAACTACTTCTTCACCCGTAAACTAACCTTCGTCAAGGAATCCGAAGGCTTCGCCCTCTTCGCCGGCGGCTTCGGCACCATGGACGAGGGCTTCGAGGTCCTCACTCTCATCCAGACCGGCAAAACCGCCATCCTCCCTCTCGTCATGGTCGACGCCCCTGGCGCTTCCTACTGGAAAACCTTCGACGCCTTCCTCCGCAACGAACTCCTCTCCCGACGCCTCATCTCCGAAGACGACTTCGCCCTCTTCCGCATCACCGACGACATCGAAGAAGCCGTCCACGAATTCAAACACTTCTACCGCGTCTTCCATTCCTATCGCTTCGTCAGAGACAAACTCGTCATCCGCCTCCAGCGCCGTCTCAGCGACGCCCACATCGAACGCCTCAACGCCGACTTCTCCGATCTCGTCAAATCCGGCACCATCACCCAGGGCACCGCTCTCCCCCAGGAAGCCGACGAAGAATCCCTCACCCACCTCCCTCGCCTCATCTTCACCCCACACCGCCGCAACTACGGCCGCCTCCGCCGCCTCATCGACGCCATCAACGACTGCGCCCCTTCCTGACCCCAGAACCGAAGGCCCGGCAGAAACCAGATATCAGCCGCACCCACTTGTAAACTCCGCACGCCCCACACCCTGCCCACCCAGCCCCTCTCGCCGAACCAGCCCGCTGGTCCGGTCGCCCCGCAGCTAGTGCCAGGCCTTTTCGATAACAGGGGCATTGGCTGGCTCGTTCCTCGCAGCCATGCACCCTTGAATCATAGGCTTGGCGGCTACGGGAGCTGGCGGAAGACATACTGCGTCCCGTCCAAATCAACCCGGACGACCGGCGTCTGAAACGGGCGGAGGGTGACATCCTTGTAGCCGTCCTTCCCGTCCGCCGTAATGCCAGTGAGCGTCAACCCCTGTTCGTCCACCGTCCACCGGCCATCGATCGCCTTGGCCACCTGCCCCTTCCCGAGGATCGTGAAGACAGCGTCCCCGGGGATCGGACCGTCGTCGCCCGAAATCTTAAATCGGTCTCCGCTGAACTCCCAGATGAACTTGTCACCGGAAGTCCCAGTCGCGAAGACCAAATGCTTGCCTCGGAATCGGCTCGCGGGGACCGGCCCGTAATCGCCCCCGGTTGGCACCGGCTGGGAACACGAGGAAGCCATCAACGCGGCCGCCAGAATGGTCATGATGAGCGTCAGTTTTCTCTTCATTTGGATTTGAATTGTGCCGAACGTTTGAAGTGTGGCACGGCGCGGATTGGGAGTCCAGAGCGAAGCGGACTATCAGCGATGTCCGCTGGTCCCACCAATGGATTGTTAGTCTTTTCAGTCATGCGTTGAGGCGCTGAAGTGGAGACATTCGAGACCACTCCTCTGCGTGGCGTGTGGCGTCTCGGCAAATCTGCTCAAACTGTGCGGCATCTCCACGGAGAAATGCCTCAAAGTGAGCCCCAAGGTCTTTTGCAAGGGCGTGGAAGCCGTCAAGTGGCTCATCGGAGACGCCCGGATACCGACCCGTGTTGCGGCGACCAGTAACCGCCCACAAATAGTGCTCATGATCAACCGAAAGGTTGCCGTGGTGATAGCGCACCACACCAA
Organism: Verrucomicrobiaceae bacterium; assembly: GCA_027483175.1. Taxonomy (GTDB): domain Bacteria; phylum Verrucomicrobiota; class Verrucomicrobiia; order Verrucomicrobiales; family V1-33; genus V1-33. Next base: position 6,820 of record JAIXVE010000036.1, on the reverse strand, counting down.
GCGACCAACGAAAATGGAGTTCGAGACGCCAAACACCATGAACGTAATCGCCACACGCGAAATCACCGCCGCTACCCTGCCCGGAATCGGACAGTCGGAACGCGAAGCCGTGCGGACTGAGAACGGGCGCGAGGATCTCGGCACCTTCGCTGAGGATGTCTGTTCGTGGCTTCACAGTATGCGGTTAGCTACGCGAGCATTTTCGGTGGCCTTGATCGCCTCGGACTTAGCAGGTTCCGGCTCGATGTTCAACTCTCATTCCTCCCTTCGCCGATTGCGTGCCACCATACCTTCAACTCCCACTCCAGCAGCTTCGGTCGCTGATTCCGCCGAATTCCCGCAATCCCCGCACCCTGCGAACACGCCCCCCTGAGCTCCCGCCCGGCCCTCTCCCCACACGCCCACCGCCACCCTCCAACCAGCCCGCCGAAGGCCTTGGACTGTGGTAGCCTGCTGCCGCTTTCCCCGAGCCAGCCCGCTGGCCCGGCACCGTTCACGCCCCCTTTTACTATTTACTATGCACTATTTCCAATTCTCCCCTCAGCGCCCCATGGACCTTACCCGCCGTTCCCGCCACCGGCTCCTTCGCCAGCCCTTTTTGAGGCTTCCAAGATCGGCGATTTGCGTCTGATCAGCGTTTCGATGCTCGAGGCGAAGGTGTTCCAGCCTTTCCTGTCAAAATACGTCCCACCGATATCAAGATCATGACCATCAAGGCAAATGCGAAGATGCCAGAAATCGGGCTGCCCAGGATCCACGCCATTACTCCACTCCCAGATTCCAATCGACTCCACCGATCGGCGGAATGCAGTCCATTCCTCCGCAGTTGGCTGCAAATCGAAGGCCTTAGTCACGGATTGAAACTTCTCCATGACGAATAACTTCCCGAAAAAGTATCGCAAAATCAGTGCATCTCCATTCCCATTCTTGATATTGAAATCGAACGAAGACGGGCTGTCACCAGATCCATTATCCGGACTGAAATCTCCAGAGAGCCGACCGGTCGACGGAGCGCTACACGAACAAATGGCAACAGCAATCAAACAGCAGATCAGCTTCATATTTTAATCTTTAGGCGAACGTTTGAACGTGTTGCACGACGGGGATCGGGCGTCCAGAGCAAATCGAACTAGCCACGTTTTTCGCCGCTTCCACCACGGACTTGTTCATCCTCTTGAGTTGCTTGATCAACCAACCGCCGACAAGTCTCTTCGGAATCGGTTGGATTGTAACCCTTAAGACTTTTCGCAATGTCAGGAAACGCCGAAAGAAGTGCTGCATATCCTTTGGTGCGACAGTGTGTATGACTGTGTTTGAGCAGCGAGAGAACGAAAGGCAAGTGTTTGTCGACATCCTGACCGCGGGCCTTCAATTCCATCAGTATTAGATTCGGTGTCCAGCATGTATCAACCAATTTATCTTCAAGTTCCGGAATGGAGAGCGGTGCAAAATCGTTGCGCGCTGATCGAATCATCAACCTGGTTGGTAGCGATCCTATCTTTAGGCCAATGAAGCCGCCCAGTAAGGCGCCGAGAACCCCATACGCAATACCGCGCTCACCGCCAACAGCGCCACCAATGATCGCGCCAACGAGAGGACTCATTAGCTGAATGAGATCAAAGAGCGTGAACATAACTTCTCGGGAAAACAGTGTGATTTTAACCGCAGTTTCCGACTGACATCATTTCTGACCGTTGAATACAGCGATTTCTCCGGACACTATCACGATGAAGAATTGCCGTCAAACCAAACATGCCGCCTGCGCACCGCCGACAACACGCGAAATCGTCCCCATCGATAATGCGCACTTGAATCTCCGGGGCTGAAACGTGGCATTCGCCGCAGGTCACAGCCTCGAGCCAATGCAGAAAGCCGGGTTCGCCCGCGTGTTCGGCAAGCCACGGCCCCGCGCCACGCTCCCCATCTCCGTTCCGGCAACCATCCCCGAGACCTGACGATCCATCTGGAATCCGCCCTACCTCTCACCACTCACCCTCCCCCCTCACTCTCTCCACCCCATCCCCTCCGGATAATGCCCGCGCCGGAACTCATCCCGGTGCACCGCGTGCCGCTGCAGCAGCGCCGTGTTTGGATAGGAACCCAGCAGAATGCAGTTCCGCTCCCGCTCCGGACGCCCCGAGGCCCCTCCGTTGATCTCATCCTCGGCCTCCGCCACCAGCGGATCCGCCGCGTGACCCTCGATCTCCACAAAATACAGATACTCGAACTGCCGCCCCAGCCTCGGATACGGATACACACACGCCACATTGATCTGTCGGCTCGCAAACGCCCCCAATGCCCGGTGCACCGACCCTGGCTTGTCCGCCAGATTCAACAGATAACACGTCTTCTGCAGATCGTGATCCTCCGTCCCCGTGATCTGCGCCAGTTGATCCCGCTGCGTCACCCGCACCCTCGCCCCCCGCATCGGCGGCATCGGCTGCGGCCCCAGAATCCAGAACCTCGTCAGCCCGCCCCTCACATCCGTCAGCCACGCCCCGTCATCCCATTTCAATTCCCCGCTCGCCATTGCCTCGCCTAACGCCACCTCCCTCAGCTCCGGTTCATGCCGTTCCAGCGCCTCCGGCGACGCCATCGCTGCCACTCCTTCATCCCCTAACGCCTGCTCCACCCCGTCCCCCGTACTCAGCGCCTGCGTGAATTCAATCTCCGGCCGCGCCTGCTGCACCGCCCCCAGAAACCGCGAACACTGCCGCAGCGCACTCGCATGACTCGCAATCCTCCTCACATCTCCGAACTTCCCCGTCCGGCTGATCAGTAAATGCCGGATCGGCAGCAACTCCTCCCAGCAGATGTAAGGCCGCTTCACCGTCTCCGTCTCAAATAATCGCTCCAGCTCCCGGATCGATTCCACAATGATCCCGTCCAGCGTGTTCTCCACCGCAATCACCCCGTACTCGATCTCCCCCGCCGCCGCCGCCTGCACAATCGCCGCATGCGTCTTCAACGGCACTTCCCGAAACCCCGCCAGCCCGTCCACTCTCCCAGTAAAATGCGCCGCAAACCGCCGCGCCGCCGTGTAGCCATTCGTCAGCGGGGCCGGTGCCAGAAATCCAATGCGGGGCAGTTCCATCGCCCCGTCCTTACCCCGTCCCTCGCCACGCATCAAGTCGTTCGCGCCACCTTCCATCCTTGCCCTCGCCCGCCCCAACACGCTACCCTCCCTTCCCATGCCGTCGCCTCTGCTGCGCTCCGCCGCACTCCTCATCCTCGCCTCCGCGAACGCCATCGCGTCCCCCGCCCCGGCTCTCTTCTCCCTCCCGCCCAACTGGCTCGACAGCCTCTCCACCACGCCAGCCACCAACCACCCGCGCTTCCCCGTCGTCATCCCCTCCCTCGGCCCGCTCGCTCCCATCGACGCCCGTCTCGCCCTCGCCAATGCCGGCGTCACCCTCGCCGACGACGAAGTCGCTCTCATCTCCTCCGCTCGCCCCGACTCCCGCTCCATCCTTTTCCTCCGCGCCAACCAACTCACCACCGACCTCGTCGCCACCATCGCCCCCGGCGGCTTCGTCGACAACTTCGGACCGTCCTACGCCTCCATCCGGCTCTGGTTCACCGAATCCTCCCCATCCTCCCCGCCCCGCTCTCTCCTCGACCATTCCATCGTCTGCACACGCGGCGGTCGTTCAATCTTCGCCCGATCCCGCCCAGGCACCCTCGACGTCCAATCCGAATTCGCCTTCTCCGGGACCGAACTCCCTGACATTGTCTCCGTCGAATCCACCGGCCACATCCGCACCCCTTCCTTCTCCGCCTCATGGTCCGGCAATTCTTCCGTCTCAGCTAACAACCCCTCAGGCACCATCATCTGGAAGGGCAACGGCACCTCACCGCAATCCTCCGCCGTCGGCCGTCTCTCCCTCACATTCCTTCCTGACACATTCGATTCCCGCACCGCCAACGCCATCGACGCCGAAACCCGCGCCACCGCATCCCCCGGCTTCCTAACTATCCAATCCGATCTCGTCCCCGCCCCGCCTGACCTCTCCGCCGAAGACAGTTGCGCCTTCATCGAACCCGGCACCGCCACCCCCAACGCTCCCCGTCTCGTCGACGCCCGCCGCTGGCTCGCCTCTCGCAGCATCACCACCCAACCCGGCGAATCCGCATGGCTCGTCCCGCGCTTCGGCCTCCTCTACGTCTCCGCCCGCGGCCCCACCCGCAACGCCATCGCCGGCCTCGTTCTCCATTCCTACCCCCCATCATCTCTCAATCTCCAGCTCCACTCGCCCTCCATCCGTCTCTTCCGCAATATCCCTCTGCACCCGGACGATGGTGCCGTCTCCGGCCGCACCTCCGGCCTCCCCTTTTCCCCAGACGCCAACGCTTACCTCCACACCTTCAACACATCCGCCTCCCTGACCCTCGGCATCGTCTCCCTCCCCGTCGGCCCCGAACTCTGGTCCCTCCAAACCCAGTGCTCGTCACCCATCGCCGCCCCACTCCCGACACCATTCGCCTCCGCCTCCAGCCCGTCCCTCGCCCCGCTCGACCTTACCCTCTCAGCCGCCTTCCCCGAATCCCCAGCCGCCGCCCTCCTCCGCAACCCAGCCCGCAAAGCCGCCGCCCTCCGCGACATCACCGCCGCCCTCAACCCTGCTCCTCTCCCAACCCCGTCCGCACCTCGCGGCTTACCCTTGCAGTCTCCCTCACCCGAACCCAAGTGACCCCAACCATGCCGAAGCACTTCCTCTACTTCGACCTCGAAACCCAACGCTCCGCCGGCGACGTCGGCGGCTGGGACCACAAGGACAAAATGGGCATGTCCGTCGGCGTGCTCTACAGCACCGCCACTTCCTCGTACACCATCTACCCGGAAGACAAAGTCGACCAGCTCATCGCCGACATGGCCCGCGCCGACCTCGTCATCGGCTTCAATCACGTCGAATTCGACTACCGCGTCCTCCAGGGCTACTCCATGTGGGACGTCGAAAGCCAGATGACCAGTCTCGACCTCCTCCTCGATATCGAGAAAAAACTCGGCCACCGCATCAAACTCGACGACATCGCCACCGCTTCCCTCGGCACCGGCAAAACAGCCGACGGGCTCGACGCCATCCGCTGGTGGCGCGAAGGCAAAATCATGAAAATCGCCGAGTACTGCTGCTTCGACGTCAAGGTCACCAAGCTCGTCCACGAATTCGGCGTCCGAAACGGCTACGTCCGCTTCCGCGACCGCTACGGCCGCGACCAAACCGTCGAGGTCGACTGGCCCGACTGGCAGTAATCTCCGCATTTCACCGTCACCGAACGCCTTGCGGCCGCCCCGCCCACGCTCTAAAGCCGCGGGATGCGTTCCAAATTCCTCCCGGTCTCCCTCGCGGCGCTCGCCGCCGCCTCCCCCTCCGTCTTCGCCGACGGCGCCTTCTACGGCGACCCGCCCGACGCCATCCACCCATGGAGCATCCACGACATGAATCGCGCCCAGCCCGCGCGCGTCGAACCCGGCTCCTTCAGCACTCAGGAACAACCCGGCAAACCTCCCTCGGACGCCATCATCCTCTTCGACGGCTCCCCAGCCTCCGTCGAAAAATGGGCCGCCGATAAAAACCCGCTAGAACCCACCAAGTGGATCGTCAAGGACGGCACGCTCCAGTGCGTCCCCGGCGCAGGCTACACCAAAACCCGCGAGGAATTCGGCGACTGCCAGCTCCACCTCGAATGGTCCGCTCCTGCCAAACCCGAAGGCTCCAGCCAGGGCCGCGGCAACAGCGGGGTCTTCCTCATGGGCCAGGTCGAGGTCCAGGTCCTCGACAACTTCAACAACCCCACCTACGCCGACGGCTTCGCCGGCTCGGTCTACGGCATCAACCCGCCCATGGCCAACCCGCTCGTCGCACCCGGCCAATGGCAGATCTACGACATCATCTTCCGCCGCCCGGTCTTCAAAGACGGCAAGGAAATCGAAACCGGCTACCTCACCGTCTTCCTCAATGGGGTCCTCGTCCAGGACCACACCGCCCTCGAAGGCGGCGGCGGCCACATGGGCCGCTCCAAACCCCATCCGTTCCCCGAAAAAGGCCCGCTCAAACTCCAGGACCACGGCAACCCGGTCCGCTACCGCAACATCTGGTACCGCCCGCTCCCCAAACGCGCCTCCGAAGGCGGTGACACTAGCACCATGAGCCCGGAAGCCACCGCCGCCAAACGCAAGCAGATCGCCGCCTCCATCCGCGACGCCGCTGCCAAACAGCAGGGCAAGGAACAACTCCTCCACTTCATGGAGTCCCTCACCTACGACGCCGACCCGGCCACCATCACCAAGGTCACCGAACTCGCCACCGCATGGCAGGCATCCTTCAAGGACCTCTCCCCTGACAAACTCCTCGACAAAAAAGGCGAGGTCCTCCAGGTCAACAAAGCCCTCCAGTACCTCGTCCGCTTCAAAATGCTCCCGGACTCGTTCCCCCTCAACGCGCCTCTCAAAAAGCTCATCAAAGATCTCGCATGGGACGAGTAATCCCTGCCTGACATCCCGCTTCCGGCGCTGCCGCCCGCCGCTCCTCCCTAGCCGTCTCCTGACAGGCCCAAGGGCTCACCCGGCGGCCGGCAGCCACCGTATCAAGCAAAGTGGCACAGGCATCCTGCCTGTGACCTCTCCCCTACACCTTTTTCAAACACAGCCTGCGCTCGTTCCTTCTGACAGATAGTGTCTCGTGGACGACCCACCCAGCCCAGTGAAGCTCGGCATCCTCTACCACCAGTTCCTCCGCCGCGGCGGGCTCGAAGGCTATCTCCTCAAGTTCTGCGGAGAACTCGCCGCCGCCGGCCACTCGCTCCACCTCGCCGGGGTCCA
>JAIXVE010000002.1 GCA_027483175.1 Verrucomicrobiaceae bacterium | reverse complement strand
GGAGGGGGGAGGGTTGCCGGGGGCGGAGGGAGGCCGCGCCCCGGCGGGATGCTGATGGGTCAGCGGGTCGAGTTCACGATGCCGTCACCGGCGCGTTCGACGTCACGGCCGACGCCGCGAAGGGTGTTGCAGCTGGTGGCGGCGAGGGACCATGCGGCGGCGATGAGCAGGAGGATTCTGGAGGATGAGAAGGTCATGTCAGAGAGGGTTGGTTCAGTCCGAGAGGGCGTCCTGGGACTTTTTGATAGCGTCTTCGACGGCTTCGCGGGACTGGCCGGTGCGGCGCTGGATACGGCCGACGAGTTCGTCCATTTTGCCATCGGCGTGCTGGAGGTCGTCGTCGGTGAGGTCGGCCCACTGTTGTTTGAGTTTGCCTTTGATGATGTTCCAGTCGCCTTTGATTTCGAGTTTAGTCATAGGGCTGAAGATCAGTCAGGGTGTGCTGGATTGCCATGGGGTGAAACCCTTATGGGGCGCGCATGATGGGAGAGTTGCGGCGAAGGATGAGATTGCGTTCGACTTCGGCCGGCCTGTGAACGTGAAGGAGGCAGACATGAGAACAATCATCATCTGCGCTGCGCTGCTCGTTCTGATCTTTCGTGCGACTGGTGAGGACGTTGCGGGGCATGTCGTGGAGCGGTTGCCGGGCAATCCGATGATCCGGCCGGAGATGCTGCCGGGGCCGGACGGCGAGAATATCAACGGGCCGTCGCTGATCCGGGTGCCGTCGTGGGTGAAGAATCCGCTGGGCCGCTACTACCTATATTTTGCGCATCACAAAGGTGAATACATCCGGCTTGCCTATGCCGATCGGCTGGAGGGGCCGTGGAAGATTCATGCCCCGGGCGTGCTGCATCTGGCGGATGCTCCGGGCTGCCGGGGGCACATTGCGTCGCCGGATGTGATTGTGGATGAAACGCGCCGGGAGATTCGGATGTATTTTCATGGCCCGGCGCGTGCAGAGAAGGGACAGAAGAGCTTTTTGGCGCTGTCGCCGGATGGACTTTCGTTCAAGGCCAGTGAAGAGATTCTCGGCCTGTTCTACTTCCGCGTCTTCCGTCGAGCCGACGCGTGGTATGCGCTAGCCAAGGGCGGCATGCTTTACCGGTCGGTGGATGGGCTGACGAAATTTGAACCTGGTCCCAGTGTGTTTCCCGACGGGGAGGCGCGCACGGGAGACTTGAACGGCCCGGGCCCGCGTCATGTGGCCGTGCTGCCGGAGGGCAATGGCCTATGGGTTTACTACAGCAGCATTGGTGCTGCGCCGGAGTGCATTCGGCGTGCGCGGCTGGACTTCACCTCGAACTGGCGCGAGTGGAAGGTGACGGCGTCGGAGGAGGTGGTTCGGCCCGAATGCGAATGGGAAGGCGCGAGATTGCCCGTGACTGCGTCCAAGGCTGGAGAGGTCAAGGGCCGTGAGAACGCGCTGCGCGATCCTGCTGTATTCGTGGACACTGACGGCCGTCGTTACCTGCTCTATTCTGTCGCGGGTGAAAGCGGCATTGCGGTTGCTGAATTGAAATCGACGCCGAGCGAGCCCTTGAAGCAATAGTTCAACATGAGATACGGAATCTGAGTTTCTGCTGAGTATGTGATAGGAAGCCGCGCCTCATGGAGCGCCGTCATTGACCATGCTGTGTTTGAAAAAGCTGGAACGGAAGGGATGGGGGCGGGGCGTGGGGTTCAGAACGGTTTGGGGCGGCCGGAGAGGAGGAGAGGGGTGCCGGTGGCGAAGGAGACGAGGCCGATGATCGGGGGCAGTGGGATGAGGAGAGGGCAGTCATGATTGAAGACGGCTAGGTTGAGGTCGAGGGTGGTTCCCGAGGTGGTCCAGCGCATGCAGTGATAGGCGAGGGCGGCGAGGCCGCAGGTGATGAGGAGGAGGCCGGAGAGCGGGCGAGGGTGCATGGGGTCAGAGGGTCAGTCTGGAGGCGTGGCGGGAGCGCTGCCTGCGGCGGATGGCGATGGTGGCGGCGAGAGAGGTGAGGAAGAGACGCCCGTCGGCTTCCGGGGTGCTGCAGGCGGGGGTGGCGATGAGGGCAGGGGCGAGGTGGCGGAGGGGGTTCATGGATGGGGATGGTTGGTGGTGGTTGGATAGGCCGTCAGGATGCCGGGTGATTCCGGGTTGCATGGCGGTTTATTCATTTTGGGGGAGAGGCTCGGGGAAGGGCGATGGGGACTTCACCCCATGGTGGGGGAGGGGAGGTGCGAATAGGTTGGCATATTACGAAGCACCGACGATGATGGTCATGAAAGCACGAGACGGCTGCCCGTGGGGCGGGCGCACTATATGAAAGCAGGCCTTGAGACATTCCGGCGGCGATATCTCGTCGCGTTGCGGCGGTATCTGAAGGATGGGACGGCGGAGCACGGGCAGGCGGGAGCGGAGCTGGTGCGAGGAGCGCTGGTGCGTGGGCTTGGCGAGAGAGTGCTGGTGGGATTGCACCGTGCGGCGGTGAGGGATTCGGTGCCGGGCCGAGCTGCGCCGAGTGCGGCGGAAGCGGCGGCGGAGCGGTTTTTTGCGGCCTCGCTGCTACCGGTGGAGGAGGCGCGCGGGGCGGTGGTGGCGGAGAACCGGAAGCTGGCGGTGCAGGTGGCGGCGTTGTCGCGTCGGGTGGGGATTCTTGTGGAAGCGAACCGGGTGCTGGCGGTGGATCTGGAGGAGAGTCGGGCGGCGGAGAAGGTGCTGAAGGCTAGTGAAGCGGCGTCGGTGGTGGAGCTGGAGACGGTGAGGCGGGCGCGGGATGAGCTGCGGGTCCTGACGCGCGGGTTGCTGAGGGTGCAGGAGGAAGAGCGGAAGCGGATCAGCCGGGAGCTGCATGATGTGGTGAGTCAGGCGCTGACGGCGATCAATCTGCGGCTGGCGACGCTGGATATTCAGACGACGGGTGATGCGGAGGAGATGCACCGGAAGATTGCGCTGACGCAGGCGCTGGTGGAGAAGTCGGTGGCGACGGTGCATCGATTTGCGAGGGATCTGAGGCCATCGGCGCTGAACGACCTTGGGTTGATTCCGGCGCTGGCGGCGTTCATCAAAGGGTATGAGGCGGAGAGCGGCGTGGTGGTGGAATTCAGGGCGGCGGCGGGGGTTGAGGAGCAGCCGGGGGCGATTCGGGATGCGTTGTTCCGGGTGATTCAGGAAGCGCTGACGAATGTGACGCGGCATGCGAAGGCGAGTCGGGTGCGGCTGGTGATCCGGCAGACGGCGAAGGAGACGGTGGTGACGATTACGGATGACGGGTGCGGGTTTACGGTGCTGGAGGTGATGGTGGCGGCCGGGGCGTGCCGGTTGGGATTGCTAGGGATGAAGGAGCGAGTGGAGATGGTGGGCGGGGAATTTTCTGTGAAGTCGGAGCCTGGGAAGGGGACGGTGGTGAGGGTGACGGTGCCGTTGCGTGAACCTGACGAAGCTGGCGTATGAGTGTGGTGACTGTGCTGCTGGCGGAGGACCACACGATTGTCCGGGAGGGGCTGAAGGCGGTGCTGAGCATGGCTGGGGGGATAGAGGTGGTGGGGGAGGCTGGGGATGGGCGGGAGGCGGTGGTGCTGGCGCGGCGGTTGGTGCCGGATGTGATTCTGATGGACATTGCGATGCCGCTGCTGAACGGGTTTGAGGCGACGCGGCAGATTGTGAGGGACCGGGGGACGGCGCGGGTGCTGATTCTGTCGGCGCACAGTGATGATGGGTATGTGGAGCGTGCGATGGCGATGGGAGCGGCGGGTTATCTGCTGAAGCAGACGGCGGGGAGCGGGCTGGTGCGGGCGATTCGGGAGATTGCGGAGGGGCGGCCGTATTTCAGTGCGGCGGTGTCGCGGCGGATGGACCGTCATGTGCGTGCGGCGAAGGCGCGGGGGGAATTGAGGCCTGGGGCGGTGGCGAGTCCATTGAGTGCGCGGGAGCTTGAGGTGCTGCAGTTGATTGCGGAGGGTCGGCCGAACAAGGAGACGGCGGAGATTCTGCGGATCAGCATCAAGACGGTGGAGAAGCACCGACAGAATCTGATGGTGAAGCTGGATATACACGATACGGCGAGTCTGACGCGGTATGCGATTGGGGCGGGGATCATTGAGAGTTGCGTGCAGCGGACGGGGATTGGGGAGGAACCATTGTGATCGCAGGGTGCGGGCCCTGGGGTGAAGGGCGTACTGGTGTGTGGCGGGTGTGCCGTTGACAGGTGCGCGAGACACCCGATTTCATGGACATGGCTGCTCCCGTGGTGCTCATTGCATGCGATAAATTCAAAGGAACCCTGACTGCTGCGGAGGCGTGTGCGGCTGTGGCGAGTGGATTGAAGCGTTGTTTTCCGGAGGCGACGGTGGTGATGCGGCCGATTGCGGATGGTGGGGAGGGGACGGCGCGGGTGATTTGCGATGCGCTGGGGGGCACGTGGCTGACGGAGGAGGTGGCGGGGCCGCTGGGTGACCGGACGGCGGCTGGTTGGGCGTGGATGGGGGACGATGCGACGGCGGTGATTGAGATGAGCGAGGCGTCGGGGTTGAAGCTGCTGAGTGCGGAGCGGCGGAATCCGTGGCGGGCGACGACTGCGGGGACGGGTGAGTTGATGAAGGCGGCGATGGCGCGGGGGGCGCAGCGGATTATTGTGGGGATTGGCGGGAGTGCGACGAACGATGGGGGTGCGGGGATGGCGCATGCGCTTGGGTATCGGTTTTTCGATGCGGCGGGTGTGGAGCTGGAGCCTGTGCCGGCGAATCTGGGGATGATTGAGCGGATGGAGGTGCCTGACCGGTCGGGATGGCCGCGGGTGACGGCGGCGTGTGATGTGACGAATCCGCTGCTGGG
>JAIXVE010000284.1 GCA_027483175.1 Verrucomicrobiaceae bacterium | reverse complement strand
CATGCGATTTCGTAGCCTTCGAGGGGGATGCGGTCGATGGGGCCGTCGTATTTGACGGCGGAGAACGGTTCGCCAGCGCCGAGGACGAGGACACCGGCTTTGGCGGCGGCTTCGGGGAGTGGGGCGGGAGCGGGGGCTTCCTTGTCAGGATTGGTTTCGGGGAGATCTTTTTTGATTTCGACTTTGGCGGCTGGGCCGGTGTCCTGTTTTTTCCACTCGGACCAATCGCTGACGATCCATGGGCCGGAGGGTTTGGCGGCGGTGGCGGCAGGGGTTTTGGCGGCGGGTGGTGGTGGATCGCCGCAGCTGGTGAGGGCGGGGATGAGGAGAGCCGGGAGGAGAGCGGAGAGGAATTTCATGGAAGGCGTTTGGGGGAGTTTCGTCGTGACGGGAGGGAGTGCCAGCACGGGATTGCGGGGAGGCGGGTCAGTGGCCGACGGAGAAGGGGAGCGGGCTGGAGGGGAACTTGTCGATGGGGATGGGTTGGCCGAAGCAGTCGATGCGGTTGCCGGGGAGGAGGCGGAGGTCTGGGATGGTGGCGCGGTTGAGGCCGGGGGTGACTGGGCAGTCGGGGGCGAGGTAGCGGATGGAGTAGTGGCGGGAGGGAGTGACGGTGTAGAGGATGAAGCGGCGGACGGAGAGACCGTCGCTGACATTTTCGGTGATGAGGAGGTGCTGGCCGTCGGGTTGGTACTGGATGGTGGGGCGGCGGCGAGGCGTCTGGCGGTCTGAGGAAGTGAAGACGCTTTCGGCGAGGGCGGAGGTGACGCGATGGACGGGTTGGTAGTAGGAGGACGTGGCGTCGCGGGTGCCTTTCGGTGCGGCGGCGGGGACCTTGGTGATGCCTGGGCTGTCCTGGTGGAGGAATTCGCCGAGGTGGAGCTGGAAGAGATCGCCGGTGCCTGGGTGGGTGAAGGTGAGGGCGACGGGGTCGAAGGGGACGTCGATAGTGGGAGAGGTGGCGGTGGTGGTGGCGGGTGGGGGCGTGGTGCGGCAGGCGGGGAGTGCGGTGAGGAGCGCGACTGCGGCGGCGGCGAGGGAGGAGGGGAGGAGGCGGGGCATGGGGCGGGATGATGGCACGGGAGAGGAGCGGAGGCGATGGGGAAGAGAGGGGGCGGAAATCTTTGATGAGGCGATGAATAGGGGGAGGTGGCGGTGCGTCAGAGCATGCGGAATCCATGGTCAGGAGACCTGAGGGGTTCCGCAAATCAAACTAGCAAGATAACAATTCAGACGAATACACTGACATGAAAACGATCCGCTTTTTTCTGATGGCTGCGCTGGGGTTCGCGGTGCTTGGGCCTGCGACAGCCGAGGCCGGGTGCCGCACGCGGGTGACGCGGGATTACTGCGGCAACGTGCTGTACTGGGAGTATGCGTTTGTGGGGCGCGGGTGGGATGGGTGTCCGCGGTACGACTGGGTGGTGGTGCGGCGCGAGTGTCCGCCACCGCCACCGGTGTGCCGTCCGTCGATCAGTTATGGTGGCGGGTATTACCGCGGGCCGTCGTACGGCGGGGTGGCGCGGTGTGATGACGGCGGGTATTCGCGGGGCGGGTATGGAGGTGGTTATAGCGAGAGCCACGGCGGGCACAGCGGGAGCCGGAGTGGCGGGTCGTCGCGTTCGCGGCGCGGGCGTTGATTCGGGCAGGAGGACAGCAGAACGGCCGGGGGCGATGAGCGCCTCCGGCCGTTTTGTGAGGTGGGAGAGAGATGGGGAGCGGTTATTTTTTGCGGATGAATTCAGCTTCCATGAGTTGGTCGCCGAGGGTGCCGGAGCTGTCGGTTTTGTAGACGACGACCTTCATGGTGTCGGCGTCGACCTTGATGTGTTCGACGGCCATGGTGCGGGATTCGCCTTCGGCGGTCATGGTGGTGGTTTTGAGGAGCGGGTTGCCGTTGTGTTCGGACCAACCGCCGTGGGAGACGCTGCCTTTGGAATCGACGGCCATGTATTTGGCTTCGGTGGAGCCTGGTTTGAGGGCGATCATGCCTTCGGATTCGCGTTCACCTGCGGAGAAGGCGACGGCGAGGACATTTTTTTCGAGGCGCCATTCGTAGGCGAGGGAGGCTTCGCCGCCTGCGGTTTCCCATTTGCCGACCATCCATGAGAGACCGTGTTTTTCGACGAGGTCGGAGAGTGGGGAGGCGAGCGCTGATGAGAGGAGGGTGGCGAGAGCTGCGAGGGAGGCGAGGATAGAGGATTTCATGGGATGAGTGGGGGGTTGGAGGCTGGGAAGGTGGCGTGGGTGGGTGTTGGCTGTCAAGGAGTGCGGGAGGAAGAATCCGTGCACTCGGAACTTGTGGAGGGGCGTGGGAGCGGGCAGGGTGGCGGGAATATGGCAGACGAACCTGAGACCAATCCATTGCCGGTGCCGCCACCGATGCCTGAAGTGCCGCCAGCGATGCCGTATGTTCCGCCGGTGGATCCGTATGTGCCGCCTGCGGTGTCGGGCATGGGTTTTGAGGAGTCGTCTGGGGGATTGCGAGCGGAGGAGCGGACGATGGGGATGCTGTGTCACCTGCTGGCGTTTTCCGGGTATGTGATCCCGTTCGGGCATTTGATCGGGCCGCTGGTGATGTGGCTGGTGAAGAAAGATGAGTCTGCGTTTGTGGATGCGAACGGGAAGGAGTCGCTGAATTTCCAGATTACGGTGACGATCGCGGTGATCGTGTCGGCCATTTTGTGTCTGGTGCTGATTGGGTTTCTGCTGCTGCCGGTGGTGTTTGTGGGCGGGATCGTTCTGACGATCATTGCGTCGATCAAGGCGAATGAGGGGAAGGTGTACCGGTATCCGGTTTGTCTGCGGCTGATTCATTGAGTGCGGGCATGGGAGCGGAGCGACGCGGGATGAGCGGCGTTAGGGTGGCGGCGTGGCTGGAGCTGGCGCGGGTTTCGAACCTGCCGACGGTGTGGAGCAACGTGCTGGCGGCTTGGCTGGTGAGCGGGGCGGGGCTGACGGCTGGGATGGTGCTGGTGATGGTGGGTGGGAGTCTGGTGTATGCGGGCGGGTGCACGCTGAATGATGCGTTTGATGAGCGATGGGACCGGGAGCACCGGCCGGGGCGGTTGATTCCGTCGGGTCGGGTGACGGCGCGGTTTGTGTGGGTGAGCGGGTTGGTGGAGATGGTGGGTGGGGTGGTGCTGATGGCGATGGGGAGCGGGTGGCCGGGGTTGTGGTATCCGGTGGCGCTGGCGGGGGCGGTGCTGGTTTATGATGCGAGGCACAAGGAGACCCCGTGGAGTGTGGTGGTGATGGGGTCGTGCCGGTGGTTGTTGTGGGTGAGTGCGGGGTCTGCGGCGCTGGGGGGGACGGCGGTGCCGGAGGCGGCGATGGTGTGGGGTGCGGTGGTGTGGGGGTATGTGGTGATTCTGAGTCTGGTGGCGCGGGGGGAGGCGACGAGAGGGGAGGAGGTGCCGGCGACGCGGAGATTGCTGTGGTTTGTTCCGGCGGTGCTGATGGCGGTGGGTTGGGTGCGGGTGGGCGGGCTGCTGCCGGGGGTGTGCGGGGCACTGGCGGCGTTGATGGGGGCGTGGCTGCTGCGGCCGCGGGCGGGGGTGGAGGGGAAGCGGCCGGGGGTGGGGGAATGGGTGAGCCGGATGCTGGCATTTCTGCCTGTGCTGGATCTTGGGATTGTGGTTGCGAGTGGGGGGAGCTGGTGGTGGGCGGGGGTTTTCGGGGTGCTGAGTGTGGTGGCGCTGGGGATGCAGCGTCGGTTTGCGGCGACGTGAGTCGGGGCTGAAAGCACTCGACAAGGGGCGGGTGGCGTGTCAGAGAGGCGACCCTACGAACCCCCTAAATTTTCAGAACGCCATGCACGCCCACGAAATGTTTTCCCGGATGTCCCCTGAGCTTGGCCATGCGATTACCGGCTGGCTGCGGGAGGCGGAGCGCAATGTTTACAAGACGGCGATTGGATCGCTGGCGACGCAGAAGAAGCTGCGGCCGGTGTTTGTGACGCGGAAGCCTGCGGTGGAGCAGTGTGGTTGGCTGGTGGACCAGCTGAAGCTGAGGGGGAACGAGGCGGTGGGTGAGAATCTGCTGCAGATCTGGCTGATGAAGGGTCGGAGCGAGATGCTGGCGACATTTTTGAATGCGCTGGGGGTGCAGCATGACGGCAGCGGGGGCGTGGACGGGGATCTGCCGACGGAGTTTGACGCGGCGAAGGTGAAGGCTGGGACGGAGGCCCTGCTGGCGAAGTTTCCTGCGGAGGAATGCGCGGTGTATCTGAATCTTTTCCAGCTGCAGCAGCAGGGCGGGTGGCAGGCGATCACGGATGCGATTGCTGCCGAGCCGAAGCTCCAGCTGGGGGTTTGACGCGTTTTTCGAGACGAGAATCCCCTTATTGAATTTCCGTTGCATTCGTCGGGCGCGAGCCTACGAAGTGCCCGGATTTAACCCGGCCCCATCCATACCATGTCAGAAAAGTCCATCGAAGAAAAAGTGCGTGACATCATCGTCGACCAGCTCGGCGTGAATGCTGAACAAGTCTTGAAGGAAGCCCGATTCATTGAAGATCTCGGTGCGGACTCTCTCGACACCGTTGAACTCGTGATGGCTTTCGAGGAGGAATTCTCGATCGAAGTGCCTGATGAGGAAGCTGAGAAGCTGCAGACGGTGGGTGACGTGGTGACCTACGTCGAGGAGCACAGCCAAGCCTGAGCGGCAGTCAATTTCAGGAGCGCAGCCGGACTGGTGCCGGCTGCGCTTTTTTGTGTCCAGAGGGGAGGGGATGCGGGGAAGTGAGAAGTGAGAAGTGAGAATTCGGAATGGTGAAGGAGGGTGTGTTGGGAGAGGGGATGGGAAAAGGAGAGTTCGGCGTTCGTGCTTGGCAGTGACAAGGCCGGGACGGGGTGGCTACGGTGGCTGTTGCTGGGGAGGGTAGGCATTGGGGTCACAGGCGGGCCGCCGGTGCCACGTTGAGCAGCGGGGGGGAATGAAGCGAAGGGGTGTCATTTGCACTTTACACCCCCAGGCTGACTCCTACTCTGCCGACCCTTTTACCTATAAATCCATGGACAAGAAGAAAGTGCTGGTTGCTGATCCGATCTCCGAGAAGGGGATTGATGAATTGCGTGCTGTTCCCGAGCTGGATGTGGTGGTGCGCATTGGCATCAAGCCGGAGGAGCTGCTGGAGTGCGCGCATGAGTTTGAGGGGATCGTGGTGCGGTCGCAGACGAAGATCACGGCGGCGGTGTTTGAGAAGGCGGTGAAGCTGAAGGCGGTGGGGCGAGCGGGGGTCGGGGTGGACAACATTGATGTGCCGGCGGCTAACAAGCACGGGGTGATCGTGATGAACACGCCGGCTGGGAACACGATTTCGACGGCGGAGCATTCGTTCACGCTGCTGATGAGTCTGGCGCGGAGCATACCGCAGGCGCATGCGAGTGTGATTGCGGGGAAGTGGGAGCGGAAGCATTTCGAAGGTGTGGAGCTGAACGGGAAGACGCTGGCGGTGCTGGGGATGGGGCGGATTGGGGGCGAGGTGGCGCGGCGGGCGATGGCGTTCGGGATGCGGGTGGTGTGTTATGATCCGTATCTGGCACCGGCGCGGGCGACGGCGCTGCGGGTGGAGCTGATGACGACGGTGGAGGATGCGATCCGGGATGCGGATTTCATTACGGTGCACATGCCGATGACGGCGGAGACGAAGTATCTGCTGAACAAGGAACGGCTAGCGCTGTGCAAGCGCGGTGTGAGGATTGTGAACTGTGCGCGGGGCGGTCTGGTGGAGGAAGCGGCGCTGGTGGAAGCGCTGCGGAGCGGGCATGTGGGTGGAGCGGCGCTGGATGTTTATGAGACCGAGCCACCGGCGGCGGATCATGCGCTGTTCAGTTTTCCGAATGTGGTGCTGACGCCGCACCTTGGGGCGTCGACGTATGAGGCGCAGGAGAATGTGGGGATTGAGATTGCGCGGGCGATCAAGGATGCGCTGGTGGACGGCATTGTTTCGAATGCGGTGAACATGCCGAGCGTGGACCGGAAGACGCTGGATGCGATCGGGCCTTATCTACGGTTTGCGGAGACGCTAGGGAGGCTGGCGGGGCAGCTGGCGCCGAAGCAGCCGGAAGTGCTGCGGGTGAATTATTCCGGGCAGGTTGGCGAGGGCGACACGACGCTGATTTCGCGGGCGATTCTGAAGGGGTATCTTGAGGTTGGGTCGAGCGAAGGGGCGGTCAACTGGGTGAATGCGCCTGGTGTTGCGGACCGGCTTGGGTTGCGGGTGACGGAGAGTCGGCTGGCGACGCCTGCGGACTTCACGGAACTGATAGAGGTGACGGCGGGGACGGGAGAGCGGCGGGCGAGTGTGGCGGGGACGTTCTTCGGGAAGTCGCCGCGGATTGTGGGCATCAACGGGCGGCGGATCGAGGCTGCGCCTGAGGGCACGCTGCTGATTTATGAGAACCGGGACCAGCCGGGGATTGTCGGGACGGTGGGCAACATCCTTGGGCAGCACAACGTGAACATTGCGAGCATGTCGCTTTCGCGCGATGCGCGGGACGGGGTGGCGCTGACGGTGCTGAATCTGGACCACGGTGCTGGGCCGGAGGTGCTGGCGGAGCTGACGCGGCATCCGGCGATTCTGAATGCGCGGGAGTTGCGGATCTGAGGTGATCCGGCGCGAGCTGGAGTGAATTGAGTGGCGATGGCGGCGGGCTTGCGGGTCTGCCGCCATTGCTGTTGAGGGGAGGAGGAAGGGGAGGAAGAGTGGTTGGCGGAGCCGGAAATGCGGCGAAAAATTCCCGATTCCGATTGCGATTCGGGACGAGAGCCGCAAGGGTCTGGCATCTCGAAACCACTTCAACGACCAGATCCCATGCCTGCTAAATCCGCCACGCCGATACCCTCCGGGGAAGACCGTCTTGCCGCCGCCCGCGCGAAAAACCTTGAAAGTGCCTTACAGCAGATCCAGAAGGACTTCGGCGAGGGCTCGATCATGCGATTGGGCGACAACCGGAAGATGGACATTGAGGTGATTCCGACGGGGAATCTGCTGATTGACCGGGCGCTTGGATGCGGTGGATTTCCGCGCGGGCGGATCGTGGAAGTCTTCGGTCCTGAATCGTCGGGTAAAACGACGCTTACGCTCACGGTGATTGCGCAGGCGCAGAAGCGGGGTGGTCTTGCGGCGTTCATCGACGTGGAACACGCGCTGGATCCGGAGTATGCGCGGAAGCTTGGGGTGAAGCTGGACGACTTGCTGGTGTCGCAGCCGAACAGCGGTGAGGAGGCGCTGCGGATCTGCGAGACGCTGATCCGTTCGAATGCGCTGGATGTGATTGTGCTGGATTCGGTGGCGGCGCTGATCACGAAGGCGGAGCTTGAGGGGGAGATCGGGGACAGCACGGTGGGGGCGCAGGCGCGGCTGATGAGTGCGGCGATGCGGAAGCTGACGAGTCTGATTTCCCGGGCGCGGACGCTTTGTATTTTCACGAATCAGATCCGTGAGAAGATCGGCGTGATGTTCGGGAATCCTGAGACGACGCCTGGTGGGCGGGCGCTGAAGTTCTTTGCAAGTGTCCGGGTGGATGTGCGCCGGGTTGGTCAGATCAAGGGGAGCGAGGGGGCGATTACGGGGAGCCGGACGAAGGTGAAGATTGTGAAGAACAAGGTGGCGGCGCCATTTGGCGAGGCTGAGTTCGACATCATGTATGACGAGGGGATTTCGTCGACGGGCAGCCTGCTGGATCTGGCGCTGGAGCAGGAGATTCTGCAGAAGCGGGGATCGTGGATCAGTTACAAGGGGACGCAGCTGGCGCAGGGGCGCGATGCGGTGAAGGAACTGCTGAAGAGTGACGCGACATTGTTTGCGGATCTGGAAGCGGCGGTGAAGGAGAAGCTAGGGTTGAACAAGGCGGAAGCGGCGTCCGCGAAGGCGCTGCCGGTGGAGCCGATCCGTGATGAGGAATGAGCGTGGGCGGGAATGGGCTTCGTTTCTGGAGACCGTGATGGCGCGACACTGACGAGTGCCGCCGGGCGTTGGATGAGGCCAGTGGTGGCTGAGTCTGCGTGCGGCGGCACTTTTACTTTTGGCTTACAATTCGGAGATTGCCGTGCGGCGGGTCGGGTGTCCCAATGAGGGGAACCGAGATTCTTATGAAAACCGCGCTGCTTTTCCCTGCCGTTTCTTTTGTGCTGCTGCCGCTGGCGATGGCTGCTCCTGCCGAGCCTGCTGGTGGAGGACCGGCGGCGGCGATCCTTGCGGAGATTGCCAATACGGAAACGGGAGGCGACACGGTGACGTGGGTGGTGTCTCCCGGGATGCGGAATGAAGTGACGATCAAGACGGCGGACGGGTTCCGCACGGTGACGTCGAACGGGTGGCCTGATCACGAGCCGGGGCAGTTTCCGAGACGGGGGAATCCTAACACGCCGACGGGGCAGCAGTACAAATTCCGGATGCCGCTGGCACCGAAGGCGGCGGAGGCGCCGGTGTTCCGGGGCGGGTGGTGGTGGGGAGTGGCGCTGAATGGTGTGCCGTTCGAGCCGGGGACGGGCGAAACGTGGAACAACGACCCGCGATCGGGCTGGCGCTACGAGGCGGCGACGGGCTTTCTGAATCTCGGGCTGGACGAACACAATGCGCACGTGCAGCCGAATGGATCCTATCACTATCATGCGCTGCCGAAGGGCATGGTGGAGAAGCTGGGCGGCGACGAGAAGAAGATGCTGCTGGTTGGGTGGGCGGCGGACGGATTTCCGCTTTATACGAGCCGGGCGTACAGCGAGCCGAAGAATGCGGGCAGTGCGCTGCGGGCGATGAAGTCGAGCTATCGTCTCCGTGACGGGCGTCGGCCGGAGGAACCGGAAGGGCCGGGCGGGGCGTTCGACGGGCGTTTTTCGCAGGATTTTGAATTTGTTAAGGACAGCGGGGATCTGGATGAATGCAATGGGCGCACGGGAGTGACGCCGGAGTTTCCAGAGGGAACTTACTATTACTGTATCACGGCGGAGTTTCCGTTCGTGCCGCGGAAGTGGCGTGGCGAGCCGGATGCGAGCTTCGGCAAGGGAGGTCCGCCTCCGGGGGGAGGTGGTCGGGGTGGCATGCGACCTGGGGGCGCGCCGCGCGGGATTCTTGAGGAGCCGGGTGGTCCACCGCAGGGCGGACCGGGCGGGCCGGGCGGCCGTCCGCAAGGGGTGCCGCCGGTGATGGAGGCGCTCGATCTGAACAAGGACGGGCGTCTTGATCGCGATGAACTCGGGAAGGCCGCGGAATCGCTCAAGAAGCTTGATGCCAATGGCGACGGGACGATTGGGCCTGAGGAGTATCGGCCGGCGGGCGGGCCTGGCGGGGCTGGCGGGCGGCCCTGAGGCGGCGTAGGTCGCGGCGCAATCCCGGGCTTGCGCGGCTGCAGATTCGGGGGAAGGCGAGCGGTAGCATGTCCGCCGAATCCTTTTCCAGCGTCACCGTTCAGACCAAGGCCAACGTTTACTTCGACGGCCGAGTCGTTAGCCATACCGTTCTCTTTCCTACGGGCGAGAAGAAGACGCTGGGGCTGATTTATCCGGGTGAGTATCACTTCGGGACGGCGGCGGCGGAACGCATGGAGATCATTGCGGGGAGCTGCACGGTGGTGGTCGATGGCGGGACTGAGGCTGCCACGTATCCGGCGGGAACGCACTTCGACGTTGCCGCCAACAGTGGCTTCACGATCACGGTCGCTGAAGGGATCTGCGAGTACATCTGTTCGTTCCTGGCGTGATGGGTTTGCGGTGGGGCCGGCATTCCGGTGGTGTCGCGGGAGCGCTCAAACGCCGTCTACAGGCCGTCATCCCTGCGGGATGAGCGTGGGAACGTGGTCCTGAGGATGGGCGATCCGATGAGCGTGAGGGTGGAAATACACGCGGGATTGGCCTGACGGCCTCGTTGGGGGCGTTCCGCCATGAGGGGACTCATGGCAGAGTTTCGGGGTGTTCAGAGCGGCTGAATGGACCGTGATTGCTAAGGCATGTTGGAACATCTTGCAAATCCGGTTGGGTCGGATATTGTGGCCAGTGTCCGGACATATCCATTGAAAATCAGGGGTCTGAGGGTGACGAAAACTCGCCGTCGTGCATCGATGGCCAATGGATATTTCAACGGATCTGTTGGAATAATGGACCGTTCGCCTAACTCAACAATGCGACTCACCCAGACTAAGGAAGCTACGAACGAGTTTCTTACTCTGCTGGAGTCGCACCTCGTAACCATCCACCCCGATTACCAGAGGAATCGTCATGCGAAGGGGATTCGATACGAATTCATGCGAGAGATCGAAGACGGACTCTATGCCATCCACAGCGTCGTCTGCATCAAGGGCACTTACTACCACTGCTTCTGCCTTTCCAGACACCTGAGTCACGTTGGCCCGACATTGTATAGCCCATTCACAATCGGGGGACGTTGCGATCACGGTTATACGGTTACGAGGGGCTGCCACAGCGATCTTGGCTTGAGTCCTACGGACCCCGTCAGTCCTTTTTTACTGAGCAGTTTCCACAGGTTTCGCACAGGGGCAGATCGCATTATTCGCCGCTGCACATCTGAAGCGGAGTCTCGCCTTCTTCCATTCTATCTTACCCTCTGGAGACAGACGCACTCGGCTCTACAGGAGATGCTTGATTTCATTTCCACTACTCCGACTGATCATCTGACAGCCGCCGCCGCCGCATACACCGGTCATCGGCACGAGTTGTCCTGCCACATGCTTGAGTTTCGGTCTTTGTATGGCTTGCTATCGGCCAGCGACCGAAAGCCATTCTTTGCCGCTACTGCGCTCACCATCCCAGAGATCATACGAGACATCAACAGCTCTAAAACCAAACCATGACCAACCCACACGATCCGCCAAGGGCGAACAAGGCGCGACTGGACAGCCGCTGGGGCTTGTCTGTTAGCCGTGCTTTCCGTAGCTTTAATCCACCATCCTATGTCAACGCTTACTCCCGCCTCAGCGGTGCCAGCGCTTGAACGTTATCCAAGTAAAAATATGATCTGGGAAGTATACCAACAAACGAAGATTGCAGGCGCGGAACAGACAGCCGAGAAGGCGTTGTCGAAAGCGGATCGCTATGCCGCCGATATTGCCGATGTTCGCCGCCAGGTTGATAGACTCACCCTTGCGTGCCAGGCCATGTGGGAGTTGATCCGTGATCGAACTGGACTTACGGAAGAGGATATTGAGGCGAAGATTTTAGAGATCGACGCTCGCGATGGAAGCGTGGATGGAAAGATCTCAATCAAGTCTGTGAGCTGTCCTTCATGCGGGCGTCCCACCAATTCACGCCGCGGCTCCTGCGTCATGTGCGGAGCTCCCATCAAGCGCGAGCATCAATTTGAAGTCTAGGACACGGCGCCGCGCAACCGCTGGCAGTCGTTCTGCTGGGAAGATTTGCCAGCTAGAACCCTGAACCCGGTTGAGGAGTGGCGCTCGCGGTAGCGGGTGCGACAGCTCGACGTTGGGGCATCATGGGACAGACCTCTTGGCGATGTCGAGGGATGCAAGGGTATGCGGCGTTCCTTCAGAACGCGGGGTGGGGCGCGCTGGCGTGGCTCCGGGTGAAATTGTTTGTCGGCAATGGGCGGTGGGTGTCTTATCTAAAGGGTGATGAGTGCGCCTGTGAGTGAATCTGTGGAGCCGGTGTCCGTCCTGCTGGGAGCGTACCGGCGGAACGGGTCGGAGCGTGCGTTTGCGGGGATTGTGCAGCGGTATGCCGGGCTT
>JAIXVE010000145.1 GCA_027483175.1 Verrucomicrobiaceae bacterium | reverse complement strand
TAGGCGCACTCCGTGCGCAGGGAGAGCTGTGATTCTCCCAGCAGTCCAGAGCCTTCGGCTAGCTGGTTCGGAGGGGGCTTGTTCGGAGAGGGGGATGGGGCGTCCCTACAGGCCGCGGGATGATTTGTTGGTGGTACCTGGGGCGATTGCCCCAGGCTGGTATGGAGTTGCGCCGTTGGCGCGTGGGAGGGCGAGTTAGGAGAGGGGGAGGGAAGTGAGAAGTGAGAAGTGAGAAGTGAGATGGTGCGTGTGGGGAGAGGGGGCTTGTGGGGTCACAGGCGGGACGCCCGTGCCACTTTTGGGGCTTGTGGGGAGAGGGGGGATTGGATGGAGTGGATGATGGCGGTGGCGGCGTTGAGGTAGGCGTTCTGGCCGTCGAGCTGGTTGACGATGGTGGTCAGGCTGGAGACGAGGGAGGAGCGGGTGTCGGGGTTGCGGAGGAGTCGGGAGAGTTCGGCGGCGATGGCGGGGCCTGAGCAGTGGTGCTGGATGAGTTCGCGGACGAGTTCGCGGTTGGCGAGGATATTGACGATGCCGAGGAAGGGGACGCGGATGAGGAGTTTGCCTGCGGCGTAGGTGGCTGGGCTGACCTTGTAGATGAGCGTGTGGGGGAGCCCGTGGATGGCGGCTTCGAGGGTGGCGGTGCCGCTGGCGACGGCACCGCAGACGGCGCGCTGCATGAGGGTGTGGACGGTGCCAGTTTCGATGGTGAGGTTAGGGACGGGATGGCGGTCGGCGAATTCCTGCATGAGGGCGGCGAGGGCCGGGGAGGCGGCGGAGGCGGCGAAGCGGAGGGAGGGGTTTTCGCGGGCGAGGATGGAAGCGGCTTCGAGGAGTGGGGGGAAGTGTTTGGTGATTTCGCGGCGGCGGCTGCCGGGGAAGAGACCGACGAGGAGAGGGTCGCGGCCTTCGGGGAGACGGCGGGCGCGGTGCCATGCGACGAGCGGGTGGCCGGTGAAGATGGTGGGGAGCCCGCAGCCTTCGTAGAGTTCTTTTTCGAAGGGGAAGATGCAGAGCATGAGGTCGAGGAGACGCGCCATTTTGGGGATGCGGCTGCGGTGCCATGCCCAGACCTGGGGGCTGATGTAGTAGATGATGCGGCCGGAGAAGCCTGATTTGCGGAGGGCGGCGGCGAGGCGGAGATTGAAGCCCGGGTAGTCGATGAGGACGACGGCGTCGGGTTTGAGGGAGTTGATGGATTGGAGGGTTTCGGAGAAGCGGCGGCGGAACCACGGGTATTTGCGGAGGACCTCGACGAGACCGACGACCCCGGCTTCCTCGATCCAGTCGGTGACGGTGGGCGTTAGGGCGTGCATTTCAGGGCCGCCGAGCCCGTGGATGGCGACGTCAGGGACGAGCGAGCGGAGTTCGGCGATGAGACTGGCGCCGTGGCGGTCGCCGCTGCGTTCGCCGGCGACGAGGAAGCAGGTCATGAGGGGCGGGGGGAGGATTCGATGAGACGGGTGATTTCGAGGGCGAGGGCGAGGGCGGCGGTGGCTTCCTGGCCGCCGACCTTGGGTTGGAGACCGTTGCGGGCGCAGTTGGCGAAGGCGGCGAGTTCGAGTTTGAGGGGTTCGTCTTTTTCGATGACGACCTCCTCCGTGGAGATGCCTGAGGGGGAGAGCCGGTGGATGCGGCCTTCCTGAGCCTGGTAATCGAGGGAGAGGTAGGCGTCGTTCTGGAAGACGCGGAGTTTGCGGAGTTTTTCGGGGCTGATGCGGCTGGCGGTGACGTTGGCGACGCAGCCGCCTTCGAAGCGGATGCGGGCGTTGGCGATGTCTTCGCGTCTGGTGAGGACGGGGACCCCGACGGCGTCGATGCTTTCGACCGGGCGTTTGACGAGGTGGAGGATGATTTCGAGGTCGTGGATCATGAGATCGAGGACGACCCCGATGTCGATGGAGCGGTTAGGGAAGGGCGAGAGCCGGTGGGCTTCGATGAAGACCGGGCGGGAGAGACTGGATTCGAGGAGACTGAGGACCGGGTTGAAGCGTTCGATGTGGCCGACCTGGAGGACGAGGCCTCGGTCGCGGGCGAGGTCGGCGAGGGCCTGGGCTTGTTCGGTGTTATCGGTGATGGGTTTTTCGACGAGGATGTGTTTGCCGAGCGAGAGGAGGTGGCGGCCGATGTCGAAGTGGGAGACGGTGGGGGTGGCGATGGTGACGGCTCCGGTGCAGGCGGCGAGGTCGTCGAGCGAGGAGACGGCGCGGGTATTGAATTCGGCGGCGACTTCGGCGGCGCGGGTGGGGTCGGAGTCGAAGATGGCGGCGAGGTGGACGCCTGGGAGGGAGGCGAGGACGCGGGCGTGGTTGCGTCCGATGGCACCGGTGCCGGCGACGCCCATGGGGAAGTCAGTCATGGGAGGCGTTTAGGCGCGGGGAGGCGAGAAGACAACGGGCAAGGGGAGGGAAGCGAAAAACCCTGTCGTGGCCGACAGGGTTTGGTGCTCGGAGGGGGACTCGAACCCCCACGGTTACCCATACGCCCCTCAAACGTACGCGTCTACCAATTCCGCCATCCGAGCATGTCCAAAGGACCCACTTGAGACGGGAGGGCCGTCTCAGGTGTGGGGAGAGTGGCACTGTCCGAGAGGCTTGCAAGTGTTTTTCCGACGTCCTGGTAAGGTTTTTGCGGGCGGGAGGGGAGGGGAGGTTCACGAAATAGTTGACTAGTCATCTACTATGGGTAGAGGGGTGAGGGATGGGACGAACGAGTGATGCGCGGGAGCGACTGATGAGCGCCATGATGGAGCTGATCTGGGCGGGGTCGTATGGGGCGACGTCGGTGGAGGGGATCTGTGATCGGGCAGGGGTGAGGAAGGGGAGTTTCTATTATTTTTTCGAGTCGAAAACGGCATTGGCGGCGGCGGCGCTGGAGGCTGGTTGGGAGGAGCGGAGGGGTGAGTTGGGGAAGATATTTGGTGAGGGGGTGGGGCCGGTGGAGCGGTTGCGGCGGTGGAGTGGCGGGTTGGCGGCGGAGCAGCGGGAGATGTGGGAGCGGACTGGGCGGGTGCTGGGGTGTCCGCTGCATGTGCTGGGGGCGGAGATCAGCACGCAGGAGGAAGGGTTGCGGCGGAGCATTGAGAAGATACTGGGGGAGTATCAGGGGTATGTGGCGGCGGCGATTCTGGCGGCGTGGGGAGGCGGGGAGGAACGGGCGATGGAGGCGGCGGCGAGGGCGCGTCGGGTGTTTGCGTATGGGGAGGGATTGCTGACGCAGGCGAGGATCGCGAATGATCCGGGGTTGCTGGATGAGATGGAGGAGGGCGTGCTGGCGATTGCGCTAGGTGTGACGGCGGTGGCGGCGTGATAAGAATTTACTGAAAATGACCATGAAGAGAACCAATGAAAGCAGCAGGAGCGGGTGGCGGGATGCCGTGATGGTAGCGGCGGTGGTGGTGGGGATGAGTTCGTGCAAGAAGCCGCCGCAGGGAGCGCCGATGGCGATGGGGCCGGTGCCGGTGACGCTGGAGGCGGCGGATGAGCGGACCCTGACAGATTGGACCGCGTTGAACGGACGCGTGGAGGCGGTGGAGACGGTGGAGGTTAGGCCGCGGGTTTCGGGGGAGCTGGTGTCGGTGAGTGTCACGCCTGGGGCGTTAGTGAAGGCCGGGGACGAATTGTTCCGGATTGATGATCGGGTTTACGAGGCGAAACTGGCGCAGGCGAAGGCGGAGTTGCAGCGTGCGGAGGCTGGGGCGGTGACGGCGCAGCGGGAGTTTGGCAGGGCGGCGGATCTGCTGAAGGGGAAGGCGTTGTCGCCGGAGCAGGCGGAGGCGCGGGAGACCGTGCATTTGCAGGCGCAGGCGGCGGTGGCGGCGGCGCGGGCGGCGGTGACGGCGGCGGCATTGGATGTGGAGTTCTGTGTGGTGAAGGCGGCGATTGCGGGTCGGGTGGGACGGGCGCTGGTGACCGAGGGGAATGTGGTGAGCGGGATGGCTGGGGGGGCGACTTTGCTGACGACGATTGTGAGTGTGGATCCGGTGTATGTGTATGCGGATGTGGATGAGAACACCCTGTTGAAGATGGGAGAGGCGCGGCGGGCGGGAGCGGCGAAGATACCGGTGGAGCTGCAGTTGAGCGGGGAGAACGGGTTTCCTCACAAAGGCGAGGTGGAGTCCTTTGATAACCGGGTGGATGCGGGGACTGGGAGCATGGTGTTGAGGGCGGTGTTCAAGGATCCGGAGGGCATGCTGACGCCGGGGTTGTTTGCGAGATTGCGGCTGCCGGTGACGGGGACGTGGAAGGGCGTGACGACGTCGGACAGTGCGATTCAGACTGATCTGGCGCGGAAGTTTGTGTATGTGGTGGATGCGGCGGGGCTGGCGCAGTACCGGCCGGTGGTGTTAGGTGATGTGATTGACGGGAGGCGGGTGATTCGGGAGGGATTGAAGGCAGGCGAGCAGGTGGTGGTGAGGGGGCATGCGCGGATTTTCATGCCGGGGATGCCGGTGGTGGCGGTTCCGGCGGAAGCGGAGAAGAGCGAGCCGAAAGTGGAGAAGGCGAAACCCTGATTGGGATAGGAAGCCATGAATTTTTCAGGATTTTTCATTACGAGGCCGGTGTTTGCCGGGGTGTTGTCGCTGCTGGTGTTCATTGTGGGAGCGATCTCGCTGTGGAAGCTGCCGGTGAGTGAGTATCCGGAGGTGGTGCCGCCGACGGTGGTGGTGACGGCGACGTATCCCGGGGCGAATCCGAAGACGATTGCGGAGACCGTGGCGTCGCCATTGGAGCAGGGGATCAACGGGGTGGAGAACATGCTGTACATGTCGTCGCAGAGCACGGCGAACGGCGTGATGACGCTGGCGGTGACGTTCAAGCTGGGGACGGACATCGACAAGGCGCAGATGCAGGTGCAGAACCGGGTTTCGCAGGTGCTGCCGAAGCTGCCGGAGGAAGTGAGACGGTTCGGGGTATCGACGATCAAGTCGTCGCCGGACTTGACGCTGGTGGTGAATCTGTATTCGCCGGACGGGAGGTATGACGAGTTGTACCTGCGGAATTTTGCGACCTTGCAGGTGAAGGATGAACTGGCGCGGCTGCCGGGGGTGGGGCAGGTGCAGATTTTCGGGTCGGGGGATTATGCGATGCGGATCTGGATTGACCCTGACAAGGCGGCGGCGCGGGGTTTGACGGCGAGTGATATTGTGGCGGCGGTGCGGGAGCAGAACGTGCAGGTGGCGGCAGGGGCGATCGGGCAGCAGCCGGTGGCTGGGCCGGTGCCGTTCGAGCTGGTGATCAATGCGGCGGGGCGGTTGGTGAGTGAGGATGAGTTCCGGGAGATCATTGTGAAGACCGGGGAGCATGGCGAGCGGACGAGGTTGAAGGATGTGGCGCGGGTGGAGCTGGGTTCTGGGGAGTATGCGTTGCGGAGCCTGCTGGATGGGAAGCCGGCGGTGGCGGTGCCGGTGTTTCAGCTGCCGGGTTCGAATGCGATCGAGCTATCGGACAATGTGAGGAAGCGGATGGATGAATTGAAGCTGAAGTTTCCGCAGGGGATTGATTACAAAGTGGTGTATGATCCGACGGTTTTCGTGAAGAAGTCGATCAGTGCGGTGATTACGACATTGCTGGAGGCGGTGCTGCTGGTGGTGCTGGTGGTGGTGGTGTTCCTGCAGACGTGGCGGGCGTCGGTGATTCCGCTGGCGGCGGTGCCGGTGTCGCTGGTGGGGACCTTTGCGGTGATGCACGCGCTGGGTTTCTCGATCAACAACCTGTCGTTGTTCGGGCTGGTGCTGGCGATTGGGATTGTGGTGGATGATGCGATTGTCGTGGTGGAGAACGTGGAGCGGAATATAGCGAACGGATTGGAGCCGGTGGAGGCGACGCGGCGGGCGATGAAGGAAGTGACCGGGCCGATTGTGGCGACGGCGCTGGTGTTGTGTGCGGTGTTTGTGCCGACGGCGTTCATCAGCGGGCTGACGGGGCAGTTTTACCGGCAGTTTGCGATTACGATTGCGATCTCGACGGTGATTTCGGCGTTCAATTCGCTGACCTTGAGTCCGGCGCTGTCGGCGTTGCTGCTGCGTGGGCACGGGGCGAAGCCGGATCTGCTGACGCGGGTGATCAATGGGATGCTAGGGTGGTTTTTCCGGCCGTTTAACCGGTTCTTTGCGTGGAGTGCGGAGAAGTATACTGGGGCGGTGCGGCGGATGATCCGGTTCAGTGCGGTGGCGGTGCTGATTTATGCGGGGCTGGTGGTGCTGACGTGGAAGGGATTTGAGGCGGTGCCAGCGGGGTTTGTGCCGGCGCAGGACAAGCAGTATCTGGTGGCGTTTGCGAAGCTGCCGGAGGGAGCGTCGCTGGACCGGACGGAAGCGGTGATGCGGGAGATGTCGGAGATTGCGTTGAAGCATCCGGGGGTGTCGGCGGCGATTGCGTTTCCTGGGTTGTCGATTCAGGGGTTCACGATTGCGCCGAATGAGGGGATTGTGTTTGTGGGGTTGAAGCCGTTTGAGGAGAGGCGGACGCCGGAGTTGAGCGGGATGGCGATTGTGGGGGCATTGAACATGCAGATGGCGACGATTCAGGATGCGTATCTGGCGGTGTTTCCGCCGCCGGCGGTGAACGGGTTGGGGGCGATCGGGGGGTTCAAGCTGATGGTGACGGATCGCGGGAATGCGGGGTATGATGCGCTGTACGGGGCGACCCAGGCGTTGCTAGGGAGTGCGATGCAGAGCGGGGCGTTTGAGATGCCGTTCAGCGGGTACACGGTGAAGGTGCCGCAATTGGAGGCGGATGTGGACCGGGAGAAGGCGAAGGCGCAGGGTGTGCCGCTAGGGAATCTGTTCGAGACCCTGCAGATCAATCTGGGGTCGTTGTATGTGAATGATTTCAACCGGTTCGGGCGGACGTATCAGGTGGTGGCGCAGGCGGATGCGCCGTTTCGGGATGATGCGTCGGACATTGGGAGATTGCGGACGCGGAATGGGGCTGGGGAGATGGTGCCGGTGGGGTCGCTGGTGCGGGTGCGTGAGGGTTTCGGGCCGTCGCGGGTGACGCATTACAACGGGTATCTGGCGGCGGATTTCAGTGCGGGACCGGCGGTTGGGGTGAGTTCGGGGGAGGCGGAGCAGAGGATTGCGGCGATTGCGAAGCAGGCGCTGCCGGGAGGGTTTGAGCTGGACTGGACGGAGATTGTCTATCAGAAGATCATCGCGGGGAACACGGCGGTGTATATTTATCCGTTGTGTGTGCTGCTGGTGTTCATGGTGCTGGCGGCGCAGTACGAGAGTCTGCGGCTGCCGCTGGCGATCATATTGATTGTGCCGTTGTGTCTGTTGTTTGCGCTGGTGGGGGTGATGCTGACGGGAGGGGACAACAACATTTTCACGCAGATCGGGT
Organism: Verrucomicrobiaceae bacterium; assembly: GCA_027483175.1. GTDB lineage: Bacteria > Verrucomicrobiota > Verrucomicrobiia > Verrucomicrobiales > V1-33 > V1-33. The sequence continues at coordinate 16,943 of JAIXVE010000145.1, read as the reverse complement.
TTATTGTGCTGATTGGTCTGGCGTGTAAGAATTCGATCCTGATTGTGGAGTTTGCGCGGGAGAAGCAGGCTGAGGGGATGGGAGTGGTGGAGGCGTCGCTGGAGGCGTGCCGGTTGAGGTTGCGGCCGATTCTGATGACATCGATTGCGTTCATTGCGGGGGTGTATCCGCTGGTGACGTCGACGGGTGCGGGGTCGGAGATGCGGCGGGCGATGGGGTCGGCGGTGTTTGCGGGGATGATCGGGGTGACGTTTCTGGGGTTGTTTCTGACGCCGGTGTTTTATGTGCTGATCATGAAGCCGCGGGGGAAGCGAGCGGCGGCGGGCGCGGTGGTTGCTCAAGAATCCTAACCTGACGAGACGATGAGACGAACGAGTGTACTGATGATGGTGCTGATGCTGCCGGTGGCTGGGGTGCGGGCGGAGCGCGGGAGTGGTTACAAGAAGCCGGAGACGGCGGTGCCTGGTGGTTGGAAGGATCCGGTGGCGTGGAGGCGGGTGCAGCCGCTGGAGGGATTGCCGCGGGGCGAGTGGTGGCGGGTGTACAAGGATGCGGAGTTGAACCGGTTGATGGGAGCGGCGGTGGCTGGGAATCAGGTATTGAGGGAAGCGGTGGCGCGGTTTGACAGTGCGCGGGCGGGGGCGCGGGTGGCGCGGAGCCGGTTTTTTCCTGACATCAATGCATCGCCGTCGGCGCTGCATCAGCGGACGTCGGAGAACATGGCGTCGCCGTTTCCGCTGAGGGGATTGAGTTACGAGGGATGGAATCTGAATGCGCCGGTGGATTTGAGTTATGAGGTGGACTTGTGGGGACGCGTGCGGAAGGCGTTTGAGGGGGCGCAGGCGGAGGCGGCAGGAGCGGCGGCGGCGATGGAGTCGGTGCGCCTGGCGATGCAGGCGGAGCTGGCGCAGAATTACTTTCGGTTGAGGGCGATTGAGGGGGAGCAGGCGGTGCTGGATGCGGTGGTGGGGTTGTGGCGTGAGGAACTGGAGATTGTGAAGACGAGGATTCGGGCGGGGAGTGGGAGCGAGCAGGATGAGGAGGCGGCGCTGGCGGAGTTGGAGGCGGCGGCGAGTCAGGCGAGCGGGCTGGCGGCGGACCGGGTGCAGTTGGAGAATGCGATTGCGGTGCTGGCTGGGGTGGCGGCTTCGGAGTTCCGGGTGGCGGCTGGGGCGGGGATGCCGGCGGTGCCGGAGATTCCGGCGGGGATGCCGAGTGATCTGCTGGAGCGGAGGCCGGATATTGCGCAGGCGGAGCGGGCCTTGGAGGCGGCGACGGCGAAGTTCGGGGTGGCGTCGCTGGCGTTGTATCCGAGCCTGCGGATCGCGGGGAATGGCGGGTTCATGGGAACGGATTTCGGGAATCTGTTTGAGACGATCAGTCGGCAGTGGTCGATCGGGCCGGCGGTGACCCTGCCGTTGTTTGCGGGTGGGAGGAATCGTGCGGCGCAGGAAGCGGCGCGGGCGGCGCATGAGGGTGCGCTGGCGGCGTACCGGCAGAGTGTGCTGACGGCATTTGCGGATGTGGAGACCCAGCTGGGGCAGGTGAGGTTGCTGGCGGAGCAGGAAGCGTCGCAGAGTCGGGCGGTGAAGCATGCGGAGCGGGCGGCGGAGATTGCGGCGACGCGGCACCGAGCGGGGACGGTGGCGTATGTGGAGGTGCTGATTGCGAATCGGACGGCGCTGGTGGTGAAGCGGGCGCAGCAGGTGCTGGCGGGGAGAAGGTTGATTGCGAGTGTGGCGCTGGTGAAGGCGCTGGGTGGGGGTTGGCAGCAGACTATGCCTGTGGTGGTGCCTGAGCAGACGGCGGATCCGGCGTCGTTGCCGCCGGCGAAGGTGCCGCTGTTGAAGCGGGTGTTCGGGCGGAAGGGGGCGGTGGGGCAGTGAGGAGGAGAAGGCGAGTGGCCGCGCTTGCAGGTAGTGGGCAATGGCACCACGGCGGAGGGCGATGGAAAATTCCTCTGACAATCCGCGTGTAGTAGCCTTCCGAGTCCTGAGTTCGTGGACGCCGGGAGGGGTGTATGCGGAGGACTTGGTGGAGCGGGCGGCGCAGCGTGCGGGGTTGTCGGGGCCGAATCGGGGGTTGGTGTTTGCATTGGTGATGGCGGTGCTGCGGCATGAGACCCTGCTGGATTACTGGATCGGGCATCTGAGGGACGGGAAGCTGGATGACGGGGCGAGGGTGTGGCTGAGGATTGGGCTGGCGCAGTTGTTTGTGATGGGGATGGCTCCGCATGCGGCGGTGAACGAGACGGTGGAGCAGGCTGGGCGGGCGAGGGGACTGGTGAATGCGGTGTTGAGGCGGGCGTTGCGTGAGGAGGCGGGATTGAAGGCGATGCGGGAGCATGCGCCGGCGTATGTGAGGCATTCGCTGCCGGAGTTTCTGGCGGCGAAGTGGGAGCAGCGGTGGGGAGCGGAGGCGTTGGAGAAGCTAGGGGAGTGGAACAACACGCCGGCTCCGGTATTTGTGAGGGTGAATGGATTGCATGCGAAGGCGGGGGTGGCGGTGGCGGCGCTGCCCGGGGCGGAGGCATTGGAGGCGTATCCGGGGTGGTATCTGGTGCCGGAGCCGCCGGTGCGGGAGCTGCAGGTGGGGAATTGTTATGCGCAGGATCCTTCGACGGGGATTGCGCCGCTGCTGCTGCGGCCGCAGCCTGGGGATGTGGTGCTGGATGCGTGTGCTGCGCCTGGGGGGAAGACGGCGATGCTGGGAGAGATGATGGGGAACCGGGGGACGCTGGTGGCGACGGACAATGCGGCGAAGCGACTGGAGAGATTGAAGGACAACATGACGCGGATGGGGGTGACGGTGGAGACGATGGTGCATGACTGGGAGCATCGGGATGCGCCGGCGACGATGCGGGCGAGGTTTCCGGAGGGCTTTGACCGGATTCTGCTTGATGTGCCGTGTTCGAATACGGGAGTGCTGAGGCGTCGGGTGGATGTGAAGTGGCGGCTGACGCCGGATTACACGGTGATTGTGAACCGGACGCAGACGGCGATGCTGGCGAGGTTGCTAGGGTTGCTGAAGCCGGGCGGGCGGCTGGTGTATTCGACGTGCAGCATTGAGCCGGACGAGAATGCGCTGCTGGTGAAGGGCGTGCTGCGGGGGCTGGCGGGGTATCAGAAACTGGAGGAGCGGTTGCTGTTGCCGCATCGTGACGGGACGGACGGGGCGTATGCGGCATTGATCGAGCGGAGTGCATGAAGGCGCTGCTGGAGATTGACGGTTTGACGGTGCGGCGCGGCGGGACGGTGGTGCTTCGCGGGCTGACGTGGCGGGTGATGCCTGGGGAAGTGTGGACGATTCTGGGGCCGAATGGGTCGGGGAAGACATCACTGCTGAGTTGTCTGACGGGATTGCTGACCCCGAGCAGCGGGGTGGTGCGGGTGCTGGGGGAGAGGTATGGGGAGACTGATTGGATCGGGTTGCGGCGGAGGATTGGGATGGTGAGCAGCAGCTTGCGGCAGCGGGTGGATGATGATGAGACGGCGTTGTCGGTGATTGGGAGCGGGATGAGTGGGCAGATCAATTACTGGGGGCGGCTGGATGCGGAAGAGGAGGCGGCGGCGCGGCGGATGGCTGGGCGGCTGAGGTGTACGGGGCTACTGGAGCGGCGGTGGGAGGTCTTGAGTCAGGGCGAGCGGCAGCGTGTGCTGATGGCGCGGGCGCTGGTGGGGGAACCGGCACTGCTGATTCTGGATGAGCCGTGTGCGGGATTGGATCCGGCGGCGCGGGAGCGGTTTCTGGGGCTGATGGGGAGGATGGCGTCGCGGGGTAGGCCGGGGTTGGTGCTGGTGACGCATCATGTGGAGGAGATTCCGGCGGCGTGCACGCATGTGCTGGCGCTGCGGGGTGGGCGGGTGGCGGCGGCGGGGCCGGTGGGGGAAGTGCTGAGGAGCGGGGAGATGTCGCGGGTGTTCGGGTGCCGGGCGGAGGTGGGGGGCGGGCCGGGGCGGTGGTGGCTGCGGGTGAAAGGATGAAGGCGGTGAGACGAACTCGTGCACAGCGTGCTGGCGTCCGTGGGGAAACGGGGTAAGGTGAAGGAATTCTGTATGCATCCGTTACCTGCATTTGTGCTAGGATTCGCGACGGCGGCGGCGGTGGCGTGGATTTTCCGGCGCCGCGGTCTCCGGAGGATTCGCGGGCTTGAGCAGGAGAAGGAGGAACTGCTGACGGAGGAGAGCCGGGTGTTTACGTTTCTGCATGAGATCGGGGGAGGGCTGGGGTCGGAGCGCGCGGGGAGGCGGCTGCATGAGGACATTGTGCATGGGCTGGCGCGGGTGGTGGGGGCGGACGGGGCGGCGTTGTATCTGTTGGATCCGAGGACTGGGACGATGCTGGTGCCTGCGGCGGTGACGAAGGATTGTCTGCCGCTGATTGAGGTGCCGGAGGGCAAGCGGGGGCAGGCGGTGGGGGCGTTGAGCAGCTGGCTGCAGCTGACGGCGGTGCCGGCGAGCGGGGGATTGCTGGGGAGTTGTCATGTGAGTCAGGTGCCGGTGAATGCGGGGCCGCTGCGGGGGTACGGGCCGTGGGCGCATCCTGTGGCGGAGGTGCAGGATGGGATGACGATGATGATGGCTCCGGTGACGTCCGGGGGGAGGCGGATGGGGGTGGTGGCGGTGGTGCAGCGGGCGGGGAAGGAGGCGTTTTCGGCGCATGCGTTCGAGGTGTTCCGGTCGGCGGCGGAGCAGAGTGCGTTTGCGTTGGCTAGTGCGATGGTGCAGCAGGAGGCGATGGAGAAGCGGCGGATCGAGGAGGAATTGAGGTCGGCGAGCGAGGTGCAGAGGATTCTGCTGCCGCGGAGTGCGCCGCAGTTAGGGGATTATGAGATCGAGGCGGCGAACACGCCGGCGAGGGTGATGAGCGGGGATTACTATGATTACATCCGGCTGGATGACGATCACATGGGGCTGGTGATAGCGGATGTGTCAGGGAAGGGATTTCCGGCGAGCCTGGTGATGGCGACGTGCCGGGCGCTGCTGCGGGGTGTGTCGGCTGGGGAGCTGTCGCCGTCGGCGGCGCTGGGGGCGGTGAACCGGAGGCTGTGGGGAGATGTGAGGGAGGACACGTTCATCAGCATTGCGTACTGTGTGCTGGACCGGAACAGTCCGCGGATTGTGATGGCGCGGGCGGGGCATGATGCGCCGCTGCTTTATTCGAGTCGGACGGGAGAGGTGACGGCATTGAAGCCGCCGGGGCTGGCGCTGGGGGTGGACAGTGGGAAGGTGTTTGACCGGGTGACGCGGGATTTCACGTTTGAGATGGAGAGTGGGGATTGTCTGCTGCTGTACACGGACGGGGTGAATGAGGCGGTGAACGGGGAGGGGGACGAGTTTGGGATGGATCGGCTGATTGAGACCTTCCGGGTGTCGGCGGGGAAGGGGGTGAAGGCGGTGGTGGAGGCGTTTCAGCGGGAGGTGCAGGCGTTTGCGGGGGCGCAGCCGCAGTCGGATGACATCACGATCATTGCGGTGCGGAAGCGCTGAAAAATAAATGGGGGGGAGAGGCGGTGGGCGGGATAGTACTGAGTGGGAGCGGATATCCAGCCGCTGCCGAAACAAAAAACCCGCAACACTGATAACTATATGAAAACGATCATTGCTCTGGCGGCGCTGCCGCTGCTTGCCCTGCTGCCTTCCTGTGCGTCGACCGGGGCGTGCTGTGCGGCGAAGAAGCCTTGCGCGGAATGCTGCAAGGACGGGAAGTGCAAGGCCTGCTGTGCCGACAAGTGCGCGTCCTGCTGTGCTGAGAAGGGCGCGGCCTGCTGCAAGTCCTGAACTGAGGGAACTCCGAGCTGCCGCCTGACTGCCATGAAGATGCCTGATGATCAGTTAGATGATCTGCTGCGGACGTGGCAGGTGCGGGCGGTGGCTCCGGAGGGGATGGCGCGGGAGGTGCGGGCGCGATTGAGGCGCGTGGAGGAAGAGGGGACGGTGTGGGATCGGGTGGCGGCGTGGTTGTTCCGGCCGGTGACGGTGTCGGCGGCGTTGGCTGCGGCGGTGGTCGGTGGGGTGATGGCGGCGCTGCCGGGTCGGGCGGAGGCGGAGGGGCCGGGGGCGGCGCGCGAGGATTATGTGAGGTCGATCAATCCATTTGCTAGTGCGCAGCATGGCGGAGAGGAGGCCCGGCGATGAAGGCGGCGTGGCGGATTGCGGGTTTTGCGGGGTTGCTGCTGGTGGTGGCGGGCGCGGGGTATGGGGTGGTGAGGATGATGAGGCCGACGGGGCATGGTGGTGGTCATGATGGCGGGCATGTGGCTGGGGTGCAGGAGAGCGGGTTGCGGTGGTTGCGGGAGGCGTATGGGTTGGATGAGGAGACGTGGGGGAAGATCGAGGCGCTGCATGAGGGTTATTATCCGGTGTGCGGGGAGATGTGCGGGAGGATTGAGCGGGCGAATGCGAGGGTATCGGAGCTGATGCGTGGGACGGATCGGATGACGCCGGAACTGGAGGCAGCGCTGCGGGAGGCGGAGCGGACGCATGCGGATTGCCGTGCGGCGCTGTTGCGTCATGTGTTTGAAGTGGCGGCGCTGATGCCGCCGGAGAAGGCGCGGCGTTATCTTGACGAGATGGGGCCTCGGTTAGTGGAGGAGGGGCGGCATGCGGACGAGGTGATGGCATCCGGGCGAGGCCGATGAACGGGATGCGCGATGAGGCGGGAGATGGTGAGGACGGGGCGCTGATGGATGCGCTGGCGTCGGGTCGGGAGGCGGCGCTGGGTGAGTTGATGGGGCGGTGGGGTGGTCGGGTGACGGCGTTTCTGGAGCGGATGAGCGGGAGGCGGCAGCTGGCGGAGGAACTGGCGCACGAGACATTTGTGAGGATTTATCAGAGCCGCGGCAAGTGGCGGCGGGGTGGTCGGTTTCAGCCGTGGATTTTCAGCATTGCGGCGAATCTGGTGAGGCAGCGGCTGCGCTGGGAGCGGCGGCATCCTGTGGCTGAGGATGGGGGTGAGGGAATGGTGGTGGAGGATCCGGGGGCGGATCCTGCGGAGTTGGCTGAGAGGGCAGAGCGTGCGGCGGCGGTGCGGGAGGCGGTGCTGGGATTGCCTGAGGAATTGCGGGAGGCGGTGGTGCTGACGGTTTATGAGGGACTGACGCAGGTGGAGGCGGCGGAGGCGGCGGGGACGACGGTGAAGGGGATGGAGCGGCGGGTGAGTCGGGCGCGGGAGCTGCTGAGACGGCGGCTGGAGGGAGTTTGAGGATTGCGCGTGGAGGGATGCGAGAGCGCTTGCGCGGCGGTGGTGCGGGTTCAATCTGCGGGTCTATGTCCGACATCTGGAGCTATGCGAATCCGCAACTGAAAGACCTTGTTGCCTACGAGCCGGGGAAACCGATCGATGAGGTGGCGCGGGAGCTTGGGCTTGAGCCTGGGGAGATTGTGAAGCTGGCGTCGAATGAGAATCCGCTGGGGCCGTCGCCGAAGGCGGTGGAGGCGATGCGTGCGGCATTGGAGCATGCGGAGATTTATCCGGATGGCGGGGGTTACCGGTTGCGGCAGGCGATTGCGGCGAAGTTCGGGATGGAGATGGGGAATGTGGTGCTGGGGAACGGGTCGAACGAGATCATTGAGTTTGTGGGGCACGCGTTTCTGAAGCCTGGAGATGAGGTGATCACGGCGCAGCATGCGTTTGTGGTGTACAAGCTGATGGCGACCCTGTTCGGGGCGACGACGGTGGAGGTTGCGGATCCTGGGTTCAAGCATGACCTTGAGGCGATGGCGGCGGCGGTGACGCCGAGGACGCGGGAGATTTTCATAGCGAACCCGAACAATCCGACGGGGACGCTGTGCGGGCAGGAGGAGATTGACCGGTTCATGGCGAAGGTGCCGGATCATGTGATTGTGATCTTTGATGAGGCGTATTACGAGTTTCTGGACGAGCCGCTGGACACGCTGAAGTATGTCAGGGAGGGACGGAATGTGGTGGTGATGCGGACGTTTTCGAAGATTCAGGGGCTGGCTGGATTGCGGATCGGGTATGGGCTGGCTCCGAAGCATCTGGCGGAAGTGCTGCAGAAGACGCGGCAGCCGTTCAATGCGAATGCGCTGGCGCAGGCCGGGGCGCTGGCGGGGTTGGGGGATGACGAGCACATTGAGCGGACGAAGATGGTGAACCGGGAGGGTCGGGATTATCTGCAGCGGACGTTCGGGGAGCTGGGACTGGAGTACATTCCGAGCCATGCGAATTTTGTGCTAGTGAAGACCGGGGACGGAGATGATCTGTTTCAGTATGCGTTGCGTCGCGGGGTGATTCTGCGGGCGATGCGGTCGTATCAGCTGCCGGAGTGGACGCGGGTGAGTGTGGGGACGATGGTGCAGAACGAGAAGTTTGTGAGGGTGCTGAAGGATTGGCTGGGGGGGCGGGTGGCCTGAGGAGGGCTGGCGATGGTGATGGCTTATGAAACGGACACGATTGCTGCGGTGGCGACACCGGCGGGCACGGGTGCGGTTGCGCTGGTGAGGTTGAGCGGGCCGGGGTCGTGGGGTGTGGCGGAGGCGGTGTTCCGGGGGAAGGGACGGCTGGCGGCGCGGCGGGTGGTTTACGGGGATCTGGTGGACGAGGAGGGGAGGATTGTTGACGACGTGCTGGTGACGGCGTTTCGCGGGCCTGGGAGTTATACTGGTGAGGACACGGTGGAGATTGCGTGTCACGGGGGGATGCTGGTGACGCGGCGGGTGCTGGAGCTGGTGCTGCGGAACGGGGCGCGGGCGGCGGAGGCCGGGGAGTTCACGCGGCGGGCGTTTCTGAATGGGAAGCTGGATCTGACGCAGGCTGAGGCGGTGATGGATGTGATTGGGGCGCAGAGTGATCTGGCGCTGCGGGCGGCGCACCGGCAGCTGGAGGGCCGGCTGGGGAATGTGCTGGTGGGGCTGCGTGATGAGTTAGTGGAGGTGCTGGCGCATGTGGAGGCGTGGATTGATTTTCCGGAGGAGGACATTGATCCGGACACTGGGGCGGCGCTGCGGGAGAAGACGGTGCGGGTGGCGGAGGGGGTGGAGCGATTGATGGCGACGGCGGAGCAGGGCCGGTTGCTGCGGGAGGGGGTGCGGACGGTGATTGCGGGGGCTCCGAATGCGGGGAAGAGCAGTTTATTGAATCGGATGCTGGGGTTTGAGCGGGCGCTAGTGAGTGAGCAGGCGGGGACGACGCGTGACAGCATTGAGGAGACGATCAATCTGGGTGGGATTCCGGTGCGGCTGGTGGATACGGCGGGGCTGCGGAGCGAGACGGCGGATCCGCTGGAGGCGGCGGGGATGGCGCGGACCCGGCGGGAGTTAGGGACGGCGGATCTGCTGCTGGAGGTGGTGGATGCGAGTCAACCGCCGGCGGGGGAACTTGAGGTTGGGGAGAGCCTGCCGGTGAGGCGTTTGCTGTTGTTGAACAAGGCTGATCTGGGGGGGGATTCTGGGTGGGAGGGGCGCGGTGGTTTGAGGGTTTCGTGTCGCACGGGTGAGGGGATGGACGACGTGGTGAAGGCGGTGGTGGAATTGATTGCGGGGGTGCCGGGGGAGGGTGGGGATGTGGATGCGGCGGTGAATGCGCGGCATGCGGGTTGTCTGCGGCGGGCGGCGGCGGCGTTGCGTGCGGCGGAGGGGCAACTGGCGGCTGAGGCGGCACCTGAGTTTACGGCGCTGGATCTGCGGGAAGCGCTGGAGGCGATGGGGGAGGTTACGGGGCGGACGGATGTGGAGGATTTGCTGGGGGTGATTTTCGCGCGGTTCTGTATCGGGAAGTGAGGCGGGAATCGAGAAGATTCCGGATGCTGAAGGTGGGCGGGTTGGGAGAGAGGCGTGTCTGGAGAAGGGTCGAGTGGGGGGGGCAGCGTTCGCGGAAGTGGGGAGGTGTGCTTGAATGGTGCCGGGTCAGCGGGCTGGCTCCGGGAAAGTGGCAGCAGGCTTCCGCAGTCCGGGTCTTTGGTTAGTCTGGTCGGACGGGGCGGCAATCCTCTGGTGGATTCAGCGATGGGCGATCAACGTTTGCGGATGAGACGTGCGACGAGGGCGGTCCAACCGGTTTGGTGAGAAGCGCCGCAGCCGCGGCCGGTATCGGCGTGGAAGAATTCGTGGAAGAGGATGAGGTCCTTCCATGCGGGGTCGGTGGCGTAGCGGTGGTCGCCGCCGTGGCAGGGTCGGTGGCCGGCGGCATCGGGTTCGAAGAGACTGCTCATGCGGCGGGCGATTTCGTCGGCTGCCTCCTTGAGGGTGACGTGGTGGCCGCTGCCTGTGGGTAGTTCGACGGTGAAGCTAGATCCGTAGAAATGGTGATAGCGTTCCAGTGCTTCGATGATGAGGTAGGCGATGGGGAACCAGACCGGGCCGCGCCAGTTTGAGTTTCCGCCGCCGAACATGTGGCTGTCGCTTTCGCCTGGCACGTAGCGCACGACCTTGTGTTCACCCTGGAGATGGAGTGTGAAGGGATGCGCCTCGTGATGCCGCGAGAGGGAGCGGATGCCGAAGGGCGACAGGAATTCGCGTTCGTCGAGCAGATAGGCGAGGAGGCGCTGGAGACGCTTGCGTGAAGGAACGGCGAGCAGGCGATGGCCATGAGTCCCGCCGCTCTGGCAGTAGCTAACGTGAACTGCGAGATCGCTGCGGTGGCTCAGAAACCAATCCATGCGTTTCCTGAAGCCGGGAAGGTCGGCGATGCGCTGCTCGTCGAGCAGTTCCACTGCAATGAGCGGCAGCAGGCCGACGAGCGACCGAGTGCGGAGGGGGACTGGAGGATTTCCGTCATCGAGAATCTGGTCGTAGTAGAAGCCATCGTCTTCATCCCAGAGCCCATGGCCGCCGAGGTGATTGATGGCGTCGACGATCTGGACGAAATGCTCGAAGAACTTTGAAGCCATGTCTTCATAGGCGGTGATGACGCCGCCGCCGGGCCGCCGCGCGAGTTCCAGCGCCATGTTGAGCATGGTGAGAGCATAAAAGGCCATCCATGCGGTGCCGTCGGCCTGTTCGAGTCTCTGGCCGCCTGGCAGGGCTGTGCTGCGGTCGAAGATGCCGATGTTATCGAGACCGAGAAAGCCCCCAGCGAAGAGGTTTCGCCCCTCGCTGTCCTTGCGGTTGACCCACCATGTGAAGTTCAGGAGGAGTTTCTGGAAGCATCGTTCGAGGAACTCGCGGTCGCGTTCGCCGGCGGGCGCGGTGATTTTGTAGATGCGCCAGCAGGCCCATGCGTGGACGGGAGGGTTGACGTCGCTGAATTTCCATTCGTAGGCGGGGATCTGGCCGTTCGGGTGCAGGTACCATTCGCGCAGGAACAGGAGCATCTGATCCTTTGCGAAATCGGGATCTGTTTCTGCGAAGGGCAGCATGTGGAAGGCCGTGTCCCATGCGGCGAACCATGGGTATTCCCATTTGTCAGGCATGGATAGGATGTCGCGGGCGAAGAGGTGTTTCCAGTTCCGGTTCCTTCCGTTCCAGCGGGCGTCAGGGGGAGCGGGAAAAGCTGCGTCGCCTTTCAGCCAGTCCTGAACCACATAATGATAGAACTGTTTGGTCCAGAGGAGCCCGGCGTGGGCCTGCCGCTGGATCTGGGCGTGGGCTGGATCGGCCTGCACGATGGTTGCGTAGAACTCATCTGCTTCGGCGAGGCGGTTCCTGAAGAGTTCCGAGATGACAGGAGTGGGGTGGCAGGAGAACGGTTCTGGTGCCGTTTGCTGTGGCTTTCCCCAGTCGCCTGCCATGCCGTCCGCGCAAAGTCGCAGGTCGAGCGTCACCGAGCCACCAGCCGGGACGATCAAGGAATAATGAGCGGCGGCCTTGGTGCCTGTCAGGTCTGGATTCACTGCTGCGGTTTCGTTGCCGACCACGAGGCGATGAAAAGCGTCCTTGGTGTAAGGTGAGGAGTTAGGTGATCCGAAGAGCTTTTCGTGATTTGTGTCGTTGTCTGTGAAAAGCCAAGCGGGTGCGGTCCCATCGCTCGCGGGCGCCGCGTGAAGCCTGTACAGGCCGAGGTCATCCACGAGATCGGATTTGAGTCCCCGGTGGTCTATTTCCACGACCCCGCCGGCTAGGCTCAAGCGGGGTTTGGCTGCACCGTGTTGCCATGACCAGACATTGCGGAACCAGACAGTTGGGAGCAGATCGAGCGGTGCGGCTTCCGGGCCGCGATTGTGGACGGTCACGCGGATGGCAAGGTCTTCCGGGGCGGCCTTGGCATATTCCACGAAGACATCGAAGTAGCGGCCATCGTTGAAGATGCCGGTGTCTGGGAGATCGAATTCAGCGTCCGGCAGCCCGCGACGCCGGTTTTCGTCCACGAGGCGAGCGTATGGAAACTCCGCCTGAGGGTATTTGTAGAGCCCCTTCATGTAGGAATGCGTCGGCGTGGAGTCGAGGTAGTAGTACAATTCCTTGACGTCCTCGCCGTGATTTCCCTCCGGGCCGCTGAGACCGAAGAGGCGTTCCTTGAGGATAGGGTCGCGATGATTCCAGAGCGCTAGTGCAAAGCACACGCGGCACTGGCGGTCGGAGATGCCGAGGATCCCGTCTTCTCCCCAGCGGTAGGCCCGCGACCTCGCGTGGTCGTGGGGAAAACTCCGCCACACATCTGATTCAGCTGAATAATCCTCCCGCACGGTGGCCCATTGGCGTTCGGAGAGGTATGGTCCCCAGCGCTTCCAGTTTCCGGTGCGGTTCTTGTCTTCGGCGAGGCGGCGGTGTTCCCGGGTGGTGGCAGTCATGGGGGCGGGAGGGGGATCCGGCATGGGCTGGTGTACTCCTGCATGCGTTCCGGGACTGGCGCATCGGAATTCGGCGCGGATATTCCGCGAACTGTGCCCCTGAGTCAGCCTTCCGTGGACGGGGTTTCAGGCAATTGGGCGACCGGTTGCTTTTCACCGGTGATCCCGGTGCGGAGTTGGGCCTCGGCGTCGAGCCAGAAGTCCAGTTCGCTGCCGTCGGGTTGTCCTGAAGCATTCCATAGCTGGTAAGCGAGGAGGCGCACTGCTTCGTCGGAGTAGGTGGCGGGAAGGGGTGTTCCGCTGGTGGTCCCGACTGGGAGTGAAGGTTTCTTGAGCTTTTTCATGACACCTGACAATATCGCGAAGGCATGCTGTATCAATGCGGAGTCTGCGCCGTTCCGTATCAGTAAACGGATTAGCGGCCGTCAGGTCTGTGCGGCGAACCAGCGCGTGGCATGGTGGATGAGTTCGGTGGCATTGCGGAGGCCGAGTTTTTTCCCGATGCGGTTGCGGTGTGTGTCGACTGTTTTGATGCTAAGATGGAGGACGCGAGCGATTTCGTGGGGATCCTTTCCATGCCCGAGCAACTGGTAGACGGCGAATTCGCGGTCAGTGAGAGTGGAGATGGGGGATTGGCTGCGTGTGGAGCCGGAGAGAGCATGAAGGATCTGTGAGGCGACGCGGTCGCTGACGGAAATGCCGCCGCTAAGGACTTTGCGGATGGCGAGGATGATTTTATCGGGACCTTCCACCTTCATGATGTAGCCGCGGCCTCCAGCGCGGATGACGCGTTCGGCGAACAGTGTTTCGTCATGCATGGAGATGATGAGGACGAGCGTCTGGGGGCTGAGGGTGCCGATGTCCTTGAGCACCTCGAGGCCGTTTTTGCCGGGCAGGCTCATGTCCATGAGCATGACATCGGGCCGGAGTGCTTCGAGCAAGTGCATGGCCTGGGCGGCATCATGCGCTTCGCCGCAGACGATGAGATCGTCCTCGAGATTGACGAGGCCGGTCAATCCGGCGCGGAAGACGGGGTGATCATCGACAATGAGGACCCGCTTTTTGGGTGGCGGGGCCGAGGCGGGGATGGTTTTTTCCGGCATGGCGGGCGGGCGGTGAGGATCAGGTGCGGGATGCAGTGGGAAAGGGTTTAGTCGGCTAGAGGTGATGGTGGTTTGGCGGCTGGAACAGTTGCTGTGATGCCCCCTGGCGAGAACCTGCAGGTGACGACGACGCCCTTCAGGCGGCCGTTTTCGATACTGAGAGTGGCTCCGGCCCGTTCGGCGCGGTAGCGCATGATGCGCTGGCCCATGCCGTCGGAACTGGCGGCTGGCTGGAGGCCGCAGCCGTCGTCGGTGATGGTCAAGGCGGTGCTTGTGAGGCGGATGCGGATGTTTCTGGCGCGTCCGTGTCTAACGGCGTTGCTGACGGCTTCCTGGGCGATGCGGTAGAGGTGAGTGCAGGCCGTGTCGTTGCCGGGCGGGGGTGCGGCGCTGGTTTGGAAGCGGCAGTTCACGCCGAACAGTTCGCTCGATTGTGCGGCGAGCGTTTCGAGAGCCCTAGCGAATCCGCCTTGTTCGGGAGCGACTGGGTGGAGGCCGCGAGCGAGGCCGCGGGCATGGGCGAGGGCCTTCTGAAGCAGGGTGCCGAGTTTCTTTGCGGACTCGCTGTGCGGGGTGCCATCTGCTGCGAGACGGCGCTGGAGAACATCGGCCATCATCCATGCGCCGGCGAGTTGCTGGCCGAGATCGTCGTGCAGGTCCTGACCGATGCGGCGCTGTTCGCGTTCGCTGATGTGAAGGATCTCTTCTTCGAGCTGCATGCGGGCCTCTACCTGCCGGGTGAGTTCGGCGGTGCGCTGCTGCACGCGTTCTTCCAGTTCCGCGTTGAGGCGGCGGATGGTCTGCTCGGCCTGCTGGCGCTCGGTGATGTCGGCGATGTCGATGATGATGAGCGGACCCTCGGGAGTCTCGACCCTGCTGAGGCTGATCTCCATGGGAAACGCGCCGCTGCCTTTGCGGAGGCCATGGAGAAGCCTGCCGCGGAAGTTTTCAGGGGGACCGGTGCGACGCAGAAACTCGCGGCAGCAGGTGGTGAAATGCGAGCGTTCCTTTGTTGGCAGGAGTTTCTTGAAGGCTGCACCGATGATCTGCTGCTTGGGCAGGCCGAACAATTGCTCTGTGCGGGCATTTGCCATGAGGACGCTGCCTGCGGCATTGAGAATGACAAAGCCGTCAGGTGCCGATTCAAGCAATTGGTGGAACATGCGGCGATCCACATTGCGCTGGGTGATGTCGCGGGAGATCTTGGAAAAGCCGGTGATGGTGCCCGCGGCGTCCCGCAGTGGCGAGAGGGTGAGTGAGATGTCGATCACGCGGCCGTCCTTGCGGATGCGGTGCGTCTCGTAGTGCTCGATGCGTCTGCCTGCGCGGATGCGGCGGCGAAAGACGGCTTCGTCGTCCGCGGCCTCCGGCGGGCGGAGGAAGGACACGTTCCTGCCGATGGCTTCTGCGGCGGTGTACTGAAAAATGCGTTCGGCGCCGGCATTCCATGTCTGGATGATGCCGTCCAGATCGAGAGTGACGATGGCATCGCAGGAATCTTCGACCACGGCGGCGAGTTTCCGGCGCGCGGCCTCGGCGGCTTCGTGCTCGGTGACATCGCGGGCGATGCCGCCGATCTGGAAGAGCTTGCCATTCCTGCGTCCCAGAATGATGCCGCGATCCGCCATCCACCGCACTTCGCCGTCGCTGCCGATGACCCGGTAATAGGAATCGTAAGCTGCCTTTTCACCACTGAGCCACTGGCGGAGGGCCTTTCGCACGGCGGGCCTGTCTCCGGGATGGATGCCATCCTCCCAGAGGCGAGGATTCTGCTGCAACTCCTCCACGGGGTGCCCCCAGATGCGCTCGAAGGCCGGACTCACATATGAGAACCGGTTGGGTTCGAGTTCCCGGAACCAGAGGACGTCGCCGATGCTTTCGACGAGAAGGCGGAACCGGCTTTCGTCTGGAGGAGTCGCGCGCTTCATGATACGCGGTCCCGTAACTCGCGATGGCCGCGACGGCAAGCGTCGCTTAGCAGTACAGTTGGTCAGGCCTCTGGAAGGTCGGGGTCCGGTCGGACCCGGTGGTCACTTTGGAGGGAGCGGTGGTGCACTTTGGAGCGGGTGCCGAGGTGGGGCGGGTTGCTGTCCGACGGGGCGTGATGAGTCCGGGGGTATGGGGCGAGTGTAAATGCCCAGAGATCTTGGAGTCGAGGGGATGCCCGGGAGCCCAGGAGGGGAGCACCACCATGGGACAGACCTCTGCGAACGCGCGCGGGCGGACCCGGGGGGCACTTTGGAGGGAGTGGTGGTGCACTTTGGCGTGGGTGCCGAGGTGGGGCGGGCTGCTGTCCGGTGTTCACGCGGGGTAAGTGCCCAGACCTCTTGGAACCCGCAGACTTCTATGGAGCCCGTGGCACACCCGCGGGTGAAGCACCGTAATTGGCCAGACCTCTTGGAGTTCACGGTTGGACCCGGCGGTCACTTTGCGGGGATTGGTGGTGCACTTTGGAGCGGAGGCCGAGGGGGCTATGGTCCGGAGGGATCCTGAGGGGTTCACGTAGAGTAGTTGGCCAGACCTCTTGGAGCCCCGGGAAGGTTGATCGCGCGTCGGGCAAGAGCCCCGACCTCTGGAAGGGCACGCAGACCTCTGGAAGGGCACGCGGAAGTGAAGGCCTTCACGCGCGCCGCAATTGGCCAGACCTCTTGGAGTTCACGAGACCTCTTGGAGTTCACGCAGACCTCTTGGAGTCCGCTGCGAAGGTTGCACGGGCGACGTCTCGCAATTGGACAGACCTCTGCGAACGGTCGTGAGGGGTGATTTGCGCGGAAATTTCACCCGGCGTTGGTGAGCCGGGAGCCCCTCGGAACTCAGAACTCTGGAAGTCGCGGGTGACGGGGAGCCGGCGGTCACTTTGCCGTTCAGTGTGGTGCACTTTGAGTCACCAGTCCGGTTTGGACTCGGCGGTCACTTTGCTGGGTAAAGTGGTGCACTTTGGAGAGGGGGCCGCGGCCGAACGAAGCACGACACTTGGCCAGACCGCTGGACTGTCTCGAAGGCGTGGGCTTCGACGGTGGGGAGCGGAACCCCGGCCGCGCAATTTTTATTCTGTAAAAGTTTCGGCTAGGCGCAGGGTGGCTCTATGGAGTTCATGTTGAGGTAGATTTTTCCGGTGAGCCATTCGTTGCTCAATTCGCAAAGGAGTGCGG
>JAIXVE010000139.1 GCA_027483175.1 Verrucomicrobiaceae bacterium | reverse complement strand
GCGTCTGGCGGCGGGCGGTGAAGCCAGCGGGGAAGACCGGGGCGGTGTTAGGGACGTTGGGGCTCCAGTCGTCGGGGTTGGAGGAATGGACGGCGTCGACGAGGGCCTGGAGGTCGCTGTTGTTTTCGGTCAGGCGCGTGCGTTTCTGGACCCCGTCGAAGGAGTCATTGAAGACCGGTTCGAGATTGGAGCGCTGGTCCATTTTGTAGAGAGCGCCTTCGGGGTCGAGACCGTAGCGGTCGAGCATGCGTTCATCGACCTGTTCGACGAAATAGGCGACGCCGCCGCGGCCGCTGGCGGTGTCGAGTGCGCCGTTGAGACGCATCATGACGGGGAAGGCGGCGCAGGCGGGGAGGCCGGCGCGGCGCATGAGTTCGAAGGAAGTGGAGGGTCGGATGATGGTGTCCGCGCCGCCGAGACTGGTGCCGTTGAGATTGGCTTCTTCGACGGCGCCGACGGTTGGGTTGATGAGGCAGTGGTAGCCGGAGTTGAAGTCGAATTTTTTGGAACCTGTGGAGGTGGCACCGCCGCGGAGGCGGATGAAGACGTTATCGTAGAGCTTGCCGTTGAAGAAGACGGCTCCGTAGGTGCCGGTGCGGGTGGCGGCTGCGGCGGTGTTCTGAGCGAACCAGTACCAGACGGGGAGTTGGGTGGTGAAGCCGGTGGCGGCGATCATGGTGCCCGTGTACTGGGGGGTGTTCGTGGGTGTGAGGAACATGGGCCAGCGGGAGGCGCTGCCTGCGGAGTCGGTGGCCTGGAAGAACCAGCGGACGAGATTGCCCTGGGCGTAGCTGGTGCGTGGGAGGACGGCGGTGAAGATGGAGTCGCCGGCGACGGCGTCGCCATTGGTGCCGCTGTCGTTCATGGCGAGGGATTGCTCGGCGCTGAAGCCGGTGCGCCAGCGGATGTTGACTGAGGCGATGGGATTGAAGACTGGCTGGACGCGGCAGGTGATGGTTAGGTCATCGGTGGCGGTGGGGAGGGCTGGCGAGAATGAGTCGAGGGAGATGACCGGGCCGGGGTTGGCTGCGCCGTTGGAGTTGACAGCGCCGGGGGTGGGGACGGTGAGGTAGGCTGGGTTGGAGGCGTAGGCGCCGACCGAGCGGGTTTCGAGTTCGGCGAGCTGGAGGAAGTCCGGGTTGGAGGCGGAGAGGTTGAGGCCCTGGATGGCGAGGACATTCTGGCCGGGGCGGAGGGCGGAGCGGAAGTTATTGAGACTGAAGGATTCGAACTGGGAGGCTTCGGCGTTGGAGCTGCGGTCGCCGGCGGCGGAGTTCCATGCGAGCGGGGTGGAGGGAGGGTTGCCGGAGGCGACCTGGACCCCATTGAGCCATGCGACAAAGCCGTCGTCGTACTTCATGCGGAGCGTGATGGAGTCGAGCCCGTTGGTGTTTGTGATGGAGAACGGGATGCGGAAGTAGGCGGAGGCGTTGATGCCGAGCATGCTGGCCTGGAGATTGGAGCTGATGAGGCTGGTGAAGTCGTTGAGGGGAGCGGGTTGCGTGTTGTTTTTGCCGAGGGCGTAGCGTGAGGTGACCTCTGCGGCGGAGAGGGCGCGGCCGTGGATGGCGACCTCGTCGATGTCGCCGGTGAAGAAGAAGGCTGGGGTGGATTCGTTCTGGCCGGCGCCGATGCGGAGCGGGCGGAGACCGTTCGGGTTGAAAGTGGATAGGGTGCCGGTGCCTGCGAGGGTGCCGTTGACGTAGAAGCGTTTGACGGTGCCGTCGTAGGTGGCGACGAGGTGGGTCCACTGATTGAGGACGACGGCTGGGCCGGTGATGGGGTCCCATGTGCCGGTGGCACCGGAGCCTGACCAGAACTGCCATGTGTTATTGCTGGCGGCGTAGAGGATGTAGCCGAAGGTGGTGCTGTTCTGGTCGTTGCGGCCGGAGACGACGGCGCGGAACGTGCCGGTGCCGCCGGTGGGGCGGGCCCAGCATTCGACGGTGAATATGCTAGGATTGAGGGAGGCGTGGTAGGGGGTTTCGATGTAGCCGCCGGAGAAGCGAGGGGCGAGATTGTCGGCGGGCATGCCGGCTTCCGAGGGAGGGCGTGGGCCGCTGACGCCGCCGTTGATGGTGCCGATGAACGAACCGTTGGCGGGGGTGCCGGTGGTGCCGGAGTTGACGGCGGTGACGGACAGCGGGGAGGTGCTGTCTTTGAGACGCCACCAGCCGGTGGGGAGTTGAGCGGCGATGGTGGCGGCGGCCTCGGTGCCGGCGGTGCCGGTGGTGGCGCTTTGGAACTGGGCGAGGACTTCTGCGGGTGAGAGGGCTCGGTCGAAGACGGTGGTTTCGTCGAGGTCGCCGGCGAACCAGAACTGGCCTGCGCCTTCGGTGGAGCCGGAGCCGATGCGGAGAGGGAACTGGGTGTTAGGAGCGTAGGCGGTGACGGTGTTCTGGGCGATCTGGGTGCCGTTGAGGTAGAGCGTTTTGAGACGTGAGATGGCGTCGAACGTGCCGGCGACGTGGTACCACTGGTTAGGGGTGATGGTTCCGGTGGCGGCAGGGGCGTCGAGGGCGTCCCACGCGGAGCCGGTGCCGGTCCAGAAGGAGAGCAGGTTGGTGGTGGGGAGGATGTAGGCGGTGAAGCCGCGGATGGGGGAGCTTTCGCGGCTGGTGAGGAGGGCACGGTGGGTGGTGCCGTTGCCGCCGGTCCAGCGCATCCAGAAGGAGAAGGAGAAGGAAGCGGCGTTGAGGTTGGCCTGCCATGGGACATCGATTTTGTCGTTGGTGCCATCGAAGCGGGCTCCGGTGTTGACCGAGTCGAAGCCGGCGTAGGCTGGGGGCTGGAGGGAGCCGATGTTCTGGAGGACACCGCCGGAGTAGGCACCGGCTGCGCCATTGGCGACGGCGTTGAGGGCGACGATGCCGGGGGTGCCGAGTTCTTCGAGGCGGTAGTAGGCGGCGGGGCCGTCTGCGGAGACATCGCCGGTCCAGCCGGGGCCGAATTCGTTGGTGCCGGTTTCGAAGCCGATGCCGTTGGTGGCGGCGGTCCATGAGGCGTCGTTGAATTCGGGGGCGCGCCATGAGTCTGCTAGGGAGGCGTCGGTGGGGACGAGGACGCGGCCGGAGGCTCCCTGGGCGAGCGGTTTGACGGAATTGGTCTGGGCGGCGAAGCCGTAGGCGAGATTGGGGACCTGGGGTGGGAAGACGGGGGCGAACTCGGTGGCTTTGGCCCCGTCTGGCTTGATGAGGGCGAGGTATTCGCCGGAGGGGTCGAGGCGGAAGTTGGTGTGGAGCTGACTGCCGGGGGTGCGGCGGTTTTTGTTAGATGCCCAGACGACGAGGTAGTCGCCGGGGTTGAGGGAGACGGCCGGGAAGGACCAGCGAGCGGGGAGCGTGGCGTTGTCGGTGAGCGTCCAGCCTTCGAGATTGACCGGGGCGGCGGTGGGGTTGTGGATTTCGATCCAGTCGCTGAAGTCGCCATCCTGGTCGGCTCTGACCGAGTTGTTGTCGGCCATGAATTCGGTGATGACGGCCTGGGCGGCGGCGGCGGCGGGGAAGGCGAGGGCGGCGCAGGCGAGGGAGAGCAGGTGGGGACGCAATTTCATGGACACGCAAAGGATAACGGGCTGAAAGGAAAGCCATGATCATGCCGTCGTCTCCATGAAAGACTGATCAAATTCCGGCGGCGGGTGCGAGAGCGCCTGATTCCGGAGGTGGCGCTTGCGGAAGCGGGCGATGGTCTGGTTTAATCCGAGAATCGATCCCATGAAGAACCTTCCTGTGCTGATGTTGCTGCTGAGCGTGAGTGTGAATGCGGCGGAGCGACCGGTGCCTGCGGATCATGCGGAGCGGATGGAGCGAGGGGTGAAGCGGTTTCGGGAGACGGTGAAGGGGGTGCTTAATGAACATTGTGTGAAGTGCCATGGTGGGGAGAAGACGAAGGGGGATTTTGATCTGACGACGCGGGAGGATCTGCTGCGTGGCGGGGCGGATGGGGTGGCGGTGGTGCCGTTTGATGTGGCGGGGAGCCGGTTGCTGAAGCTCGTGAAGCGGGAGGAGGAGCCGCATATGCCGGGGACGGGGCCGGCGTTGAGTGCGGAGGCGGTGGGGGCGCTGGAGGCATGGATTGCGGATGGGGCGGCGTATGACGGGCCGCTGGTGGCTGGGAAGAAGCCGACGCGGGACAAGAGTGCGGTGAGTGCGGAGGACCGGGAGTGGTGGGCGTTTCGGCCCTTGGCGAAGGTGGAGGTGCCTGGGGCGGGGCATCCGGTGGATGCTTTTGTGGTGAAGAAGGCAGCGGAGAAGGGGTTGGGGCTGACGGTGGCGGCGGGACCGGAGGTGATGCTGCGGCGGGCGTATCTGGTGCTGACGGGGTTGCCGCCGTCGCCGGAGGAGATTGCGGCCTATGTGGCTGCGCCGACGGCGGAGGCGTGGGAGGCGGTGATTGATCGGTTGCTAGCGTCGCCGGCGTACGGGGAGCGATGGGCGCGGCACTGGCTGGACGTGGCGCGGTTTGCGGAGAGCAGCGGGTTCGAGCATGATTACGACCGGGAGGGCGCGTGGCATTTCCGGGATTGGGTGATCCGGGCGTTGAATGGGGACATGCCGTGGACGCAGTTTCTAACGTGGCAGCTGGCAGGGGACGAGACGGATCCTGACAAGTCTGAGGCGCTGATGGCGACCGGGTTTCTGGGTGGCGGCGTCTTTCCGACGCAGATCACGATCAATGAAGTGGAGCGGACGCGGTATGACGCGATGGACGACATGCTGAGCACGACGGGGTCGGCGTTTCTGGGGCTGACGGTGGGTTGTGCGCGGTGTCACGATCACAAGTATGATCCGATTCCGGTGCGTGATTATTACGAGATGCTGAGCACGTTCACGACGACGACGCGGAGTGTGGTGGAACTGGAGACCCAGCCGGAGAAGACGGCGGCGGCGCGGGCGGAGTGGGAGAAGCGCGGGGCGGAGCTGAAGGGGGCGGTGGCGGCGCGGGACAAGGCGTTGCGGCCGGCGTTTAACGAGTGGCTGGCGGCGGGGGTGCCGGGGGTGGAGGCGCCGGTATGGACGGCGATGGCGGTAGAAACGGCGAAGTCGGATGGGGGTGCGACGCTGACGCGGCAGCCGGATGGTTCGGTGCTGGCGGGCGGGGTGAATGCCGCGGAGGACCGGTATGAGCTAGTGAGTGGTGAATTGAGCGGTGCGGTGGCGGCGGTGAAGCTGGAGGCTCTGGCGGATCCGTCGATGGTGCGGGGCGGGCCAGGTCGGGCTCCTAACGGGAACATCGGGCTGAGCCGGATCCGGGTTTATGAGAAGAAGGCTGGTGGTGTGGAACGGGAAGTGAAGCTGGTGAAGGCGGTGGCGGATTTCGAGCAGAACAGCGGGGGATTGAGTGTGGCGTCGGCGCTGGATGACAATCCGAAGTCGGGATGGGCGGTGGATCCGCAGTTCGGAAAGGATCATGCGGCGGTGTTCACGTTAGGAGAGCCGCTGCCTGCGGGGGCGCGGCGGATGCGGGTGGTGCTGGAGTTTCAGCTGAACGGTCAGCACAACATGGGTCGGGTGCGGGTGTCGGTGAGCGGGCAGCCGGGGGCGGGACTGGGTGGCGAGGCGATTCCTGCGGAGGTGGCGGCGTTGCTGAAGAAAGCGAAGGCGGCGGCGGGGCGGAAGGCGATGAGCGAGGCGGAGCGCGGGCAATTGTTTGCGTGGTGGAAAGGCCGGGATGCGGAGAGTGTGAGCCTGGCGGCGAAGGTGGCGGCGCACGAGGCGGCACCGCCGCGGCACACGGAGAAAGTGCTAGTTTGCGGCGAGGGATTCCCGCCGCTGCGGATGCACACGCAGGGCGCGGATTTCTTCAATGAGACGTACTATCTGAAGCGGGGGAACACGGAGTTGAAGGACGGGACGGCGGCGCAGGGGTTTCTGAAGGTGCTGACACCGGTGGGTGTGCCGGCGTCGCGGTGGGTAAAGCCGGTGCCTGCGGGGTCGAAGTTTTCGGGACGGCGGCGGGCGCTGGCGGCGTGGCTGACGGACACGGAGCAGGGGGCGGGGCATCTGGCGGCGCGGGTGGCGGTGAACCGGGTTTGGCAGCATCATTTCGGGAAAGGGATTGTGGCGTCGCCGAATGATTTCGGGAAGACGGGGAACCTGCCGACACATCCGGAATTGCTGGACTGGCTGGCGGGCGAGTTGATTCGAGGCGGCTGGCGGTTGAAGCCGCTGCACAAGCTGCTGATGACGAGTGCGGCGTGGCGGCAGACGGGCGTCAGGGATGCGGCGCGGGAGACGGCTGATCCTGACAATGCGACGTTCACGCGGTTTGTGCCGCGGCGATTGGAGGCGGAAGCGCTGAGGGATTCGCTGCTGGCGGTTAGCGGGGTGCTTGACCCGACGATGTACGGGGCGGGGACGCGTGACGAGAACAGCCGGAGGCGGAGTATTTATTTCACGGTGAAGCGGAGTCAGTTGATTGGGAGCATGGTGGCGTTTGACCAGCCGGAGCCTCTGGCGAGTCAGGGGTCGCGGCCGGTGACGACGGTGGCTCCGCAGGCGCTGATGCTGATGAACAGTCCGCAGGCGCGGGCGTGGGCCGGGGCGTTTGCGGAGAGACTGCGGAAGGAAGCGCCGGGTGGGCTGGAGGCGCAGATCCGCCGCGGGTATCTGGTGGCGCTAGGGCGGGTGCCCGGGGATGCGGAGGTCGCTCAATGCCGGGCGTTTGCGGAGGCGGCGGGCGAGGGCGGGCTGGTGGAGCTTTGTCAGGTCCTACTGAGTCTGAATGGGACGGCGTATATTGAGTGAGGGAATTGGTGCTCTGGAGTGGTGGTGGATGAGGAGCTGAGTGCTTCGGCATGGCTGGGTGGTGGCGATGTCGCTTGAATGAGACCGGGTCGTTGAAGGCCCGGAAATGCCGGAGGTGGGTGGCTGTTCATGAGACAGCCGAAAGCTTCAATGAGATCTACTGACCGCTGACAGCGGATGCTGAAGAAGCCATCTACCTCAGTGTGCGGAAACCCAATGATCGCAAACAGTCAGCCCCCGAACGGCTGGCTGGAATGTGTGGCGGCAGATCCGTCTTAATGATTTCACGAGCACCATCATGCGGCGAGACCGTCCAGCGGGCTGCGGGCGACCACGCCCGGACGGTTCATCACATGCGTGTAGATCATCGTGGTGCTCACGTCATTGTGGCCCAGCAATTCCTGCAGAGTCCGGATGTCCGTGCCATTCTCCAGCGCGAGCGTGGCAAACGTATGCCGCAGCGAGTGACACGTCACCTGGCGCAAAACGCCACAGCGCCGGGCTGAGTCGCCGAGAAGGCGTCCGACGGTGTTCTCGTGGACATGCCAGCGGATGAGGTGCCCGGTTGCTGATTCCACAATGAGATTCTGTCCGCCGAAGACATACTGCCATGCCCACGATCGCGCGGCTGCGGGCTTCTTTCGGGCCAGACCGCCAGGCAAGGGGACGTAGCCAGCCCCCATGTCGAGATCCCGCTGGAACTGTGCCCGTCGATCTGCGAGGTGGGCGGTCAGACCGGCACGGATTCTTTCCGGGAGGACAGAGACGCGGTCCTTGTCTCCTTTCCCCCGCCTCACCGTAATCGTGCCGCGCTCGAGGTCCAGATCGTGAACCCGCAGTTCCAATGCCTCCCTGAGCCGAAGCCCGGCTCCGAGCATGACTCCAGCCATCAGCCACATCGGGCGGCTGCGTCCCTCAAGGTCATTGATGACCGCCGCCGCTTCCTTTCGGTTCAACACGACAGGCAACCGCCGGGTCACCCGCGCCCTCAGATAGGAACCGATTTCACCCGGTTCCTTGCCGATGCCATGGCGGAAGAACGAGATCAGGGCATTGAGTGCCTGGTTCTGAGTCTTTGCCACGACTCCGGTCGAGGCGAGCCACTCGAGGAAGCCCCGGATATCGGAGGCAGCCACTTCCGGCAGGTCCTTTCCGGACTGGCTGCACCACCGGAAAAAGCGCCGCGCCCAGCCCAGATAGCATGTCACCGTGTTCCGTGAGTAGGATTTACAGGCCAAATAGCCATTCAATCGCTCGCCTGCCTCACGCCACGAAGCAGCCTCGCCGCTGATGCTTCCTCCGGCCGACTGGCTGGCGGGTTGCCCAACCCACGATTGTTTGCCCACCCTCGCCCCGCCAGTCAGATGAAACCACGTGGCCAGGCAGGTCTTTACGCACGCCCGGCGCTCTGGTTCAAGCCGCTCGCTCACCGCCCGCAGCCACGCAATCCCCGCGGTCCGGTCAGGCGTCCGATGCCTCCGTTCCGCCCACCTCAGGAAAATCCCGACGATCCGACGCACCGCCTCACACTCGTCGGCCACCGCCCCGAGTGCCTCCATTCTTGCCATTACCTCGTCGAGAGTCCGGGCGGGACTCGCACCTTGAACAGTGAATGCACGCATGGAATGCCGTCATGCCGCATCTGCGGCGGTAAGTCAATTAGAAATTTGATGATCCGGCTTCGGATCCGCCTTGATCGCCGGCCAAGCCGACCCGCCGTGGAAAGTCCTTGCCGATTCTGTTGGTTCGGATATTGGGAGCGAGGTGCAGTCATATCCATTGAATTTCAGGCAGTTGAAAGGAAAGTGCACTTGGCCGAACGGCCCGATTGCAATGGGATATTCCACCAGATATGGTGGAATAATAAACTGTTCGCCTAACTCGGAAGCGCCACCACCATGAGAGATACCATCAGTCCGATGCGGGATGAGATTCGAGAGTGGGCATTCACCGCTGATGCTGTAGAGCCTGAGCAGGATTGGGATTTGCATCTATCACACTTGCCTCACTTCGACCTCTTTGTTGAACTAGCAGCGGACGACGATTGCCCGAAGTGGGACTATTTCCTTCGTTTGCTGTATTTCATTGTAGGGGATGCCGTCCGCACACAGTTTCGGACAGAGGATAGGCAGACGATTATACAGTTGCTGACAGACACTAAGCGATTTCCGAAGCATCGGCTTCACATGTTCCGCACACGTTCGGAGCAGTTGCTTTCTTCGCCGGACACTTTCGACTATGACGATTGGTGCGGCGGACGACTTGTTTCCAACGATCTGACCTCCACATGACCGACACCACAACCAACCAAGGCGAACAAAACGGATGCAGGCAACGGCTCGAAGGCTATCTGTCGTGTCAGCAACGTCTTGCGCTCGCCGTCGCCTGATCCGAGACGTTGAACTGAGCCGCTGCGCGGAGGGTGCGAACTAGCCGTTCTGGCAGTTCTAACAGATGGCCAGTCCTGTCCGCCCGGAGGCTGCGTGAGGAGGGTTTGCGTTGGGAGTAGGCTGGTGGCCTATGTCACCTCTACGCACTCAATTCATCGGGCTGCTGACCCTCCGGGGCTATGCGCAGCGCACCCACGAGTCTTACTGAGTAGTCTTTGGGATGGACTACATTTGAAAGGTGTGCTATTGTGTGCGGATGACAAAACAGGACGGCAGAAAACTCGACCATCAGTCGCTCGAAACCCTGCGGATCATGGCTGTGCGTCGGGTGCTTGAGGACGGCGAAGCACCCAGTGATGTGATGCGGTCAATGGGCCTCTGCCGAACAAGTATTTATCCATGGCTGCGGCGTCACCAGGAAGAGGGGATGGCAGCGTTGGC
>JAIXVE010000273.1 GCA_027483175.1 Verrucomicrobiaceae bacterium | reverse complement strand
GGGGCGGAGATCTGTGCGTTGCAGCGGCGTGCGGGGGCGGCGGGGCAGGACGGGGTGGTGGGGCCGCTGATGAGGGATCTGGATCTGGTGCCGCTGGCGGCGGCTTGTCAGGATGATGTCGTGCTGGTGCAGCGGATGCCGACGGTGGGGCACTTGCAGCGGTTGAAGGCGGCGGGGATCGGGCCGGCGGAGTTTGTGGCGATGGATGGGGCGGGGAGATTGCCGGCGGGGAGCCTGCTAAGGGAGCGGAAGCTAGGGCGGTTGCGTCCGTGGGGGTGGAGTGCGGACAGTGTGGCGGTGGCGGCGGAGATGTCAGGGCATCGGAGGGAGCGGTCGGTGCCGTGGTCGGAGGCGTTGCGGGAATTGTATTCGAAGGCGACGGCGGCGGGGCTGCTGGCGGGGATGGGAGGGACGAGGCCGGAGGCGGCGGCGTTGGCTGGAGTGGTGGTGCGGACGAGGGAGAAAGTGGCGGGCGCGGTGGGCGAGTGGCGGGCGCGGGGGTTCGGGGAAGTGGTTTTGAAGGCGCCGTTCAGTCTGGCGGGACGGGGGATGATCCGTGTTAGAGAAGCGGCGCTCCTGGCGCACGAGGCAGCGTGGGCGGATCGGATGTTAGGCGAGCAGGGATTGCTGGTGGTGGAGCCGTGGCTGGAGCGGGTGGCGGATTATTCGGCGCATTATGATTGCGAGGCTGGGGAGTTGCCGCGGTTGAAGGGCCTGGTGCGGCTGCATTGCGACCGGGGTGGAAAGTTTATTGCGTGTGTGGCGGGGCGGTCGTTTGGTCGGTTGCTGCCGGAGGGTGGGGCGCGGGCGTGGGTGGAGGAAGGCGGGGCTGAGTTTTATGCGGAGGAGTTGCCGGCGATGCTGAGGCCGCATGTGGAGGCTGCGGAATTCCGCGGGTGGCTGGGGGTGGATGCGCTGATGTACAGGGAGGCTGGTGGGAGGTTGAGGTTGCGGCCGGTGGTGGAGATCAATCCGAGGTGCACGATGGGCCGGGTGACACTGGAGTTGCGGCGGTTTGCGGCGGCGGAGAGCGTGGTGGGCTGGCGGATTTTCCATGACCGGGCAGTGCGGTCGATGGGTTATGAGAGCCTGCGGGTGTTCGGGGAGAAGTGGAGTGCTCGGTTTCCGGTGGTGATGGGGAGGTCGGAGGAAGGACCGGAGCGGATTGTGAGCGGGGCGCTGGCGCTCAATGATGCGGAGACGGCGGAGCTGTTTCTGGGGGTGATGGCGGTGGGGCGGGAGGCGGTGAAGGAGTTGCTAGGTGATGGAAAAGGCGGTGGCGAGGGTTGAGGCGGCGGTGGCGGCGTCGGCGCGGGAGCGGGCGTGGATGCGGCAGAGCGGGTCGCCGGCTTTGACCGGGGTACCGGTCTTGCGGAGATGGTCGATGCCGACGGATGGGTCGATGGAGTCGTCGGCGCGGGAGCGGCCGGCACCGAGGGCGAGGACGGCCTGGCCGATGGTGGCGGCGTCGGCGCGGGTGAGGATGCCGGAGGCTGGGGCGGGGAGGTCGGTGATGACGGGGGCGACGTGGAGTGCGCGGCCGATGCCGAGGAGGTCTGGGTCTTTGTGATCGCATTGGGCGGCGACCATGGCCTTGAAGCGATTCCAGACCGTCCCGTCGCGGAGACGGGCGGCGTGGGTTTCACGCGGGGTGGAGGAGAGGTGGGCGGCGAGGTCGAGGATGAGGGATTCGAGGTCGGGCGGGCCGAGACCGTGCATGAGTTCGATGCATTCGCGGACCTCGAGGGCATTGCCTGCGGAGGCGCCGAGGGGTTCGTCCATGGGGGAGAGGATGGCGGCGATGGAGATGTTGCCGAGGTTGCCTGCGGCGACGAGGGCGTCGGCTAGCTGGGCGGCGTCGGCGCGGGATTTCATGAAGGCGCCGGAGCCGAATTTGACATCGAGGACGAGTCGGTCGAGGCCTTCGGCGAGTTTTTTGCTCATGATGCTGCTGGTGATGAGCGGGATGGAGGGGACGGTGCCGGTGACGTCGCGGAGGGCGTAGAGTTTGCGGTCGGCGGGGCAGAGGGAAGGGGATTGGCCGGCCATGAAGCAGCCGACGGAATGGATCTGGGCCTCCATTTCGGGGCGGGAGAGATTGATGCGGAAGCCGGGGATGCTTTCGAGTTTGTCGAGCGTCCCGCCGGTGATGCCGAGGCCGCGGCCGGAGATCATGGGGACCCAGAGACCGTCGGCGGCGAGGAGGGGAGCGAGGACGAGGGAGGTTTTGTCGCCGATGCCGCCGGTGGAGTGTTTGTCGACGACGGGAGGGCGGGAGTCGGGAGGGCCCCAGTCGAGGACATCGCCGCTGTCGCGCATGGCGCGGGTGAGGGCCCATGTTTCGGGGGCGGACATGCCATTGAGGCAGATGGCCATGGCGAGGGCGGCCCACTGGTAGTCGGGGATGGAGCCGTTGGTTAGTCCGGCGACGAGCCAGTTGATCTCGTCGGGGGAGAGTGTGCCGCCGTCGCGTTTCCGGCTGATGAGGGAGGGGACGTGCATGGGGTGCGGGGAGGTGTCAGATGCGGCGGAGGGCGGTGGGATTGGAAATAGTAAATGGTAAATAGTGAATAGTAAAAGGGGGCGTGTTGGAAGGCAGCGTGTTCGGAGGGGGCGGGTTGGGAGGGTGGGCTCACGCGGAGGCGCGAAGGGCTGGGGGAAGGGGATGTGAGAAGTGAGAAGTGAGATGGGCTCGTGGGGAGAGACGGGGGAGTTGGGTGGGGTTTTCTGGGCGTATACGGTGGAGGCGTTGAGGGGCTCGCCATCGGAGTCGGGGGTTCCGCGCCGCAGAGCCGCGCCATGGTGCCGAAGGCCATCTCCACGTGCATGTTGTCGAATCGCCCCGGACTTTCCATTACCCGTTTGGTCATCCGCTCGGCCAGGCACTAGCTCAATCGGATCCCGCACTCTGGAGTGATGCTTGCCACGGCTTCACCGATTCTCGCGCGCGGCGACTCCGGTGACTTGTCATAACACCACCAGTCGCGGCAACATGAATGACATCTGCCTTCCAGCGACCGACCGATGCCTCCTCGTGGGAGACGCGACCGGTACTTACTTCAATTCCGCAACCCAGGCGTCGTACGCGGCAGGGTCCGCCGTCCTGTCCATTCTATCAAGCATTGCTTGAATGCAGGCTGTGCGAATCACTCCGGCTGGGAGCCCCCGAATCCATGCGGAAACCGACTGGGAGTCGATGGGCATTCGTGAGGCGACGAACGTCGCAGCCATGGCGGGATCCCCGAGTTGCTGTACGAACTGCTCTCCCTCCTTCGGAATAGAGTTCGCCATATAACCGACCAATGAGTTCATGAAGGCGGGATCGTCACGCCAGTCCCTGGGCAACCGGGCAAGATCGAGGAAATAGCTGGGATCCTTGGCTCCAATTGTATACAGGACGCTCCGGTGCAATTCCGGATCACTCGACGAAACGTTCAGCGCGCCTTCGATGCCGAATTCATCGACTGCTTTGGAGCTGATCGAGGCGCGGACACTCTCCTTTCGATGTTCTCCGAAAGCGTTTTGAAGTGCAAGCAACTGCCTGTAGTCCATTCTGGCCGCAAGACTTCCAATTGCCGAGTCGAATGCATTGGATTCGTTCAAGTCCGACGCAGTGGCAAGGAAATGGAGTAGCACGACACCACTCTTCGCGTCCATGCGCCTGATCATGTCGTTCAAGGTTTCCCAGCGCCGAGTCCCCGAAGGCAACTCATTCCACTCTTTGACGGCCCGTTCAGGGTGGGTCTTCATGAGTTCGGTGAGATACTTCGAGTAGTTCCTTTGTCC
>JAIXVE010000213.1 GCA_027483175.1 Verrucomicrobiaceae bacterium | reverse complement strand
TTGATGGCGGAGAGGGCGTTGAAGACGGCGTCTTTGGTATCGGGGGCGAGTTCGAGTTTGAGGCCGAGGGCATTGACTTCGCCGTTGGTGACGGCTTCGAGGAAGTTAGTGCGCTTGAGGGATTCGTGGTCGGCGGCGAGCTGCTGCTGTTCCGGCGAGAGGAGGGAGAGGACCGAGTCGGGGATGTCTGGACGGTAGGACGATTCGAACTGGAAGTGGCTGGGGTTGGCTTCACCGACGGCGGCGTTGGTGAGGTAATCGACCATGCGGTCGCGCTGGGCGCGGTGGTGAGCGGCGAGGGCGGCTTCCTGGTCTGGGGTGAGGTTGAGTTTGCGGCGGAGACGGTCCATTTTGTCCTCGTACTTGGCGGCGGTGGCTTTTTCGGCGCTTTCGCGAGCGGATTTGAGCGTGGCGAGTCGGTCTTCAGCGGAGAGCCCCTTGAGGAGCGGGATGGCTGGGGAGGATGGGGAGGATTTGGCGGTGGTGGTGCTTTGCGGGCGGGTGGCGATGGCGTGGGGTTTGGGGGATGGGGAAGCGGAGGCGAGGGATGGGGAGGGGACTGGTTGGTAGAGAGATTGGATGAGCGGGATGGAGATGCCTGTGATGGCGAGGACGGCGGCGGCGGCGATGATGGGTTTGGCTTTCATGATGGAGAGGAGGAGAGGGTGGGTGAGAGGGGTGATGGCGGCGTCGGAGAGGCGTGGGATGGTGGTGGCGGTGGGGCGGAGACGGAGGCGGAGTTTGGCGAGAGCGCGGGAGAGACGTTTCTGGGCGGCGTCTTCGCTGATGCCGAGGGCGAGGCCGATGTCGCGGAGCGGGCGGTTTTCGAGGAAGCGGAGTTGGACGGCGGTGCGGTCTGAGGCGGGGAGACTGGCGACGGCGGCGGAGAGGCCAGGGCAGGGTTCGGGCGGAGGGAGGGATTCGGCGGTGGGGGAGGCGGCGGCGGCGATGAGTTCGCGGGTGCGGCGGCGGGATTCGCTGCGTTGGAGGTCGGCGGCGGTGTGGATGGCGCAGTGGTAGAGCCAGCCGCCGAGGCCTTGTGAGGCGTCGAGGGAGTGGGCGCGGGCGGCGAGTTGGATGAAGACACGCTGAACGACGTCGTCGGCCATGGCGGTGTTGCCGTTGAGACGCTGGAGGGCTGCGCCGTGGACGAGGTGACGGTAGCGGGAGACGAGGGCGGCGAACGATGCGTCGCAGCCGCAATCCGCGAAGCGCTGGAGCAGGGAGGAGACGTCGTCGTCTGGCATTTCGAGGTAAAGCGCCGCTGCGGGTGGGGATCCGACAGGAAATTTGCGAGTGGCGGACGAATTCCGGTGAAGCGTGTCAACGGATTGAGAGGGAAGTGGTCTAATGGAGGCGGCAGCTGTCGTGTCAGACGAGCTGTCGAGTTTCTCTCCCCCCCATCTCCCCCGCCGATGAAACGAAATCTGATTCTGTCGATGCTGGCGTTTGCCGGCACCCTGTCTGCCGGTCCGGTGGACGATGCGGTCGCGCTATTGCAGTCGCGCAAGTATCCGGAGGCGGCGGCGGCGCTGGCGGGAGTGCCGTTGGAGGCGAGGGCGGCTGGGGAGGTGGCGTATTTGCGGGCGTTGAGCCTGCACTTGGCGGGGAAGTCGGATGAGGCGGTGGCGGCGGCTGGGCAGGTGCCTGGGGAATCGGCGTGGGGGATGAAGGCGCGGTTTCTGACGGCGGCGGCGCATACGAAGGCGAAGCGGCACAAGGAGGCGGAGGCGATTTATGCGGCGGCGGCGGCGGAGGCGTTTGATCCGGCGAGGCGGGATGGGTTGGTGCAGAGCTTGCTGGAGTTTGCGGGGGAGGCGATCAATCCTGTGGCGGCGGGAGAGTTGACGCCGCCGAAGCCGGATTGGAAGAAGGCGGCGGTTTTGTATGATAAGGTGCTGGATCTGCCGGTGACGGCGGAGTTGCGTTCGGAGGTATTATTGAGGAAGGCGCGATTGCATGCGGTGGCGGGGGATGAAGTGGCGGCGGAGGGGACGTTCAATGCGTGGCTGCTGTATAGTGATCCGGGTTGGACCCTGCCGCTGGGGGCGGGGAAGCAGAATGTGGAGGCGAAGGTGACGGGTAAGGCGCGTGCGGAGGCGAGGTTGCGGCTGGCGGCGAGTCTGGTGGCGCAGCATCGGGCGTTGGAGGCGCGGGCGGTGGCGGATGATCTGCTGGCGTTGCTGGCGGGACTGCCGGAGGGTGATCCTGACAAGGCGATGGCTGGGGATGCGCGGTGGCTGAAGGTGCGGACGTATTCTGAGGAGACGTTGTCGCAGGTGCGGCCGATGCCGATGCAGCAGCGGGGGCAGGTGATGCAGGGGGACCAGGGGGACGCGGGGCCGCTGGGGAGTCCGCATCAGCAGTTTGTGACGATGGTGCCGTTTCCGCGTCGTGCGGAGGTGGTGGCGTATGTGCCGGATGAGTATCTGGCGGCGCTGCGTGGGTTTCTGAAGGATTTTCCGGCGCATGGGTCGGCGCCGCTGGCGGCGGAGGCGGTGGCGAAGACACTGGACCGATTGGATAGGGATGCGGAGGCGGTGGCGGCGTGGGGGGATTTCGTCGGTGCGAAGGTGTATCAGTTTGACGGGGCGGCGGCGGCGAGTCGGGTGCCGGACCGGGTGAGTGGGGTGACGCCGGCGGAGGATCTGGTGAGGCGGCAGCAGGCGGGAGCGTTCCGGGTGGGGCAGCGGCATTTCGAGAAGCGGCGGTATGCGGAGGCGATTGCGCAGTGGCAGGGGTACATTGCGGCGTATCCTAACGGGGCGGAGTGGCCGCGGGCGCAGAGCGGGATTGTCGATGCGGAGTTTCAGAGCGGGCTGGAGGCGGTGGCGTCGGGTGACGAGAAGCGGGCGCGGGAATTGTTTGATGCGTTTCTGGTGAGGTATCCACTGGAGGCGCGGGCACGGCAGATTCTGTTTATCTACGGGCAGTTTCGTTATGCGGCGGCGCAGGCGATGAAGGAGCAGAAGCATCCGGAGACGGCTGCGGAGTTTCAGAAGGCGATTGAGGAATGGACGCGGCTGACGGGCAAGTATCCTGAGACGGAGGAGGCGTCGCTGGCATTGTATAACACGGCGCTGATACTGAGTGACGAGCTGGGGCGACTGGAGGATGGACTGGCGGCGTTCAAGCGGCTGACGTGGGGCAAGTGGGCGGACCCGGCGAAGCGGCGGGTGGATCTGATGAGCAGCAAGTCGCTAGCGGTGGCGAGCGAGCGTGTGTTCCGGTTGAGCGAGACGCCGGCGGTGAAGATCAGCGTACGGAACATCGAGAAGGTGAAGGTGAGTCGTTATCCGCTGGATGTGGAGGCGTTTTTCCGGAGCCGGCACCGGATGGATGCGATTGACCTGCTGGACATTGATCTGATTGCGCCGGAGAAGACGTGGGAGGTGCCGGTGAAGGATTTTGCGAGGTACCGGGCGCTGCAGCAGGATATTCCGGTGGAATTTGCGGCCGGGCAGAGCGGCGCGTGCATTGTGAGGGTGGAGGCGGAGGATTGGCAGGCGACGACGCTGGTGGTGCGGAGTGACATTGATGTGGTGGTGGAATCGGCGCGGCGGGAGGTGCTGGCATTTGTGACGAGCGGGGCTGACAAGAAGCCGGTGAGTGGCGCGGCGGTGCTGCTGAGTGACGGGGAGAAGATTCTGGCGTCGGGTCAGACGGGAGCGGACGGGGTTTTCCGGGCGAAGCCGGAGGGGATTGAGACGGCGGAGACTGTGAGGGTGCTGGTGAGCAGTGCGCGGGGGATGGCGGGGAGTTATCTGATGATGTCGGGGCTGGGGTTGAGCACAGCGACGGACAAGATGTCGCGCGTGGTGTTTGATCGCGGGTCGTACGGGGCGGGTGGGGTGGTGCAGTGGGTGGCGATGCGGCGGGAGATTCGGGAGGGGGCGTTTCCGGTGGCGGCGGCTGGAGAGGGATGGAAGTGGCGGGCGCAGATGCCGGACGGACGGTTGCTTTATGAGGGCGCGGCGGTGTGGGATGAACTGGGGATGTGCCGCGGGAGTTTCACGCTGCCGCCGTCGGCGTTCGACGGGGAGTACAAAGTGAGGATTTTCAATGAGAAGGAGAGCGTGCAGGGAGGGTTCGCGGTGGCGGAGGCGGCGGCGAGTGCGGCGTTAGGGATTCGTGCGGTGATGGAGCGGCCTCGGTATCTGGCTGGGGAGATGGCGAAGGGGTATTTTGTGCTGGAGTGGGCGAATGGGTTGCCGGCGGCGGGGGAAGCGGTTTCGCTGGTGCTGCCTGATGGACGGGAGGAGAAGCGGACGAGTGATGTGAATGGGGTGGTGGCGTTTGAGAGTCCGGCGGTTGCGCCTGGGCAGTTTACGGTGGAGCTGCGGCCGACGGGGCGGCAGGCCCTGCCGAATCAGGAGGGTGGCGGGCTGGCGGGGATGGCGAGGTATGAGGTGAGGGCGGATGAATACGGATTGGGGTTCGGGGCGATGCCTGAGATGGTGCTGGCTGGCGAGACGTTTGAGATGAAGGTGGTGGCGCGGCGTTATGACGAGCGCGGGTGGGCCGGGGCGGTGAAGGTGACGGTGGCGCGACGGGGGGCGGTGGTGCCGAGTCGGGTGCTGGAAGGAGTGCCGTGGATCAGTGCGCCGGTGCGGGAGGCGAAGGATGAAGTGATTCTTGATGGAGAGATGGTGATTGGGGAGAGCGGGGATGCGGCGATGGCGCTGACGCTGCCGCAGCCGGGGAATTACGTGCTGAAGTTGTCAGGGAAGGACAAGCAGGGGCATGAGATCAAGGCGGAGACGAGCCTGCGGTCGGTGGGTGGCGAGGAGGATGCGGTGCTGCGGGTGCTGGGGCCGGCGGAGCCGTTGGTGGCGGGGCAGGTGCTGAAGTTGAGGATTCAGTCTGGGTTTGCGCATCCGAATGCGCTGGTGACGGTGCATGCGCAGGAGTTCTTCAGTCATCAGTTAGTGGAATTGAAGATGGGGTCGAATGAACTGGAGATTCCGGTGCTGGCGGTGCATGCGCCGAATTTCCGGGTGACGGTGGCGGCGGTGGATGGGAGGCAGGTGCATGTGGCGTCGCGGCCGTTTGAGGTGCGGAGCGGATTGCGGCTCGAGTTGGCGGAGGACGGGAACGGTTATGTGGTGCGGACGACGGATCTAGCGGGGCGGCCGGTGGCGGCGGCGGTGGTGGCGCAGGCGTGGGTGTCGGGTGGGGCGGGTGGATTGACGGCGATGCCGCGGGTGGTGTTGCCGACGCGGGCGACGGGGCTGAGTCTTGATAGCAGCGTGGCGTTTTTCCACACGGGGATCACGGTGCAGAAGACGGAAGAGAAGGTGGTGCTGACGGATAACAACATCAGGCAGCTGTATGCGATTCAGCAGACCGAGTTGTCGTTGAATGTGGGCAATACGGCGCTGGGGGAGCTGAATGAAGTGTTTGCGGCGGGCAACGGATTTCTTGCGGCGGGGGAATCGGTGAAGCGCGGGGTGTTTGTGATCAATCCGGGGCTGAAGGAGATGAAGACGGATGCGCTGGGGATTGAGGTGAAGATCCGGACGGAGGGTGTGCCTGACATTCGGTGGCGTGATGAGGCGGCGGTGGCGCGGGCTGGCGGGATGGGCGGGGCGGCTGGTGAGGCGAAGGCTGCGGGCGGGTTGATGACGGTAATGAAGACGGATGCGGGTGGGGTGGGTCGTGGGGAG
>JAIXVE010000195.1 GCA_027483175.1 Verrucomicrobiaceae bacterium | reverse complement strand
CGCGGTGCTGAGCCTGATGCCGGCGACGTTCGGGGCGAGCCTAACCGAGGCGGAGTTTCATGCGCTGGTGGCGTGGCTGGCGACGCAGAAGGCGGAAGTGAGAAGTGAGAAGTGAGAAGTGAGAAGTGAGAAGTGAGAAGTGAGAAGTGAGAAGTGAAAGCTTTGTGTTAGCTGATTCAGAGCAGGCCGCGGCGTTCGAAGGCGGCGTCCATGGCGCGTTCGACGATGATGGCGGCGAGGGATTCGGTGGCGGCGTCGAGGGCGGCGTTGGCGGCTTTGAGGGCTGTGAGGTCTGAGGTGGAGCGGGCGGCGCGGACGGCGTTGGCGGCGGAGTTGATGGTGGAGAGGTCTGAGTCGGAGAGGGCGTCGCCGGCGGCTGGGAGGGCGGCGTCGAGTGCGTTGAGGAGTTCGTCGGCTTTGAGGGAGGCCTCGGTCCACTGACGTTCGTGCATGTCGGCCCATGCGTGGTCGACGGAGTCTGAGATCATGGCTTCGACGCGAGCGTCGTCGACATTGATGGCGGCGCTTTGGATGGCGAGGACGGTGTCGGTATTGGTTTTGGTGTCGCGGGCGAGGACGGAGAGGATGCCATCGGCGTCGATGGAGAACTGGACCCCGACGCGGGCGCTGCCGCGAGGGCCTGGGTCGAAGTTGATCTGGAACTGGCCGAGTTCCCAGTTGTCGCGTGCCATTTCGCGCTCGCCCTGGAGGACGCGGATGAGCATGGAGGGTTGGAGGGCGACGGCGTTGGTGAACATTTCGCCGGCCTTGGCGGGGATGGTGGTGTTGCGTGGGAGGATGACGTTCATGAGGCCGCCGAAGGTTTCGAGGCCGAGGGAGAGCGGGGTGACGTCGAGGAGAGTCAGGCGCTGCAGTGCGCCGGAGAGCATGCCGCCCTGGATGACTGCGCCGAGGGCGACGGATTCGTCAGGGTGCTGGGAGGTATCGGGGTCGCGCTGGAAGATTTCTGCGGCGAGGCGGCGGACCATGGGGATGCGGGTGCTGCCGCCGACGAGGACGACGGAGGCGAGGTCCTGAGGGGAGAGGTTAGCGTCGTGGAGGGCCTGGCGGCAGTGGGCGCGGGTGCGATCGAGGATGGGAGCGGCGAGGGATTCGAATTCGGCGCGGGAGACGGTGCGGGAGAAGTGGTGCTGGCCGTTGAGGAAAGGGATCTGGATGTCGGTGGAGTCGGCTGAGGAGAGCGCGTGTTTGGCGGCGATGGCGGCCTCGTGGAGACGTGCGGCGGCTTCCGGGGAGGGGGTTTGATTAGGGAATGCGAGGGAGGCGAGCCACGAGGCGAAGGCGCGGTCGAGATCGTCGCCGCCGAGGGAAGTGTCGCCGTGGGTGGCGAGGACCTGGAAGATGCCGCTGGAGAGTTCGAGGATGGAGATGTCGAACGTGCCGCCGCCGAGGTCGAAGACGGCGATGCGGGCGTGGTCGTAGGTTTTATCGAGCCCGAAGGCGAGGGCGGCGGCGGTGGGTTCGTTGAGGATGCGTTCGACGTGGAAGCCAGCGAGTTCGCCGGCTTTGCGGGTGGCGGAGCGCTGGGCGTCGTTGAAGTAGGCCGGGACGGTGATGACGGCGCGGTGGACTGGGCGTTCGAGGGCGCGTTCGGCGACGGCTTTGAGGCGACGGAGGATGATGGCGGAGATTTCGACTGGGGAGAGGAGTTGGTTGTCGAGGGCGACGGCGGAGTTGCCCTGGGCGTCGCGGCCGACTGGGAAGGCGGGGATGTGTTCGAGTTCGCCGGGGCGGCGGCCGATGAGGCGTTTGATGCTGGTGATGGTGCGAGCGGGAGCGGAGGCGCGGCGGCGGAGGGCAGGGCTGCCGGTTTCCGGGGGTGAGCCGTCTGGGGGGAAGTAGACGGCGGAGGGGGTGAGACGGGAGCCGGATTCGTCGGCGAGGAGGATGGGGAAACCTGCTTCGACGACGCCGATGAGGGAGTTGGTGGTGCCGAGGTCGATGCCGACGATGTCTTCTGCCATGGTTTGAGGTGGACTGGGAAGGGGAGGTGGGCAAGCGGTGGTGGTGGTGAGGATGCGTGGGGAAACGGTTGGCTGGGGGAGGAGGAGAGACGTAGAGGAAAGGATGAGAGAAGAGACTGACGTGCTGATTTGTGGAGGTGGGCCTGCGGGTGCGGCGGCGGCGATTGTGGCGGCGCGGAAGGGATTGCGGGTGGTGGTGATTGAGCGGGCGGAGTTTCCGAGGCACAAAGTGTGCGGGGATTGTCTGAATCCGGATTGCTGGGAAGTGCTGGAGGTTCTCGGGGTGGCGGATGGGGTGAAGCGGTTGCGGCAGGGAGTGCTGAGGTCGGTGCGGATGGTGAGTCCGGGCAGGCGGGAAGTGGTGGTGGGGTTGCCGGAGGGGGCGGAGGTGGCGGTGCGGCGGGAGGATCTGGATGAGTTGTTATTGCGGGCGGCGGCGGCGGCGGGTGCGAAGGTGTACTGCGGGGAGGCGATGACGCGATTGGCGGAGGTGGAGGGAGGATGGGAGGCGGGGACAGCGGAGCGGTCGTGGCGGTCGCGGGTGTTCATTGCGGCGGACGGGCGGAATTCGACGAGTTGCCGGTTGCTGCGGTTGAGTCCTGCGCCGCGGCGGGACCGGGTGGCGGTGCAGTGTCATGCGCCGCTGGCGGCGGGGCACGAGGAGCGGGTGAGCCTGGAGATTTTCGGCGATGGGTATGCGGGGATTGCGCCGGTGGGGGATGGCGAGATGAATGTGTGTGCGGTGGCGGCGGCGGGGGACTTGGAGGGATTGCGGCGGCGGCTGATGGAGCGGTTAGGGATTCCGGAGGGGGTGGAGTGGCACCGGATGGCTCCGCTGGAGCGGGCGGACCTTGCGGCGTCGCCGCGGGCGGGATTATTCCTAACGGGGGATGTGGCGCGGGTGGTGGAGCCGTTTACGGGCGAGGGGATTTACTATGCGTTGAAGAGCGGGATGCTGGCGGGGCAGGCGGCGGTGATGGAGCTGTCAGGGAATCCGGCGGGCGGGTGGTATGCGAGGGAGCATGCGGGAATGTATCGGCGGCGGTTCTGGGTGAACCGGCTGGCGCGGGTGGCGGTGACGCGCCCGTGGGTGGGATCGTTAGTGATCCGAGCGGGGGCGGCGTTTCCGGGCCTGCTGCGGTGGGTGACGTCGAAGGTGGTTAGGCCGTTGTCAGCGACGGGGGGCTGAGTCATCGGCGCCGGTGCTGACGATGCCGAAGATGACGGAGTCGCCGGGGACGGGGCCGTCTGCGCCGTAGCTGGCGGTGACCATGCGGCCGGCGGGGACGCCGCGGCCGAGGAGGAAGTCGCGGACGGTGATGGCGCGGCTTTCGGCGAGCTGGCGGGAATATTCGGGGTCACCGGTGGCTGCGCCTCCGGCGATGACGACGCGTTCCGGGTGGCCTTTGAGCCATGTGGCGGTTTCGCGGAGTTGGTCGGTGGCGGGTTTGGTGAGGAGGTGGGAATCGCGGTCGAAGCGGATGGGCGGGAGGATGCCGGTGCGGACGCGGGAGCTTTCGGGGCCGAGGAGGGCTGGGGCGTCGATGCGGCGCGGGGTGGCGGACATTTTCTCGGAGTCGTCCGGTGGGAGGGGGACGGCTTCCTTGCCGGAGACGACGCTCTGCATGGCGCGGACGGCGTGGCAGCCGGAGAGGGCGGCGGTGAGGCCGAGGGCCGGGAAAGCGAAGAGGGCACAGAGCAGTCTCATTGGCTGCATCTGTGCCCTCCGCATGAGGGTTTGGCAAATCCCGGGTGAGGGGAAAGCGCGGGGTATCAGAATCGGACGGCGACGCCGGCGCTGAGGAGGAGGTCGTTCTTCTTGTTCCCGGCGGCTGGGGTGTTGTCGTAGATGCTGTTCACGCTGGTGCGGAAGCTGAGGTCTTCGGTGACGTCGAAGTCGAGAGCTGCGGCGGCGACGAGGAAGAAGTTTTCCCAGTCTTCGGCTTCGGTGTTGAAGGTGACGCTCTGGGTGAGGGCGACGCCGTCAGCGATTTTCCATGTGAGTTTTTCAGCGGCCTGGATGGCGAAGTAGCTATTGGAGGAGCCGCCGAGTTTTTCCCAGACGTAGGAAGGACCGGCTTCGAAGCTGAGTTTGGCGGCGTCGTTCTTGACGAGGTAGTAGCCGGAAGTGATGGCTGGGGAGAGACGATAGGAGAGGTCTGCCATGTCGTCGTAGAGGAAGCCCGTGCTGAGGCCTGCGAAGCAGCGTTCGCTGAAGAGCCGGTTGTACTGGGCGGCTGCGCGGAGGAGCTGGGTGGAGGTGGTGGAGTCGGTTTCGCCGTAGCCGCCGAAGACATTGAAGAGGGCTTCGTTGCGTGCTTCGCGGTAGGCGGCGTCGAAGGCGGCGGTGACGAGGAGATTGTCCGCGTTGCCGGAGTTGAGGGCGAAGCCGATGGCGGCGGTGTTGGTCCAGCCCATGGCGTTGACGGTTTCCGCGGCTTTCTTTTCCTTGAGGGTTTTGCGTGCGGTTGGGGCGGGGTCTTCGGCTAGGCCGCGGAGGGCGTAGGAGATGGTGGCCATGACGGCGAGGTCATTGGACTTCTGACCTGCGGCAGGGGTATTGTCGTAGGTATTGCGGACGAAGGAATTCAGACTCCAGTTGCGGTTCACGCGGAAGTTGAAGCCGGCGTCGGCGACGAGGTACCAGTTGTCCCAGTCTTCGGCTTCGGTGACGAAGGCGACGGACTGGGTGAATTTGACGCGGTCGTTGAATTTGTGGGAGAAGCGCTGGGCGAGGCGGACGGTGAAGTAATCGTTCTGGACGCCGCCTTGTTTTTCCCAGAGGTAGCCTGGGCCTGCTTCGAAGGCGAGGGTGGTGGCGTCG
Source organism: Verrucomicrobiaceae bacterium (assembly GCA_027483175.1). Lineage (GTDB taxonomy): Bacteria > Verrucomicrobiota > Verrucomicrobiia > Verrucomicrobiales > V1-33 > V1-33. The sequence continues at coordinate 23,505 of JAIXVE010000195.1, read as the reverse complement.
TTTTTGATGGCGTTGAAGCCGAGGGTGGGGCCGACATTGACGCGGTAGTCGAGGTCAGCGATGCTGTCGTACCATGCGTCGGCGAGGATCCCTGCGTAGAACGGGCCGCTGAGCGTGTGGTTCCATGAGGTGTAGGCGTGGAGGTTGTCGGCGGCTTTGAGGCCGTCTGTTTCGCCGTAGATGTAATCGGTACCGAAGTAGAATTCGTCGGTTGGGGTGATGTAGCTGGCGAGGAAGCGAGCGGTGAGGTTGAGATTGTCCGAGTTGCCGGAGGTCATGCCGTAGCCGACGGCGGCGGTGATTTCCCATGGGCTGACGGGAGGGACGGCGATGGGAGCGGAGGCCTTGCCGAGGGCAGGGGTGGTGCCGGCGGAAGCTGGGAGGGTGGCGAGGAGACCGGGGAGAGCGGTCGCGATGGCGATCCGGCGCAGGCTGGGGAATGTCGACATGATCAGGGATTGGTTAGCGTTCAGTTCAGGTTGTTCAGAGTTCCCGGGAAACCGGAGCGCGGATTGAAGGCGGCGGGGTTGGATTTGTCATCAGGAAAATTTCTCTACGCGGACGCGGGAGTGGAGGGGGAATGGAGGGCTATGAAGAAGTGGAAATGGGTCGTGCGGGGGGAGGGGAATGAGGTATGGTTTTCTGCATGAAGCCCAACCGATTGCGGCAAGCCGCGTTTGCGATAGTACTGCCAGCACTTGGGTATGCGGTGGGGCGGCGAGTGGACGGTGGTCGCGAGAGTGGGCGGGATGGGGGAGCGGGCGGGGCGGCGGTGGCGAGTGGGGTGGCGGGCGTGCGCGGGGGAGCGGAAGTGGCGGTGGGGGTGCGGGGATTTGACGGGACGGTGGCTGGGCTGATGGGGATTGCGAAGGCGGCGAAGACCCCGTGGCGGGCGCAGTGGCCGTTGCAGGTGGTGCTGATGCCATTGGGGGCGGAGGAGATTGCGAAGCTGACGAGGGCGGCACCGTGGCGGCAGGGGATGTTGTGGCATGAGGCGGCAGTGATGGATGTGCTGGTGCGGGTGTGGGCGGAGAAGGATGCGGTGGGGGCGCTGGCGTGGGCGTCGCAGGCGTTGCCGGTGTACCGGAGGACGGATTTGCGCGGGGAGATCCTGAAGGCGTATGGGGCGGTGGATATGGACCGGGCGCTGGCGCTGGCGCGGAAGATCACGCCTGAGGATGACCGACGAGCGGCGATGTGTCAGTTGGCGGAATCGCTGGCGGCGACGGAACCGGAGCGGGCGATCGGGTTGATCTCGGCACAGGGGGGCGAGCGGTATTTTCATTATGCGGCGAACATTTTCCGGACGTGGGCGGCGGCGGATCCGTTAGCGGCGTGGTCGAAGGCGGTGGCGTGGCCGCACAATGGGAACCGTGCGTCGGCGTGCGAGGCGGTGTTGAGTCAGTGGGTGGCGACGGATCGAGCGGGGGCGTGGGCGGTGGTGCAGGGGATGCCTGCGGGGACTGCGAAGCGGCAGGCGATTGCGGCGGTGTATATGGCGTGGGCGACGAGTGCGCCTGCGGAGGCGCATGCGGCGGTGCTGGCGATGCCTGCGGGGAGTGAGCGGAATGCGGCGCAGATGGCGGCGCTGCAGGGGTGGGCGCAGAGTGATCCGAGGAGTGCGGCGGCGGCGCTGGCGGACATGCCTGGGGGGAATCAGCGGACGCAGATGACGAATCAGGTGTTTTCGGCGTGGGCGATGCAGGATCCTGCGGCTGCTGCTGCTGCGGCGGCGGAGTTGCCCTTCAAGCAGCGGCAGGAGGCGATGACGGCGCTGGCGGGGACGTGGGCGTGGAAGGATCCGCGGGGTGCGATGGCGTGGGCGAAGTCGATCACGGATCCGCAGATGAGTTCGCAGGCGCTGTCTAACATTTTCCCGGCGCTGGTGCGGGATGATCCGCAGATGGCGGCGTCGGAGTGGCGGGCATTGCCGCGGAAGCAGCAGCGGGAGCAGTTGCATGAGATGACGTCGACGTGGGCGCAGCAGGACAAGGAAGGGGCGCTGGCGTTTGCGCGGTCGCTGGAGCAGCCGCAGGATCGGGCGGCGGCGTTGTCGGCGGCGGCGAGCGGGCTGGGTTTTGAGGATCCGGCGGCGCTGACGAAAGTGCTGTCGGAGATTCCGGAGGGGCCGTTGCGGGTGGAGGCGATGCAGCGGATTACGGGTGAGCAGTGGTATCAGAATCCGGAGGGGGTGACGGACTGGCTGAAGACCCTGCCGGAGAGTGCGCGGGCGGGGGTGATGCGGGACAACAATCACTGGCTGACGCAGATGGATCCGAAGGCGGCGGCGGCGCTGCTGGAGACGACGCCTGGATTGGAGGGGCAGCAGTATCTGTGGTCGCAGATTGCGGGGAATCTGGCGTCGGAGGATCCGGCGGCGGGTTTGGCGTGGGCGGAGAAGATCGAGGCACCGGGGGCGCGGACGGCGGCGGTGAGTCAGGCGTTAGGGACGATGGCGCAGCAGGATCCGCTGGGGGCGGCGCGGTATGCGGCGGGGATCGCGAATGAGGAGACGCGGCGTGGTGCGTTAGGATCGGTGGTTGATGTGTGGGCGGAGCAGGATCCTGATGCGGCGATGGCGTGGGCGGCGAATGCGGGGCCGGAGGCGCAGCAGATGGTGATGCTGAAGGCGACAATTGCTAAGGCGGGGGACGACCCGGCGGCGAGTGCGGCGATTCTAGCGAAACTGGCGGGAGGTGGCGGGGAGAAGGACGACGACGCATTGCAGGCGGCGGCGCGCGGGGTGGCGGGGAATTATTTCCGGGACGACATGAAGGGGTCGGTGGCGTGGGCGGCGGGGTTGCCTGAGGGGGCGGCACAGACGGCGGCGGTGGAGTCGATTGCTGGGTTGTGGACGCAATTGGATCCGGTGGAGGCGAGCGGATGGATTCAGCAGTTGCCGCCCGGGGCGGGGCGGGACGGGGCGGCGCAGCAGCTGAGTTATGGGATCATGCAGTCGGATCCGGAGAGTGCGTTCACGTGGGCGGCGAGCATTGGTGCGGACTCGAAGCGGGACAACGCGCTGCGTCAGGTGGCGCGCAGCTGGCTGAGTGCGGACAAGGCGGGGGCGCGGGCTGCGATTCAGGGGGCGGCGATCAGTGAATCGCTGCGGGCCGAGTTGCTGGAGGAATGAAGCGGGCCGGGGTTAGCGGTCGCATTCGCCCATGACGAAGTCGAGGGAGCCGAGGATGGCTGGGACGTCGCTGACCATGTGACCGACGAGGAGTTCGGGGACGATGGAGAGGTTGACGAAGGATGGGCTGCGGATCTTGAGCCGATAGGGGACGCCGCCGCCTTTGCTGTTGATGTAGAAACCGAGTTCGCCCTTGGGGTTTTCGTGGCCGAAGTAGACCTCGCCGGCGGGGGCGTCGACGCTTTGGGTGGCGATGATGAAGTGGTGGATGAGTTCCTCCATTTTCATGAGGACGTTTTCCTTCTTCGGGAGGAGGCCTTTGGCTTCCGGGACGTTGATGGGGCCGTCCGGGAGGGTTTTGATGACCTGGCGGAGGATCTTGTAGCTTTGGCGCATTTCCTCGAGACGGACGAGGTAGCGGTCGAAGGAATCGCCGACGCTGCCGAGGGGGATGTCAAAGTCGTACTGCTCGTAGCCGAGGTAGGGGTGGGCCTTGCGGACGTCATAGTCGACGCCGGTGGCGCGGAGGTTGGGGCCGGTGAGGCCGAAGGCGATGGCGCGTTCTTTGGAGATGACGCCGATGTCCTTGGTGCGGTCGAGGAAGATCTTGTTCCGGGTGAGGAGTTGATCGATTTCGTCGAGCTGGTGGGGGACGTTATCGAGGAACTTGTTGAGTTCCGGGAGGAAGTCGGGCGGGAGGTCGCGGGTCTGGCCGCCGACGCGGGTGTAGCTGGTGGTGAAGCGGGCTCCGGTGAGGATTTCGCAGAGGTTGTAGATTTTCTCGCGTTCGGTGAACGTGTAGAGGAAGACGGTCATGGCGCCGCAGTCCATGGCGAAGACGCCCATGCCGAGGAAGTGTGCGGAGAGGCGTGCGAGTTCGCAGCAGATGACGCGGATGGCCTGGCCGCGGGCGGGGAGTTCCCAGCCCATGAGTTTTTCGACGGCCATGGCGTAGGCCACGTTGTTGGCGAGGGGGGCGAGGTAATCGAGCCGGTCCGTGTAGGGCACGAACTGGTTGTAGTGCATGTTTTCGGCGATCTTTTCGTCGCCGCGGTGGAGGTAGCCGACGTCGGGGATGGCCTTGGAGATGATTTCGCCGTCGAGTTCGAGGATGAGGCGGAGGACCCCGTGGGTGGCGGGGTGGGAGGGGCCCATGTTGAGGACGAGCTTTTCCCCGATCATGTCGGAGGCAGTCTGCTGATATTCCTCGACCTGGAGCGCGGCACGCGCGGCCATGTCTGGGGCTTCGATTTCTCGCACCGTCTTGCTCATAGGGAACCTGAGGAAAAAAGAGGCCGATCAGCGGCCGATTGCGGAAGCTACGGGCGCGGGGAGGGGCGGCAAGACGAATTTGTGAAATATTTCACAAGCGGTGCGAGTGGTTCCGCTGGCGGGAGGGAAGGAGGTGTGGCAGTCGGGGGGATGGACCTTGATGAGCGCGTGATTTCGGCGGGGTTGGTGGAGCGCTACGCGCCATTGGGAGCGGAGCGCGGGTGGCTGGCGCATGGATTGGTGCGTCGGGTGCCGGGGGTTGCGGTGGGGTATGAGAAGGAGGCGGTGCTGGCGGGATTGCGGCCGTGGCACGAGGCGGCGGTGCGGGCGCTGGGGTTTGATGCGGGGAAGGTGTACGGGGCGGAACAGGTGCACGGGGCGGAGGTGGCGGTGATCGATGAGGGATCGCCGCGATGGACGGCGGGGGTGGACGGGTTGATCACGGATGTGGCCGGGGTGGTACTGGCGATTCATGTGGCGGATTGTGCGCCGGTGTGGGTGGTGGATCCGGTGCGTCGGGTGCATGCGGTGCTGCATTCGGGTCGGAAGAGTACGGAGGGGAAGATCACGGGTCGGGCGATCGGGGTGATGCGGGATCGGTTCGGGTGCGATCCGGGGGATCTGCGGGTGATGATAGGGCCGGCGATCCGGCCGCCGTGGTTCGAGGTGGATATTCCTGCCATGATTTTAGCGGATGCGGTGGCGGCGGGGGTTAGGGTGGAGAAGGTAGCGGATTGCGGGATCTGCACGCATGCTAGTGCGGAGTCGCTGTATTATTCGTATCGCCGGGAGAAGGGGTGCACGGGGCGGATGGTGGCGTTGGCGGGGATGGGGGGATTTGAGATTTGAGATTGGTGAGGATCTGTAGGGTGGATGGTGGGGGTGGACATCTGCGGACATCGCTGGTGAGGCGGAGGAGGGCGGATTGTGCGAGGGGGAGTCCGTGATCCGCACTCGTCAGCAACATTCGCTTGCGGTATCTCTTGAAACTCGATAGACGTTGAAAGATGGAAGGACTGCGCCGTGCGCTGACTGCGTTCGGTGCGGTCGGGACTTCCGGATTTCTGGCGCGCCACTGTTCAGCAACCTTCATTCATGCCTCCCTCCCTCCTGAAAATCCAAATTGGTCCCGTGCAGGACTTCATAGCGCAGGCTCGGAGTACACGGGATCTGTGGAGTGGCAGCTACCTACTGAGCTGGCTGGTTGCCGAAGGTGTCAAGGCACTACCCTCCGCGGCCACCCTTGTGTTTCCTGAGCGCGAGCGCCAGCCATTGCTTATTGAGCCGCTGGACCCGAGGGCGAAGGGAATTCTGATCCCGAATCTTCCCAACATATTCATTGCGCGGGTTGATGGAGATGCGGCCTGCGTGGCTCGGAGCGTTACAGGAGCAATCGAAGCCGAGTGGGACAGAATCGTCGAAGCGGTTTGGAAGTGGCTGAGTTTGCCTGCGGAGAAGGAGTCGCGGTTCCGTGCGCAGGCGGCTCGGCATCTTTCGATCAGCTGGATGGTAACTCCCATCACGGGCACGTATGCTGACGCCTACCGGATGAATGGCTGGCATCTTGATGCCGTGAGGCAGACCCGAGTGTTCGATGCCTGGGACTCCGGGGACGGGAGCCGGGAGAAAGATAGTCTCAGTGGAAAGGAGGAGTCAATCTACCGCGGTTCCGGGAAGTGGGCGGCGAACGATCCGCGGTCCCGTTTACTCAACAAGCATGAGGACCACATGGGGGCGGTTGCGCTGATTAAGAGAGTCTGGCACCTTGCGTACCTTGTGACTGAAAAGGGAATTGCTGCGGATTCGCGGGATTTCGTGATCCGGTCCATTCCTGCCATCGCTGCCCGAAAATCGAAGCACGATGACGACGAGGACGCCATGGAGAGTGCCATCGGCGATTCTTACATCGCAGCCATCGCTTTTGATGGCGACGCGATTGGAAAGTGGGTGAACGGAGATTTTCTCGATGATCCGAGTGCGCTTGAGGATCACCATCGAACATTCAGCGCGGACCTGTCGAGATTCGCGATCGGACAGGTGCCGGAGATTGTCCGGAATCCGAGCGGTGAGCCCGGGCAAACATCCGGGGTGCCAGTCGGGCAGTTGATTTACGCTGGCGGCGATGATGTCGTCTGCCTTGCACCTGCTGATGCGGCGCTGGAGATGGCATTGATGCTCCGAACGAAGTTCTGTGAGTGCATGGGGGGTACGGAGTCCGTGGGTAAGAAGCCGGATGCGTCGGCGGGCATTGCGATTGCGCACATCCGCGCACCCTTGCAGGATCTGATTAACGAGGCTCGGCGGGCCGAGAAGCGAGCCAAGAATGAGGGGCCGAGGCCGGCGTTCTCGGTGACGATTATGAAGCGGTCCGGCGAAATATCGAATTGGACGTGCCAGTGGGACAGCGGAGGGCTTGGGCTGTACCGCGAAATCACCCAGCTTCTCGTCAAGGGCGACCTGAGTGGTCGGTTCCCTTACCGAGTGTGCGAGAGGCTGACTCCCTATCTCACATCATTGAGCGGCCTCGTTGCCCAAAGCGACGGAATTACGAATCCAGAAACGGCTAAAGTTCTGATTCAGAGGGAGTTTGCGAATGTCGCCGAGAGACAGGGGTCCAAAGAGACAGCATCCAAACTTGCGCCTTACCTTGCGGCATATCTGGACACGTTATCCCAGAACAAGTTACCCCGAGAAACTACACAGAACCTGCTTCGCGGGGTGATCGAGTTGTGTACGGCGGTGGCATTTGCGAATCGCATCGATCCTGAAACACGCCCCGTAGAAACACCGGAAAAATCATGAATCTGCTACTGCTCCAGCCAACAGACATTCTCTTTTTCCGGGACGGTCGGCCGATGGGAGGCAGCCTCGGTGGGCACGGGGCCGGATGGCCACTCCCGACGGTAACGAATGCTGCTCTCCATGCTGCTCTGCACCGGGCTGACCTTGAGGCTGCTCTTGGAAGCAAGATTCATGGCCATGACCACCATGGGCGGAACGGGCATCGGGTCACGGATGTGAGGAAGTTCGGATCTCTGCTGACGGCGGGGCCATTTCCTGTGCTGAAGCTGGAGGACGGCGCAAAATGGATGTTCCCAAGGCCGCTTGATGCTGGCGTTATTGGCGACGGCCATGAATGTGCTTCCGCGACCCTCCGCCCGTTGGCAGTTGGGTTCAGTTCGGAGCAATCAAGTCTGCCGCGGCCGCTCCGTTATGCTGTGGCGAATGAGAACGGCCCAACAAAGAAGATGCCGGCACCGTGGTGGAATGCAGCGGCGTGGGAGATTTATCTTGGCACTTCAGGGGGTGATGGGTGCCCTTCCTTTCACACGGACAACGTTTTTGCAGACACGGAGTTCAGCTATGGGATCGGTATCGACCCCGTGACTGGTGCGCAGGACGGAAGGCGTTTTTACTCAGCCCATTACCTCCGTTTGAGGCCTGAAGCCCGAATTGGCGTGATTGCCGCGGCGCAGGACAAGGTCAACGGTGATGCTGGTAACCGGCGTGACCTGATTCCCGCATTGTTCCCGAACTCCGGCAGCAGCACGCCTGTGATTGTGGGCGGTCAGCAGCGGTTGTGCACTGTTGAAGCCGTTCATAATGCCCCGCTGCCGCTTCCAAAGGGAAAGCGGGATGGATTTTACAAAGTCACCGTTGATGGGAGGGATGAGTGGCTGTTGAAGTGGGTGTTGCTCGCTCCGGCGATTTGGCCATGCCTTCCCGGAGACGCTGCGAGGGGAATTAACGGGCATCGTGGCGGATGGCTTCCGAACTGGATCGCCGAGACCTGTCAGGGTTTTGACGGGGAGACCGTGGAAGCTGGTTCCGTCCTTTTGCTTGACGGTCCCGGCAAGGAAAAGGCGAAGCGGAAAGGAAAGGGCGTGGTTCCAGGCAAGCGCATCCAGGCGACGCTGGTAGCCGCTGTCATCGGGAAACCCATTTCGGTGAGCGGATATTCGCTGGCCCATGAAGCTGCGGATCGCCAGTATGGGGAGGCGAAGCCGACCCATCTTGCGGTTCCTGCGGGCAGCGTCTTCTATTTCACGTGCGCCAGCGAAACTGACGCGCGAAAGCTGGCTGCGGCCCTCAACTGGCACGGGGATGGTGATGATTCGACGATCCGCAACCGGCGGAGCACCCTTATGGGCGAGAAAGGGTTTGGTATCGGAGTGTGCGGAACGTGGGATTTCCATGACGGGCAACGCCCCGCGGAAGCCGTTGAAGGCCAGCCGGCCAGGTAAACATCATTTTTAATCAGCGAAAACTCAGCAATGAAATCTACGATCCTATATTTGTTCACCCGCACGCCGCTCCATGTCGGTGCCGGAGCCTCGGTCGGGGCTATCGACCAGCCGATTCAACGCGAACGCCACACGGGATTTCCGATCATTCCGGCATCTTCCCTCAAAGGGAGTTTTGCGGATCATTGGAACGAAGGGTTAGTGAATGGGGAGGGCGATGGTTCCGGGGGGAAGAAAGTCCGAGTGAACAAGACGGGTGAGATTGCAGAGGCTGCGTGGCTGTTTGGTTCTGACAGCGACAAGCCCGCGTTTGCCGGGTCCCTGATTCTCTCCGAAGCCCGGGTGATTGCTTTCCCGATCCGCAGCGCGAAGGGAAGCTACGCGTGGATCACCTGTCCGCTGATGCTCCAACGGGCTGCGCGGGATGGAGTCTTTACGGGTGCCATTCCACCGGAACCCGCGGATGATCAGGCAATCTTCAAGGTCGAGGGCCCTTTGGCGCTGCCTGTGATGATCAGAGGCGTCGAGCGGCATCAGACCGTGCTCGAAGAATATTGCTTCAGCCATACTGGTACCTTTCCGGACGCGTTGGCCAGATCCCTGGCCGCCCTCATCCCTGATGACGCGCTCTTCCAATCGATTGCTGATCGTCTAGTTATCCTCTCGAACGGGATGATGAGCCATTTTGCGACCACTGCCTGCGAAGTTGCTCAGCACGTGCGCATTTCAGACGAAACTGGCGCGGCTGAGGGCACGGGGCTCTTCAATCAGGAGAATGTCCCCGCGGATACGCTCTTCTACTCGGTCCTCAGTGCCACCGATAGCCGCGTGCCGAAGGTTGATGCCGGGAAGTGGCATGAGAAAAAGGCTGCCTGTGCGATCACCGCATTCAAGCTCAAGGTAGAGGAGACCAAGGTTTTTCAGTTTGGCGGCGACGCCTCCACAGGTCTCGGATTCTGCAGCGTGAACCTTAAAGATAGCAAAGGAGCTTGAACCCCATGCAAAACCTCGACCAAATCCGCGCGGCCAAGGCCCTTGAGGCGATCGCTCGAGAGGATTCATTGATTACAAAGCAGACGATCAGCAAGCTGCCTGCGATGATCATTTCCAACGGCCTGCTCGCCACTGCCGCTTTTGCCGTCGAGGCGAAGAGGGAGAATGACCCGAAGCGGCCTGAAATGCAGGATGCGATGAATCAGGTAGCCGAGCACCTAGGGAATCCCATTCACGGGATCTCGGTACTGAGAGACTGCGACTCCGCCACGGAATTGATCACGCTGCTCACGGCTGGAAACGCGAGCAGCCTCGATCTCCAGCGGGCGACGTCCGAGGCCCTCGCATTCATCGGCTACCTGAAGCGGTTTGCCGTCAAGGAAGGGGACAGCGAATGATGTCAGAAGCCGAATTTCTCGCCGGGCTCACCGGCAGTCCGAACGACCTTGTGCTGGCCGTGCGGGCTCTGCGTGAGAGTGGACAGCCGTTCTGTCTGATTGGCGGGCTGGCGGTGAACCACTATGCCGAGCCGGTGGTCACGCTGGATGCGGATTTTGCCATCACCGCCGCCACAGGTGCGGCCGCGGCGCTGCGCGCCGCTGGGTTCACGGTCGAAGAGTTTCCGCATTCGCTCAACGCGATGCTGCCCGGGAGCCGACTGCGCATTCAGATCACGATCAACAGCCGCTACGGCTCGTTCCCTACCCGCGCTGTCACTGGCACGCTTTTTGGCGTGGAACTGCCGATCGCCAGCCTTGCCGATGTCGTGCAAGGCAAGCTCTGGGCTGCCACTGACGCCACCCGCCGCCGCAGCAAGCGCACGAAGGACGAGGCTGACCTGATCCGCCTCGCCGAATCCCACTCGCAAGTCTTCGACCTTGTTCCTTCCGGAATTCTCTCCGGCATGGACGAAATCCGTCCTCAACTCTGAACCTGACATGCCTGTTCACGCTCCACCGGATACCGCCGCTGCGCTCGGCCATGGCCTCGTGCCGAAGTGCGATTCCCGCAGCCTTTTTCAGAGACGCTTCGCTGACCCGCAGGCCAAAGAAGACGACCGGAAGGAATGGTTCCACAGCTTGATTGGCGACAACCGCAAAGCGACGCGCCCGCCACTATCCAAATGGTTGCCCGCCAAAGCTGTCACGGTCAATGCCCGCCTTATGTCCCGCCTCATGGTCGACCTGAGTGGCGGTGTGATGGAAAACTCCCATGTGAACCTTGATCGCTACGGCCTGCCTGTCGTGCCAGGAAGTGCCGTAAAGGGATGCGGCCGCCGGATGGCCCTGCAGGCCCTCCACGACTGGGTAGCTGCCGGCACAGAACGTCCCGCGCCCGACGACGCTTGCGCTCCGTGCTGTGAAGGCTTTAACCGCCCAGCTGACATGCTTGCCGCGGTGGCCGCGGTTTTCGGCTGGGTCGGGAAAGACTGGACCGCAGGAGTCAAAGAAGGGCGATACGTGAGCGATTTTGGCTGGGCCTGCGGTAAATCGCATGAAATCATCTGGAAAGAAGCCGCCATGCTTCTTTCTGCTCGTTTCCATTGGACGCTGCCCGCTGGCCGACCATGGCTAGCGCTCCCGAGTTTCGCGGGCACGATTGCCTTCCTCGCGGCATTCCCCTCGACAGACCCTGGATTGGAACTCGACGTCGTTACTCCACATCACGCAAAGTACTACAATGGAGAATTGGAGACCGCGAGCGACACGGAGAATCCCGTTCCCGTCTTCTTTCCGGCGGTGAAATCTCAGGCGGACACCGATAGCTGCTTCAACTTTCCCCTCATTCCGCTGGCCCGAGCCACGGAAGCGGACATCCAACAGGCCAGACGCTGGCTCGGCCACGGGCTCGAGCTTCTCGGCTTGGGAGCGAAGGCGAATGCCGGTTACGGGTGGTTCAAAGACATCACGGACGACGTGCAGGCAGAGATGCTCAAAGCATCGGAACTAGCGTCCGCTCAGGCTGACTCAACCATTTCTGACAAGCTCCGTGCCATGTCAAAGGATCAACTGCGTGGCATTCTGAACAAGTTTGAGTTTGAGAAGGAAATGTTCTGGCCTCAGCAGCAACCCGAGAGCACCAGCACTTTTCAACTTACTCTATTGGAGCTGCATCTCGAGGACGCCGCCCTTCTCGCGGAGGCCTTGGCCGTTAAGAAGGCAAAGAAGGCGCTGCTCAATCTCGCTCGGAAATTCAACCGTCCGCTTCCATGATCCGCCAAAGCTATCAATTCGATGTTATCACGCCGTGTTTCTGTGCCGGCGCGGACCATGACAAAGCAGAGATCCGCGCCGCGTCGATTCGCGGCCAGCTTCGCTGGTGGTTTCGCGTGCTCGGCGGATTCAAATCGCTAAATCACATGTCGCTCCGTGACCAGGAATCCATGATTTTTGGCTCAGCTGCGGGTGATATGGGTGCCGCAGGATTGTTGACGGTGAGGGTCTTTTCAAAATCAGGAAGAGCTCTCGATGCCTCGGTAAGTCATGCCGCTCCCGGAATGCAGTCACCTGAAGGCTACCTCTTGTTTCCCCTTCGGAATAATCCGCGCCACCGCTCAGCATTAGCGGCTTTTCAACTTGATTTCATCTGGCGCGGCAATTCGCGAATGGATGACGATCTCAGGTCACTGGCAGTCGTTTTCGGTAACCTAGGCGCACTCGGTTTCCGATCTCGCCGGGCAATGGGCTCGCTCGCTGTTGCATCGACTTCGATGAGCCTCTCGCAGGCGCTCGGGCGATTTTCGGAAGCGTCAACCTCCGTACGGATCTACTGTGTAGGTAAGGCGTCGCACCCGCAATCCGATTGCATTCCAAGACTTGCCGAATGGCTTCGAGGTTGGCGGCAGCATGGGCGGAGCGAGGACCTGCGCCCGGGAAACCGCGACCAGCGACCACCCGAGAATTCTGGATTTCAGTATGCGAAACGCGATCACGATATTGGCTATGGTCTTCCATCGGTTGGCACCGAATCGGCATTTCGCCCTGCACTTGGTCTGCCCATCATTCAGCGAGCGGGTGGTCGGTCAAATGCCTGGGAATGGGCATGGAATTCGCAGAGGAGGAAAGGCGAGGGCCGCTTCGCCTCTCCTGTGATTCTCCGTCCGCACCGGGACTCAGATGGAAAATGGCGGGCGCTCGTGATCTTCGTGGAGGCGCAGAAGTGGCCGACAGGCAAACAGGTATACCTTAACGGGACGCCTCGCAAAGTCTCCCTTGATCTCTACGAGGCCATGAAGGCAGACCCGAGTTTAACGCCATTCCCATGAAGTATTGCCAGTCCGAACCGCTCCCGTCAATTCCGTAACCTATGCCCACTCATTTGATACTCACGGTTGGTACAGGCACGGCTGGTCGGTATTCGAATCTGGCGGCGGGGTTGCGGCGGACTCTTGAGATGATCCGGCCGGAGAGCTACTGGCTGGTGCCGAGTGCATCGGAGGATTCGATTTTGGTAGCGGATCTGGTGAGGGAAGGCATTGACGGGTTCCGGCCATGGGACGGGGAGGGTGGGCCATATCGTTGCATTGTGCACCATGATTCACTGGCTGACTGCCGGGGGGCGGTGCGGGAGGTGATCGCGGTGGCGCGGCGGGCTGACCGCAGCGCGCGGTTGCTGGTGAATCCGACATCGGGGACCAAGCAGATGAGTGCGGGGGCGACGATTGCGGCATTGGATGAAGGCGTGGGAGAGATTGTGTTCACGGTGGGCGAGCGGGCGGACGGTGTGGTGATGACCGGCACAGAGAAGCTCGAGGCGTTCGATGCCTCGGGCTATTTTGCGGAGAGGGATTTGCGGACTGCAGAAGGGCTTTTCCGGGCTGGTTCGTTTTTGGCGGCGGCGCGAGTGGTGGAAGTTCACGAGAGTCTGGTGGCAGCGAGGGACGTGGCGCTCTGCATGGCGGCGTGGGATCAGTTTGACTATGAAGGCGCGCGGCAGACGGCGGCGCGAAGCGCTGCGCCTGCGCTGGGGCGGTTGCGGTCGCACCTTGGGGATTTGGCGAAGGCGGTGCGCAGCGGAGAACCTTCAATGCTGGTGGTGGCGGACATTCTGGACAACGCGAGGCAACATCAGCAGCGCGGCGATCACGGTCCGGCGCTGGTGCTGGCGTGTAAGGCGGTGGAAATGGCTTTGCGTTTCGGCCTGTGGAGTCAGACTGGACTGAATGACCCCTATGGGCTGGCGGCATTGAACCAGCTTCCGGTGCCGCAGCCGATGAAGGACCGCTTCCGGACGACTTCACATGACGGGAAGACGACGGTGCTGGGACTCCGTCAGGTGGCGGACATCCTTAAGCACCTCGGAAACCCGCTCGCCGGACAGTGGTTCCAGAACCGGGATCTGCGCGATGCCATTGGGGCCCGCAATGACTTGACGCATAAGATTCGTGCGGTGTCCCCGGGTGAAGCGACGGCAGCGGTTGAGGCCACCCGCGATTTCGTTTCTGCGCTGCCGATGCCCGCGGTGCCCCTCCGGCCTTCAAGCCTCACATCTGATTGACCCAATGTCTGAATCTAACTGGCTCCTCCTCGACCGAATTGGCATTGTCTGCGGCATCATAGCGTTTCTGGGCACGGCGTATTCCGCGTTCCGGTGGTGGCGGCACCAGCGGCGTGAGCGGCAATTGCAGGAGCCTGTCGTCGTCCGGCTAGTTGCCCAGGCGAATGGCCGGCGGCTTCTGGAGCTGCCGTATCGGCCTTCCCGGCGGACGGTGACGCGCGCGGAGGTGCTGGGTTTGCTGGGGATGATTCCCAGCCGCCAGCAGCGGTTTGACTGGAAGTGGCTGCTCAAGCCGGAGTTCATGCGGCACATCGAGGAGATTCATACTGGAGACCGGGACGTGCTGGAGATTCCGCTTACCGACGAGGAGTTCCGGCAGCTTGATCTGCCGGAGAGCCCGTGAGGCTACACTGACCCTCTTCCGCTGTGCCGACTGATCAGCGGGTTGAGGGGATTCGCTTTTGCCATTCCATCAATCCGTCATTCGTATCCCAACATGCCCACCATCCTTGTTGCTGTCACCGGGCTGTCTCCGGCCATTGTCACCGAAACAGTGTGGGCGCTGGCTCGTGAGAAGACGCGCGTGATTCCGGAGCGTGTGGTTTTCATCACGACGCTCACTGGAGCGGAGAAGATTCAGCAGCAGCTGTTTACTCCGATGCCAACATTCGGCGGGTGCACGGCGTGGGAATGCCTCCGTGCCTCCCTTGAGGCACGTGACCATGAACTCATCGCCGAGCCACCGCGCGTCATTGGTCAAGGGAACCGGAAGACGGGGATGTTCGAGGGGTTGGCGGACATCGTGACTCCGGAACAGAATGACCTCGCTGCTGCGTTCATCCTGGAGCAAGTCCGCCAGGTCGTGACGAATCCCGACACCCGGCTTGTTGCCAGCATTGCGGGAGGGAGGAAGACGATGGGGGCGCTGCTGCATGCGGCGGTGACGCTGATCGGGCGGGAGACGGATCGCCTAACGCATGTCCTCGTTGATGCTCCATACGAGACCATGCCAGGGTTCTTTTACCCTGGCCAGCCCGGGCCCGCCCTGAAGGATCGCGACGGCCGAGAGCATGTGGCGGCGAACGCCGGTGTTCACCTCGCTGATGTCCCATTTGTTCCGCTGCGGAATCGGTTCGAGGACATCCGCAAGTTTCCCGGCAGTTTCGATGGCCTGCGCCGCGAGTTCAGTCGTGGACTCAAGGAAGACGCTGCCCGCCCGCGCCACCTTGAGATCAGCTATCGCAAGAAGACGATCTGGCTGGATGACGCTTCCCTAGCCATGCGCCCGAGGGCGCTTGCCGTGCTTCATTTCCTGTCGGACGCGCAGAGGGCTGGTAGCACGCTTATCGATCAGGTTGCCGCGGCTGAAGCGATGACGGATTGGCTGAAGCGAGCCGACTTCATCCCGGTCGGCATCAAGCCGCTTGCTATGGAGCCGGCAGATATCCGCCATGAGCTCAGTCACCTCCGCATCGGGTTGAAAGCACTCGGCTTCGCGCTGCCCGTCCGCAAGCTCCATCTGCCGCCGCACACGTTGCGCCTGCGGGATTGATCGTCTCGACGCAACGATCGAGTTCCTGACATCGTCCGGCCGTTTATGTGAAATCAGGCGGGATAGCCGACGCTGACATCCGAGGACATCCAGAGACGCGCACAGCAGGTGACCCTGTGCTTAAGTTCTGGCATGTCCTCATCTGAACGTCCTCCTGTCATTGACGCCAGCGGCCGTGGCCGTTTCTGGATGCGCCTTGTCTTGCTGGTATGCGGCCTCGCGTTCGCTGTGGTCGAGCTGCGTCATTTCGTGGACGCGATTCGCCGCCACCTGCGCTCGGCTCGCCGCTGATTTGCGCCGTCGTCTAACGTTCACCCTCGATATCCATTCATCCATGAGTGATTCTTCACGTCGTATTCCTTGTTCCGTCCCCGCGTCCCGCAATGTCGTCCCGCTGCTGATACGTGTGGTTGTTGCGGGTTTCACCACCTTTGGCTTCGGCTACCTTGCTGCTGCGGTTACCGTCGCTATCACCCTTTGGCGGATTGTCGATTCCAATGTCAGCCGTTTCGCCGCCGAGGGGCATCTAAATCCGACGCTCACTGAGTTTCTGCGTCAGATGGGCCACGCCCTTGCCATTGGGGTTTCCGGTGCCTTTCTGACGCTCAGGCCGTCGATCTGGCGACGCAATCTGGTGATCGCGTTCCTGTGTCTAGGCATGGTGCCTCTTGGGATCTTTGCGGTATCCCTGGGGCGCGGTATCGGAACCGATGGTCATCCGCTAGTGATGCGGGAGATCGATCCGGGTGCCAGTGCATGGTTCGATGGTCCGACCGGCCGCCCGCTTCTCTGGCATGGCAGGGACGACGCTGGCAAAGTCAGGTTCTTCAATCGGCCGGGCTTTCATCCAGAGACGAAGGATACACTGGAAGCCGTGACCGGAGAGTTCCGGAGGCAGTGGAAGGAGGAGCACGACCGGGCGGCCGCCAAGGAAGCTGAACGGCATGCCCGCGAACGGACTGAAGCCGAGGCCCTCGAGGCGGATCGGCGTGAGGCGGCCAGTCTGACGGCCACTGCCGAACGCGAAGCTGAAGCCTTGCGCAAGGCCGCTGCCGCGGAAGCCGAGGCCACGCGCCGTCGCGCCGCCGAGGAAGCCGAGACCATCCGCCGCCGTGCCGCGGAGGAGGATGCCAGCATCAAGAGCCGCAAGGAGGCCGTAGCTCCGATGCCCCGGTCCTCGACAATGCTGGGAGACCGCGTTGGTTTACGCGACGAGTCGGTGGTGGCCAAGCCGATTCCCAGCCCTGCCGCGCGGGAGATGCCACCTGCTTCTGCAGATGTCCGCTCGGTCACGATCCCGCTCCGTTGGAACGCGGACCTGCGCTGCAACCTTGGAGGGGCCGCCACGCTCGTCAGGTCGAACGGCCCCGCATGGGTGAAGGTTGATGATGGTCCGTGGCGCGGTATTCCCAATGAGGGCTTCAGCATACGCGCGGGAGGTTCGACGCTTTTTGTCAGGCCGCACCGCACCGATGCCACCGCTGTGACTCTCACACCATTGATGGGTACACCGTGATCTCTTTCCGACATGTTTGATGCCTTCTATTTCGGGCCGGATGACCAAGTTCCTCCGACTGACTCGGTATTCATGCCACCAGGGGAGCCGCCGGAGGACGCGGAGGGCGGGTCTAATGGAGCCCTTCCGGCCGGCCATTGCCGACGCCCTCACCCTCAGGCTGTTCGCCCACCGAATGCTCTCCAAAGAGCACTTCATCGCTCGCGACGGTGGAATTTTCCTGAATCCGGAGGGCCGTCGGATCCTGCTCCATGACTTTGAGAAGCGTCTCCGCCGACCGTTCACTTCCCTTCGCACCGGCCTCCGTTCCTCCCTTCGCGCCGAGATTGATGCCACCATCCTTGCATTCAAAGCCGCCCTCGATGGCGAGCCTTTCGCTCCGTTCCGCCTCCAGTGAGCACTTCCGAGTCAGTGCCGATGCCACCGCTCACTGAGCAGCAGGACTCGGACGTCCCGGAGGGACCCACTGACACTCTTCTCTGCGACATCCTTCCTCTCTCTGGGCCTTCCTCTCGTCATCTCTGCGACCGTTTTTCCGAAATGCTTCGCCTCGTTGCCTACGACATTGCCGACCCGCGCCGCCTCCGCCGCGTTGCTATTGCCTGCGAAGATTTCGGCATCCGTGTCCAAAAATCTCTCTTCGAGTGCTGGCTCGAGGAAGACCGATTCAACCGCCTCTGGGAACGCCTCACCGGCATCATCGACCCCCAGGCCGACTCCCTCGCCGCCTACGTTCTTGAGGCTCCCTCGGCCGCTCGCCGCCGTGCGGCAGGGTGCCATGTTCCCACAAACCGCCGCCTCACCCTGATATTCTGACATCTGTTCCCGTCGGGTCTCTGCTGGAACAGATTTCCCGAAACACCCGACGGTTCGCGTAACCCACTCGCAATCAATCCTTTGCCTACGCAGCGGCCCCCCTTTTCCGGCTTCTCGTCTCGCCAATGCGCCTGCCCGAGCCCAAGACCCGACAAGATCACGTTTGCAACTCTCATCCACAACGGCTTACGTGGATGGAGGGCCGAATGGCCTCACAGCCGAAAGGCATTGGAGACGTTGCGCTCCCTCCTCCGATTTGTGCTGTCCAGTTTTCGGGGCCGAATGGCCTCACAGCCGAAAGGCATTGGAGACGAGTAGTAAGGTACAGCAGAGCTGACATGGTGACTACAAGGGCCGAATGGCCTCACAGCCGAAAGGCATTGGAGACATAAACGCCCGAGCCTGCGCCCGCGTCCGCACCCGCTCAAGTGCCGCCAAGGCACTCAGCCGAAAGGCATTGGAGACCTGGATTCATGTTAGGTGGTTCGGTTGATGGTTGAGTTAGTGCCGCTTAGGCACGCAGCCGAAAGGCATTGGAGACACGTACTTCGTCCCACACAGCCGGCGGTACTCGTCGCGTGCCGCTTAGGCGC
This sequence comes from Verrucomicrobiaceae bacterium, assembly GCA_027483175.1. GTDB lineage: Bacteria > Verrucomicrobiota > Verrucomicrobiia > Verrucomicrobiales > V1-33 > V1-33. Next base: position 4,889 of record JAIXVE010000195.1, on the reverse strand, counting down.
TCAGCCGAAAGGCATTGGAGACACGGCGACGCCGATCAGGTCGTCAGCCTCCAGCTCAAGGGCCGAATGGCCTCACAGCCGAAAGGCATTGGAGACAGGGCAAGAGTCATCTGCTCAGCGAGCTGTTGACGCTTAGGGCCGAATGGCCTCACAGCCGAAAGGCATTGGAGACTTACTTAATGCAGTGTCGTAAGCTTGTCGTTTTGAAAGAGGGCCGAATGGCCTCACAGCCGAAAGGCATTGGAGACGAGCGGGTTTCGCCCTCCGTTTGGATGATGAGGATAATGTGCCGCCTAGGCACTCAGCCGAAAGGTATTGGAGACGTTTGTTGTGGCTTCTGCCGTTTGTCAGGTTTGTTCGAAGCCCGAATGGCCTCACAGCCGAAAGGCATTGGAGACGGAAGATCCCAAAATCTACCGCCAACCCATAGTTATGGGGGCCGAATGGCCTCACAGCCGAAAGGCATTGGAGACAGACAGACGCGAGGAGATTCCGGTTCGTCACATGCTTGCCGCTTAGGCACTCAGCCGAAAGGCATTGGAGACAGCGTGCTGCCGTTGGCGTACATGAGGGAGACGACGAGCGTGCCGCCTAGGCACTCAGCCGAAGGGCATTGGAGACCTTCCAGTTTGCCGTCGTGCATGGCGCGAACTACATCGTGTGCCGCCTAGGCACTCAGCCGAAAGGCATTGGAGACCTGATGCCGCAATCCAGGAGGGCGCGGGACAGGGTGGAGGGTGCCGGCAAGGCACTCAGCCGAAAGGCATTGGGGACCCGGCGACGCACGTTGCAAGGATGGGGTCGATGATGTTGGGCCGAATGGCCCCACAGCCGAAAGGCATTTGAGACAGCCGCGCACGGACGGCGACCCCAATCAGGTCGTCAGGTGCCGCCAAGGCACTCAGCCGAAAGGCATTGGAGACAGCTCAGCCTTAAACAGGTTGGCGGCCGCTTCGGCCAGTTCCGCTTAGGCACTCAGCCGAAAGGCATTGGAGACTTAGGGATTGGCCTTTTCTCATCCAAGGCGAGTTCAATGGGCCGAATGGCCTCACAGCCGAAAGGCATTGGAGACGGGGTGGCGGTTTTATTGGGGTTCCCCATGACCCAGACGGTGTCGCCAAGGCACACAGCCGAAAGGCATTGGAGACTTAAGAGGGCGGTAAATCTGTTCCACAAAAGAGATAGTGCCGCTTAGGCACTCAGCCGAAAGGCATTGGAGACTACCGTTGATCCAGATAGAGCAGGTAGGCAGTCCACTCGGGGCCGAATGGCCTCACAGCCGAAAGGCATTGGAGACTTTGGACCGCAGGTTGGATCGCTCTCCCCGGTAATGAGAGGGCCGAATGGCCTCACAGCCGAAAGGCATTGGAGACCCGGAGAGAATGGCCTTGATGGCTTGCTCCATTTTCGTGCCGCCTAGGCACACGGCCGAAAGGCATTGGAGACATGTGGCTTCGTTCTTGTACTCGTAGACTTTAATGGCTTCTGCCGGATAGGCACCCAGCCGAAAGGCATTGGAGACGACGGGATGAGGCCAGAGGGGTTGCCATGCAATGCGATACTGCCAGATAGGCACCCAGCCGAAAGGCATTGGAGACCGTAGCCAGGTTGAATTTAACGGAAACAGTCGGTTCGCTGCCGGATAGGCACCCAGCCGAAAGGCATTGGAGACGACGCCGTTATGCTCGGCGATAGGAGTGAGGATCGAGGCTGCCGGATAGGCACCCAGCCGAAAGGCATTGGAGACTCAGCGCTGGCTGCCCACGTTGCCACGCGGAGGGCGCTCTGCCGGATAGGCACCCAGCCGAAAGGCATTGGAGACCGCTTGATTTCGTCAGTGAGTTGAGAACCTGTGAGCTTCCGCTGCCGGATAGGCACCCAGCCGAAAGGCATTGGAGACTTGTTAGCTAGGTCATAGACCTTGTGTTCAGGCCACCACTGCCGGATAGGCACCCAGCCGAAAGGCATTGGAGACAGCCGTAGAGACTGCGCTTCCCTGACAACGTCCTCCGCTGCCGGATAGGCACCCAGCCGAAAGGCATTGGAGACGTGGTGACCGTGTCCCGCTCCTCCTGGTTGAGGTCGCCAACCTGCCGGATAGGCACCCAGCCGAAAGGCATTGGAGACAGTTTCTGCGTACAGAGATCCAGTGCTTCCTGCTTGCGTGCCGCCTAGGCACTCAGCCGAAAGGCATTGGAGACTCGACGACGCGGGATTGGGGGACGCCGGACGCAATCGGTGCCGCCTAGGCACTCAGCCGAAAGGCATTGGAGACACAGTGTAACCTTGTTTATACGTCGGCCGAGTGAAGTCAGGGGGCCGAATGGCCTCACAGCCGAAAGGCATTGGAGACACACCGTCCATGTGCTCCAGATGATTGATACTCATCAAAGGGCCGAATGGCCTCACAGCCGAAAGGCATTGGAGACACCGTGTACTCAGTCTCGGTGATGAACTCTTCTTCAATAGGGCCGAATGGCCTCACAGCCGAAAGGCATTGGAGACCCGCTGAGGATGGATTTAATCGCCGCCTCCGCTTTCGCGTGCCGCTTAGGCACTCAGCCGAAAGGCATAGGAGACAGCTTGAGCTTCGGCAGTGCTGATGGACGGACGGGGTTCAGTGCCGCCTAGGCACTCAGCCGAAAGGCATTGGAGACTGGCCATAAAAGCCGGGTCTGTCAACTTGTCAGGGTTGGTGCCGCTTAGGCGCTCAGCCGAAAGGCATTGGAGACTTGTCGTTGTCGTCCATGTCTTGAATGACTTCCGACAAGTGCCGCTTAGGCACTCAGCCGAAAGGCATTGGAGACGCGGCCGTGATAACCTGGATGATCGTGCTGTCCGGGATGGTGCCGCTTAGGCACTCAGCCGAAAGGCATTGGAGACACTTGGCGCATTTCGCATCCCTCACCGAGTTTCTGGGTGCCGCCTAGGCACTCAGCCGAAAGGCATTGGAGACTCCTTCGGCGCTGTTTCGATTGGTTGCCAGTTCATGGGTGCCACCTAGGCACACAGCCGAAAGGCATTGGAGACTTTGCGATTTGACGAAGGACTCCGCTGATTGTGTTTAGGTGCCGTCTAGGCACGCAGCCGAAAGGCATTGGAGACCGATTGAAGGTGCGCGCGAGGTCTTGGATGGAGGATGATGTGCCGCCTAGGCACACAGCCGAAAGGCATTGGAGACTCTGCCAGGCGCGAAGGTGTCCAGCTTTGTCTTTAGTGTGCCGCCTAGGCACTCAGCCGAAAGGCATTGGAGACTTGGTTGCTATAACGAAGTGTTGCAAGGCTTATCGCAGGTGCCGCCTAGGCACTCAGCCGAAAGGCATTGGAGACGTACTGAACCTTATCGCGGACTGCGATTGTCGGGGTGGTGCCGCCTAGGCACTCAGCCGAAAGGCATTGGAGACATGAAGTCACGCAATCCGGGCCCGGAGACGTAGGCAATTGTGCCGCCTTGGCACTCAGCCGAAAGGCATTGGAGACAGCCGAGATTGGACATGGCGCAGGACGACATGGAGATTGCGTGCCGCTTAGGCACTCAGCCGAAAGGCATTGGAGACTTCCCGAGTCCTTCTGGAGCGTAGATAACCAGTTTTTGGTGCCGAAAGGCCTCACCGCCGAAAGGCGTTGGAGACTTGCGACCGATCGCACTCAACGCCATTACCAACTGCTGCGGGCCGAATGGCCTCACAGCCGAAAGGCATTGGAGACCCTCTTCAGCTGGGGACATGCTGTCCGAGAACGAATTGGGCCGAATGGCCTCACAGCCTAAAGGCATTGGAGACAGAAGGAAACCAGATGCCGATCCATGCTTGGAAGTGAGGGGGCCGAATGGCCTCACAGCCGAAATGCATTTGAGACGCCCACTGCTGAGTGCCGATGATTTCCGGAATGCCGCGGGCCGAATGGCCTCACAGCCGAAAGGCATTGGAGACGAGACGCATGACGGGATTACGGCGACGGCGACGGCGACGAAGCGTGCCGCCTAGGCACTCAGCCGAAAGGCATTGGAGACTTGCTCCGGTTGCCGCGCAGGTTGAAGTAGACCTCGACCTGTGCCGCCAAGGCACACAGCCGAAAGGCATTGGAGACGGATCGGTGTAGTATGTGAGGGTGAGCGCAGGTTTCGGGTGCCGCCTAGGCACTCAGCCGAAAGGCATTGGAGACGGGGTGCCCGTGATGTCCAGCACCGCACGAAGAGCGGCTAGTGCCGCCTAGGCACTCAGCCGAAAGGCATTGGAGACGGTGGCACTTTGTTTCTGATTCTTTTTCATGGGATCGGGTGCCGCCTAGGCACTCAGCCGAAAGGCATTGGAGACAACTCCTATTACGAAAAAGTCAAGTAAAATTTAGAGAGTGCCGCCTAGGCACTCAGCGGAAAGGCATTGGAGACTGGAACAGCTGACACCGTTCCCTGAGGAACTGTGTCGCTGGGGCCGAATGGCCTCACAGCCGAAAGGCATTGGAGACCCGCAGCCCTCCGTCTGGATGTTGGGGACGGAGTCGATCGTGCCGCCTAGGCACTCAGCCGAAAGGCATTGGAGCCCCCTCCCGCGTTTGGCGGGAGGGGGGGATTTGATATTTGATATTTGAGATGGGCTTGTTCGGAGAGGGGCTGGTTCTGAGGGGGCCGACGGGGACGTCGGCGTGCTAGGGGGCGGACAGCGGGTGAGGTGTGCTTGGGTGGTGCCGGGCCAGCGGGCTGGCTCCGGGAAAGCGGCAGCAGGCTTCCGCATTCCAAGGCCTTCGGCGGGGGCACGTTGGGAGGACGGGTAGGCGCACTCCGTGCGCAGGGAGAGCTGTGATTCTCCCAGCAGTCCAGAGCCTTCGGCTAGCTGGTTCGGAGGGGGCTTGTTCGGAGAGGGGGATGGGGCGTCCCTACAGGCCGCGGG
>JAIXVE010000079.1 GCA_027483175.1 Verrucomicrobiaceae bacterium | reverse complement strand
CGTTTGCGCTGCCGGAGCAGCATCTGGAGGCGATCCGGAAGGGGATGGCGGGTGGAGGTGAGGGACTGGCGGTGACGGCGCGGGACGCGCGGGATGGCCGGGTGTTAGGGGAGGGGCGGCTGGTGTTTGTGGCGAACACGGTGGATCGGGCGACGGGGACGATCGGGTTGAAGGGGGAGTTTGGGAATAAAGAGCGGGCGTTGTGGCCGGGGGCGTTTGTGGAGGTGGCGCTGCGGCTAGGGACCGACAAGGGAGCGGTGGTGGTGCCGAGTGCGGCGGTGACGGCGAGCCAGCAGGGGCCGAGATTGTATGTGGTGAAGGCGGACGGGACGGCGGAGGTGAGGCCGGTGCGGGTGCTGCGGAGTGCGGGGAGCGAGAGTCTGATAGGAGAAGGGGTGAAGGCTGGAGAGACGGTGGTGGTGGTGGGGCAGTCGAGGATTGTCCCGGGCGGGAAAGTGATTCCGGTGGAAGCGGGGAAAGGAGGGGTGCGGTGAATCTGAGTGAGGCATTCATCCGGCGTCCGGTGATGACGACGCTGCTGATGCTGGCGGTGCTGGGGTTCGGGATTTTTGCGTTCACGCGGCTGCCGGTTTCGGATCTGCCTAACGTGGATTTTCCGACCCTGTCGGTGACGGCGAATCTGCCGGGAGCGAGTCCTGAGACGATGGCGTCGAGTGTGGCGACGGTGCTGGAGCGGCAGTTTACGAGCATTGCGGGGATTGATTCGATGACATCGTCGTCGGCGCTGGGGCTGACGAACATTACGATTCAGTTCAATCTGGACCGGAATCTGGATGCGGCGGCTTTGGATGTGCAGTCGGCGATCACGGCGGCGCAGAAGCTGCTGCCGCGGGATCTGCCGAATCCGCCGACGTACAAGAAGGTGAATCCTGCGGATTCGCCGGTGATCTTTCTGGCGGTGACGAGCGAGAGCCTGCCGCTGAGTGAGGTGAACGAGTATGCGGACACGTTCATTGCGCAGCGGTTGTCGACGATTGCGGGGGTGGCGCAGGTGAACATTTTCGGGCCGCAGAAGTATGCGGTCAGGGCGCAGCTTGATCCGCGGGCGCTGGCGAGTCAGGGGTTGGGGATTGATGAAGTGGTGGGGGCGATGGAGACGGGGAATGTGAATCTGCCGACGGGGACCCTGCACGGGCCTAACGAGGCGGCGAACGTGCAGGCAAACGGGCAACTGACGGATGCGGCGGGGTTCCGGCGGCTGGTGGTGGCGTACCGGAATGGCGCGCCGGTGCGGCTGGAGCAGTTGGGGAATGTGATCGACAGTGTGGAGAACACGCGGATTGCGAGCTGGTTCAAGTCGGTGCGGGGGATTGTGCTGGCGATTCAGAAGCAGCCGGGTTCGAACACGGTGGCGATTGTGGATGGGATTCGGGGATTGCTGCCGCAGATTGAGGGGCAGCTGCCGCCGGCGGTGAAGATTGATGTGCTGTCGGACAAGTCGGTGACGATACGTGAGGCGGTGCACGAGGTGGAGTTCACGCTGGTGCTGAGCATTGTGCTGGTGGTGGCGGTGATTTTTGTGTTTCTGAGGAATGTGAGGGCGACCTTGATTCCGTCGGTGGCGATGCCGTTGTCGGTGGTGGGGACGTTCATGGTGATGCACGTGCTGGATTACAGTGTGGAAACGTTTTCGCTGCTGGCGCTCACGCTGGCGGTGGGGTTTGTGGTGGACGATGCAATTGTGGTGCTGGAGAACATTGTGAGGCACATCGAGGATGGGGAGGCACCGATGGCGGCGGCGCTGCGGGGGGCGCGGGAGATTGGTTTTACGATTCTGAGCATGACCTTGTCGCTGGTGGCGGTGTTTGTGCCGGTGCTGTTCATGGGTGGGATTCTGGGGCGACTGCTGCGGGAGTTTGCGGTGGTGATTGCGGTGGCGATTCTGGTGTCCGGATTCATTTCGCTGACCTTGACCCCGATGCTGTGTGCGCGGTTTCTGAAGGCGCACGGGAAGGGAGAGCACGGGTGGCTTTACCGGGTGACCGAGCGGTTTTTCGAGGGGATGCGTGGTGTGTATGAGCGGACCCTGCGGGTGGCGATGGGGCAGCGGGTGGTGGTGCTGCTGGCGGCGGTGGCTAGTGTGGCGGCGACGGCGTGGTTGTTTCAGACGATGCCGAAGGGGTTTGTGCCGAATGACGACAACGGGCAGATTTTCATCATGACGGAGGCGGCGCAGGGCGTGTCGTTCGAGAGGATGTCGGAGTTGCAGCAGCAGGCGGCGGCGGTGCTGAAGGACAAGCCGTACATTGAGGGGTATATGTCGAGTGTGGGGGTGGGCGGGCCGAATGCGACGGGGAACACGGGTCGGATGTTTCTGAATCTGGTGCCGCGGGACCGGAGGCCGCCGGTGGAGGCGATCATTGCGGAGTTGCGGCCGGAGTTGAGCAAAGTGCCCGGGTTGCGGGTGTTTCCGCAGGTGGTGCCGCTGATCCGGCTGGGCGGGACCCTGACAAAGAGCCTGTATCAGTTCACGCTGTCGGGGCCGGACCTGACGGCGTTGTACGAGGCTGCGCCGCTGGCGGAGGCGAAGATGCGCGGGGTGCCGGGGTTGATGGATGTGACGAGTGACTTGCAGATCACGAGTCCGCAGGTGCAGGTGACGATTGACCGGGACAAGGCGGCGTCGCTGCAGGTGACGGCGGCGCAGATTGAGATGGCGCTGGCGAATGCATACAGTTCGCGGCAGGTGTCGACGATTTATACGCCGACGAATCAGTATCAGGTGGTGGTGGAACTGATGCCGGAGCACCAGCGCGGGGCATTGGATCTGAATACGCTGTATGTGCGGTCGGGGAGCGGGAAGCTGGTGCCGCTGAGTGCGGTGACGACGACGGGGATGGGGGCGGGGCCGCTGACGGTGCAGCATCTGGGGCAACTGCCGGCGGTGATTCTGTCGTTCAATCTGGAGCCGGGGATTGCGTTAGGCGAGGCGATTCCGCGGATTGAGGCAGCGGTGAGGCCGGTGCTGCCGGATTCGGTAACGACGGCGTTTCAGGGGACGGCGCAGGCGTTTCAGTCGAGCTTGTCCGGATTGGGATTGCTGCTGCTGATGGCGGTGCTGGTGATTTATCTGGTGCTGGGGATTCTGTATGAGAGCTTCATTCATCCGCTGACGATTCTATCGGGCTTGCCGTCGGCGGGGTTCGGGGCGCTGCTGGCGCTGAAGCTGTGGGGGTATGAACTGAATGTGTATGGGTTTGTGGGGATTCTGCTGCTGATCGGGATTGTGAAGAAGAATGCGATCATGATGATTGATTTTGCCTTGGAGGCGCAGAGGGATCACGGGAGGACGGCTAGGGAGGCGATTTTCGAGGCATGCCTGGTGAGATTCCGGCCGATCATGATGACGACGATGGCGGCGATCATGGGGACGCTGCCGATTGCGCTGGGGATCGGGGGGAGCGATGCGCGACGTCCGCTGGGGATTGCGATCGTGGGTGGGTTGGTGGTTTCGCAGCTGCTGACGCTTTATATCACGCCGGTGATTTATCTGCTGCTGGAGCGGTTGCGGAGCGGACGTGAGGAGAAGGTGGCGGAGGGGGCTGGGGTGGCGGTGGTTGGGTGAGGGCCTTGTGGACTGGCGAGTTTGGATTGGGGACGGTGGTGATGATAGTGCGGGGGCTTGACTTTGCTTTGGTCTGAGTGGAAGGGTGGGGCGGTGCCTTTGATGGGTGTGACCGAATTCCATTTCATCATGAATCGTGACGTGTTCCGGATGCTGTGTGTCTACGGTGCCATTTTTGGTGGGGCGGCCTGCGTCTGGTATTGGGCCGGGAGGGATGGTGAATTGGTGCCGGAGCGGCGTTCGGTGGCGGGCCGGGGTGGGCGTGGTGGTGGTGGCGAGGGTGAATCGGGGGGCGTCAATCAAACGACAAAGGACATGAATGATAGTGAAGCTGAATTTCGAGACAGGATGGCAGTCGCGTCACGGGTTATTGGTATTGAAGATGGCCTTCTCCACCGACTGAGTGGAGGTGTAGACTTTGAAGGACCTTATGTTGGCAGATATGGCGACGCTGATCTGGCGAGAGTGCTGCCCGTGATTTCACGGGAGGAGTGGGTTTTTCTGTGCGTATGTGAGTTGAGGATGATGGTGAAGAGCGACCACCGATTCTGGTCCAATGCGTGGCAGGGATATCTGCTGCGGGACTATCTGCGCGAAGTTGGTATCGGGAATTGGGCCGACCTCTTCGAGAAGTTCCATCCGTTTGAGCGGCGGAGGGACGAAATTGAGGGGCAACGACAGGAGGGGAAGATTACGGAAGACGAGTGTTATGCTCTCATGGGGCCCATTGCTATCGAGATGAATTCAATGGAGGAGGAGGCCGATCCGTATGATTTCGATTTGGTGGAGAGGCTGCTGCTGGATTATGCCGTGAAGCATGGGTTTGGCGATGTTGCAGCGCCTGACCGTGCGGAGGAGGGGGATGAACGGCGGTAAGTGGCGTCCCTTCAGGACGCCGGGTTATTGTTGTTATTCGCCTGGGGTGATGCCCCGGGCTGGTATGGAGTTGCGCCGTTGGCGCGCAGGAAGGGAGCGTGGTGGGGTGAGGGCGAGTGCGGAGCCTCGCGTGCCCGGGCGTGTACGGAGGGGCTGGCAGGCGCACTCCGTGCGCTAGAGAGAGCTGTGATTGCTCACAGCAGTCCGTGCGCTGATGCGCTTATGAAACAAACCAGTGAAAGTCTGAGTCTTGAAGCAACGCGCTACCTCAAGGTAGCCGAGGGCTACTGCG
>JAIXVE010000140.1 GCA_027483175.1 Verrucomicrobiaceae bacterium | reverse complement strand
TCGCGGAGCGGGTTTGGGCTAGGGCATGACGGGACTGGGTTTGTGCTGCCGACGGTGCATCCGTATGTGCTGGATGAGCTGACGACGCCGGCGGATTTTGCGGATGTGGCGGCGTTTGTGATGTGTTTCGACAGTGGGACGGCACCGGCGGCGTGCCGGCAGGTGACGGTGACGGCGGCGAGTGCGGCGGGAGCGGCGGGGGAATTGAGTCTGCTGGAGGGACAGGCGCGGGTGGCGAACACGAGTGATCTGGCGGTGCATGGATCGATTGGCGGCGTGCTGCGGCGGTATTTATATGATCGGGCGGTGCAGCGGTACCGGCCTGATGCGGCTGGGATGGCGACGCTGAGCCGGGCTGAGCTGCTGGGGTTGCTGAGTGGCGGGGATGACGTGCTGACGTTCATGGGGACATTGCCTGGGCAGGGGTTGAGGGCTGGGGGGGATCGTGATGCGGACGGGATTCCTGACCGGAGCGAGATGGTGCCGGAGATGGTGGTGAGGGTGGCGGCGGGTGGAGGGGTGGAGGTGAGATGGTCCCGCGAGGCGGCGGGTTGGGTGCCGCAATGGGCGGCGGGGCCGGGGGTGGAGTGGACACCGCTGCGACTGCCGGTGACGGTGGAGGCGCAGATGAACCGGGTGGTGGTGGAGGCGCCGGAGGGCCGGGGGTTCGTGAGGCTGCGGCGGACGTGGTGAGAGAGAGCTAACAAGTTTCCAGAACCCGCATCAAAACACAACGAAACAAACAACTGACATGAAATACCTGATGATACTAGCGGCTTGTGCCGCGATGCCTGCGACTGCTGCCACGGTGACGCCCGGGGATCCTGTGGCGGGAGGGATCGGCTACCGCTGGACGGTGGCGCTTGGTGCGAGTGATGCGGCGACGTTTGACCGCCATGTGGGGGCGTGGAGCTGGGAGGACAATAGCTTATTCAATGCGGGGCTTGGCGAGCCGCCGGTGGGGTGGACGCATACGTCGGACTGGGTGGCGCTGACGCTGGATGCGGCGACGGTGTTCACGCTGAGGCTGGAGCGTCAGGCGGGGGTGTCTGCGCCGACGGCGCAGGATCCGAATGCGGTGGCTGGTTCGGCGTCGATGTTTCCGAGTTTCACGATCTGGGCGGGCTGGGACAACGATGACGGGGACAGCCACACGTACAACAACCGCGGGAACGTGGTGTGGGCGGAGGATCTGGTGTATCTCGACCATGTGGACAACTCGACGGTGACGGCGGTGGAGCGCACGTGGGCGCTGGCGGCCGGGCAGTATTCGATTGTGCTGGGCAGCAATGCGCCGGCGACGGACACGCAGCGGCAGGGGTATCGTGCGACGCTGACGACGGTGCCGGAGCCGGGGGTTGGGGTGCTGGTGGCGGTGGCTGGGGTGGTGGCGCTGCGGAGGCGTCGTGCGTGATGAGAGAGTGGCCGGAGCCGTCCGGGAGCGGGCGGTTCCGGCATTTCACGGCTGCTTTACTAACTGAGATGATGAGACGACTGCTTTTGATTGCGGGGGTACTGAGTGCGGTGACTGTGGTGGCGCGGGGGCACCATGGGCGTGATTTTCTGCTGATGCAGGATTACAGTATTCCGGTGCCGTTTCACGGGGTGATCACGGGCGGGTTTTCGGCGGCGTTTCAGCAGCCTGAGGATGAGATGGAGATGGAGACGGGGGTGTTTGCGGGCGTGGCTCCGCGGACGGGATTGGGGATGAATGTGAAGGGTGGGGATCATGGGGACGGTTGGGATTTTTCGGCGGTGGCTCCGTATGTGCAGGTGCAGCTGACGCCGCCGGAGATGAAGTTTCCGGTGATGGTGGCGCTGATTGCGGGGTGGCAGTATGCGGTGAGCAGGGAGTCGGGCGGGCACGATCATGGTGGCGGGCACAGTCATGAGGTGAAGCCGGTGGCGGTGAAGCAGAAGGTGAAGCGGAAGGCTGCGGCGCCTGTGGCGGCGGCGGCGGCTGATCCTGCGGTGCCGTGCGGGCCGGATTACGGACCGGATGCGCCGCCGTGTGATGATCCTGCGGTGACGCCGCCGCATGATCACAGCACGCATGATCACGGGGATGGGGCGGTTTCAGCGGGGCATGACGACGGGCATGAGCATGGGGTGGCTGGGGAGAGTAGCGGCGGGGTGGTGACGGATGATCTTTTCCATACGCAGGGCGGGATTCATCAGCATGGGGTGAACCAGTGGTTCGGGCGGTTGATTGTGGAGACGGACCTGACGGCGGCGGACAAGGTGCTGTTCAATCTGATTGCGGTGATGCCTGAGGGCGGGAAGGCGGCGTGGGGGTATGCGGGTGGCTACCGGCATTCGTTTTCGCATGTGGTAGCGTTAGGAGTGGAGGCGATCGGGGATTTCGGGGAGGCGAATCAGCATGAGCTGATGGCGGGGGCGTATCTTGCGCCGACGCATTCGGTGCTGGTGAGGTTAGGGGCGGGGTTCGGGCTGACGCGTGAGAGTGCGGATTTCACGCTGCGGGCGGGGTTGGTGTGGCGGTTCTGAGGAGGGCAGGGGAATGCTGGGCAGGGAGATGTGGGTGGGGGCGTGATCCGGTGGGGTCGCGTGGCTTGACTACTGGTTACAGGGCGGCACGGCTGGGGTGCGCTTTGGCGTGGGAGTCAGGGGAGGAGGTGGTGACGGCCGCGGAAGAGGGACCAGAGGATCATGAGTTTTCCGGCGATGCCGATGCCTTGGATCATCATGAGGACGTCCGGGCTGGGTTGGCCTTCGATGAGGATGCGCATGGTTTCTGC
>JAIXVE010000266.1 GCA_027483175.1 Verrucomicrobiaceae bacterium | reverse complement strand
CGATCCAAGCAGAAGCCGGCACCCAAGGAGTTGTTGGCATGGATGCGGATGACCACCACGGATTTCACGCATTGTTGGAAGATCGCTGAGCCATCAAGCTTCGCCCCCCGAGCGGAAGGCCTCGACGAAACCCGCCCTAAAATGAATCCGCCAACCGTTCCGGCAGATACGAGCCCTAATCCACCGAGGAAACGACGCCGTACGAAGGCTCGGCTGAATCGATTCCTGGGAGGGTCGGACTGCTGAAGGACATCCGGTAAATCTTCTGAATACGGGCTGCTCATTTCTGTGTACATCGATGATGGAATGGGCGATGGCGAGTGCAAGGCGTTGCTGACACGACAGATGCCATACGAGCCGTTGCCTGCATCTGTTTTGTGCGCCTTGGTGTTGTTTGGCATTCGTTCATTGCTGTCAGTCAGTCTGGATAATACCAGAAGCCATCAATCGAAGAATAGGAGTATGTGATACCTGGCTGGTTAATGAAGTAGCTAATCCTGAATCCATCGGCGTCCGAGCTAAAACCGTGGATGTGCTCCCTCACGAACGAGTGCTCAAACTTCAAGTCATCAATGGACTTCGGGTAGGTTCCGGACTTCTTATGCTGCTTCATCGCGGAAGTGACAATAGACGTGATGTCCTCATGGATCATAGCCCACTTGCGAGACTGATATGCCTGCCATGTGAGCAGGAGCCCGCCGGACAGGGCGACGAGGGTAATGCCAACGTCCCGCCGATAGAATGCTGTTAGCGACGACACGCCCGCAATGATGAGCAACAGACAATACAAGCCCTGCAACACCTCACCTTCTGTGAAGACGACATTGTAACTCAGCAGGTATGCAGGTAACAAAATGGCAGCAGCGACACTCAGGAAGGATATCCACGATGCGTCACGCTTGCGAGGTGCGGGTTGTTCCGTGATTGCTACCATGGCGGTGAACTCGGTTTTTTGGCCGAACGTAAAGCACATCCGCCGCTAGGAGCTGGGGCGGAAGACTAAAACAGGGTTTGTGTTGTAGTTACGGGAAAACATCTAAACAGAACGGCTCCTAGCGGTTGGATGGTGCGGCTTGTTCGACCATTCTTTGATTCCTATTTGTTTGTGGCTGCCTTTCTCCGCTCATCAAGGTCTAAAAGCAGTGCCTTCAGCCCGCTGTGTATAAGATCTGGCCTCGTAATAATGAAAGGTCCAAGGCAAACGCTATCGACTTCTTCAGTAATCAACCGCCGCGAATCTGATTCATTCATGATAGCAAGGAGAGAGTAGCTCCACGAGTCGTCATTCAGTGATCCAATACCATCAGTCTTAGACCTAAAGACATTCCCTTTCTTCGTGATGAAGTCTGGCTTAAGGCTACTAATAATGAAATAGCCTCTCCTCTCGGATCCTGTTCCCTTGATGTTGTATGTGACGGTAATATTCTCTCCGAGATCATCAGGAGCCTTATCTCCATCAAAAAAGTAGTGAATATTCGCTTTAATCTGGATGCCAATCTTAGGAAGATCGCAGACGACACCACAGTCTACCGTAGTGGAAGACTCGTTGGCATTCTTATTGAATTCCCGTGCAACCCCTAATCTTCTTTGCTCCTTTTTGTCCGCTTCGAACGCTATCCGACTTGCTTCCCGCCATTCTTTGAAAACGCTGGAACCCTTCGGCTCTTTATCCATTTGGTTCTTATCAACGGCATTCCACTTAGGGCGAACGTCCGCAATCAGCGATGCAGCAAGAGCGAATATGACTATGAGGATGCGGTAGGTCATCTATTTATTGTCGAACAGTTTATTATTTCACTATATCTGGTGGAATATCCATCTGCAAACGGGGCGTTTGGCCGGTGTCTTTTTCTTCCAACTGATTGAAATTCAATGGATATGACTGCCTTCCGCTCACAATATCCGAACCAACGCGATTGGCAACAACTTCCCATGGGCGGACAATGGGACAGACCTCCTCGGAGGTGCTGGCGGGAGAGGTCACAGGCAGGATGCCCGTGCCACTTTGGATAAGAGGACAGGGCTCTTGGGGAGGGACCCAGAGCGTTGCTCTGGGCTGGTATACGGCGTTCCTACAGAACGCGGATGGGTGGGTTTGGGACCACGAATGTCACGAATGGACACGAATGAATTCTCGAACGGGGGGGTCTTGTGCGGAGATGTGGGCGAATTTGAAGGGGTCAGGGAGGGGGGATGGGGTGGCCGTATTTATCGCATTCGGTGCCGCAGGGGCAGGACCAGCCGCCCCAGAGCATCTGGCGGCGGTTGGCGGGTTTGCGGAAGCGTGGGGCTGGGGTGCCGCAGGTGGGGCAGGCGACGGGCTGGGGGTTGATGCCCCATTTGCCGGATTTGGGCCAGAAACGGCGGACGAGTCGGGCGGCGGCCCAGCCGGTGACGGCGGCGAAGAGGATGCCGATGATGGGTTCGAGCCTCATGAGGGAGGCGAGAGGTGGGGTGGGTCAGCTTTCGAGGGAGGCGAGGTAAGCGGCCTCGGGCATGAGGGCGTCGGTGTCGGCGGGGGAGTCGGGCTGGATGGTGAAGAGCCAGCCGTTGCCGTAGGGGTCGGAGTTGACGAGACTGGAGTCGGCGGCGACGGCGTCGTTGATGGCGGTGATGGTGCCGGCGACTGGGGCGTAGATGTCGGAGGCGGCTTTGACGGATTCGATGACAGCGATGGCTTCCTTGGCGGCGACCTTGCGGCCGACCTTGGGGAGTTCGATGTAGACGACGTCGCCGAGTTCTTTCTGGGCGTGGTCGGAGATGCCGACGGTGGCGTCAGCGGTGCCGGAGAGGATCCATTCGTGGGAAGCGGCGAAGCGGGCGTTGGCTGGGGCTGGCATGGGGATGGGCTGGAGAAGGGTTGGGATGAGGAAGAGGGATTGAGAGGGATTCAATCGGAGGGCGGCTTGCGGTAAAAGGGTTTTTTGACGGATTCGGCGGGCCATTTTCTGCCGCGGATTTCGATTTCGAGCTGGGTGCCTGGGGTGGCGAGGGCTGGCGGGAGGTAAGCCATGGCGATGCCAGCGGAGAGGCTTGGGGAGATGCCGCCGCTGGAGAGTTCGCCGACGGGGGTGTCGTTGTGGAAGACTGGGTAGTGGGCGCGGGGTGGGGGGGCGCCGGGGGCCATGCGGATGGCGGTGAGGCGGGAGGGGAGGCCGGAGGCTTTCTGGGCGAGGAGGGTGTCGCGGCCGGTGAAGGGGCCCTTATCGAGAGCGACGAAGAAGCCGAGACCGGCTTCGAGTGGGGAGCGGTCGTAGGAGAGGTCGTTGCCGTTGAGTGGGTAGCCCATTTCGAGGCGGAGCGTGTCGCGTGCGCCGAGGCCGCAGGGGGTGGCACCGGCGGCGACGGCTTTCTGGAACCATGCGGGGCCGTCGGCGGCTGGGGTGAAGAATTCGAAGCCGTCTTCGCCGGTGTAGCCGGTGCGGCAGACGATGCAGGTGGTTCCGTTGAGGGAGAGCTTGGCGATGCCGTTGCGTGGAGGGAGGGAGGCGGTGCCGTCGGTGATGGCGTGGAAGACTTGAGGGGCGAGCGGGCCCTGGATGGCCATGGCGGCCCATGCGGGGCTGTCGTCGGTGAAGGAGACGCCGGGGGTGGCGTGCTGGGAGAACCATGTGCGGTCCTCGTCGAGACGGCCGGCATTGACGACTAGGAACCATTGGTCGTGATCGAGCCGGTAGGCGATGAGGTCGTCGATGACGCCGCCTTTTTCGTTGAGGAGGAGCGTGTACTGGCCCTGGCCGGGGTTGAGGGAGGCGGCGCGGTTGGTGAGGAGGGAGTCGAGCCATGCGGTGGCGTCGGGGCCGGAGA
This sequence comes from Verrucomicrobiaceae bacterium, assembly GCA_027483175.1. Lineage (GTDB taxonomy): Bacteria > Verrucomicrobiota > Verrucomicrobiia > Verrucomicrobiales > V1-33 > V1-33. Next base: position 4,726 of record JAIXVE010000266.1, on the reverse strand, counting down.
CGAAGAATTCGCCCATGTGGGAGATGTCGAAGATGCCGCAGGAGGAGCGGACGGCGAGGTGCTCGGCGGAGATGCCTGCGTATTGGACGGGCATATTCCAGCCTGCGAAGGGGACCATGCGGGCTCCGAGGGCGAGGTGAGCCGGGAGGAGCGGGGATTGGGAGAGAGCTGGAGCGTCCACGTCCGCTATCATGGAGATTTGTCCATTATTGTCAAAGGCGTGATTCTCTGGAACGCGTTTGCGCGGAGGGCGCGGGCGGTGTCGGGTTTGAGGGAACCTTGAAGAATATGCCGCTGCTTGACCGACTGGAACGCCGATTTGGATGGATAGCCTTTCCTGGGCTGGTGAGGTACGTGGCGTTGTTTCAGATCCTGGTGTTTGCGATCCTGAGGACGAAGCCTGAGTTTGCGGGGTATCTGGAGCTGGATGGGGGAAAAGTGCTGAGTGGGGAGGTGTGGCGGTTGCTGACGTTTTTGTTTGTGCCGTCGAGTGGGAGTGTGTTCTGGTTTTTCTTTGCGGCGATGTTTCTGTTTTTCATGGCGGATGCGCTGGATGAGCTGATGGGGCCGTTTCGGGTGACGCTGTATGTGTTATTCTTTCTGGTGACGCAGTGGGTGGCGGTGCTGGTGTGGCCGGAGGTGCTGGGGCGGGGGATGAGCGGGGTGGGGATGTTCATCAGCAATCTGTTTTTTGCGTTAGCGGTGCTGTCGCCGCGGACGGAGTTGAGGATTTACTTTGTGGTGCCGGTGCAGATCCGGTGGCTGGCGGCCCTTGATGCGGCGCTGCTGTTGTATTTGTCGCTGATGACACCGGAGATGGCTCCGGGGATTCTGTGGGGCTTGCTGCCGTTTCTGGTGATGTTTGTGCCTGGGTTGGTGAAGCAGATGAGGAATCGGGCGCGGGTGGGGGTGAGGCGGGCGGAGTTCAAGGCGAAGTCGGTGCCTGAGAGCGAGGCGTTTCACCGGTGCAAGGTGTGCGGGCGGACGGATGGGGGGAATCCGGAGCTGGAGTTCCGGGTGGCGGCGGATGGGGAGGAGTATTGCGGGGAGCACCTGCCGCGGTGAGCTGAAGTGGATTTGATAGGGGGGGTGAGATGGGATTGTTTCCGACGCTGGCGGATGAGTTGCGGCCGGAGGTGGAACTGGCGGCGGAGGCTGGGGTGTATGTGGGGACGTCGTCGTGGAAGTATCCTGGTTGGCTGGGGATGATTTATGAGGCGGACCGGTACATGGTTAGGGGGCGGTATGCGGAGACGAAGTTCGAGCGGGAGAGTTTGCGGGAGTATGCGTCGGTGTTCCGGACGGTGTGTGTGGATGCGGCGTACTATCGTTTTCCGACGAGGGAGGGATTGGAGGCGCTGGCGATGCAGGTGCCGGAGGGATTCCGGTTCACGTTCAAGGTGACGAGTGAGATCACGGTGAAGCGGTTTCCGAGATTGCCGCGGTATGGGGAGCGAGGGAGGAAGGAGAACCGCGGGTTTCTGGATGCGGGGTTGTTTACGGAGGCGTTTCTGGGGCCGTGCGAGGCGATTCGGGACCGGGTGGGGATGCTGATGTTCGAGTTTTCGGCGTTTCATGCCGGGGATTTTGCAAGGGGACGGGATTTTGTGAGGGAGTTGGACGGGTTTCTGGGGAGGTTGCCTCGCGGGTGGCGGTATGGGGTGGAGATTCGGAACCGGAGTTTTCTGCATCCGGAGTATTTTGCGGTGCTGCGGGCGCATGGGGTGACGCATGTGTGCAATCAGTGGACGGAGATGCCGACGGTGGAGGAGCAGATGGGGATGGAGGGATGGGAGACGAGTGATGAGGCGGTGGCGGCGCGGTTTCTGCTGACGCCGGGGCGGGGCTATGAGACGGCGGTGGCGGCGTTCAGTCCGTACCGGGAGACGCGGGTGGTGGATGATGGGGCGCGGCGGGCGGGGGCGGAGATGATCCGGCGGACGGTGCCGCTGCGGCGGACGCGGACGGCGTGGATTTATGTAAACAACCGATTGGAGGGGAACGCGCTGCAGACGATTCGGGCGATGCTGGCGGCGGCGCGGGCGATGGGGTTGAGGAAGGATTGAGGCGCGGGAGATTTGCGATGGCGTGGGGAGACGGGGTGCGTTAGCGGGAGGGCAGTGAGTGCGAACGTTGCGAGACTCCGGGCGGTGGTGGTCCTGCTGGTGATGCTGTGGGCCGGGGATGGGCGTGGGGTGCCGGTGTTCATCAATGAGGTGCATTACGACAACAGCGGGGTGGATGTGGAGGAAGGGGTGGAGATTGCGGGACCGGCGGGGACGGCGCTGGGGGATTATATGGTGGTGGGGTATAATGGGACGGGAGGCGGGGAGTATGTGACGCTGGGGTTGAGCGGGGTGATTCCGGATGAGGGGATGGGATTCGGGGCGGTGTGGGTGCCGATGGCGGGATTGCAGAACGGGTCGCCGGATGGATTGGTGCTGTATCGGAAGAGCAGTGGGGAAGTGGTGCAGGGATTCGCGTGGGAAGGGAGCATGACGGCGGTTGGGGGAGTGGCGGCGGGGAGGGTGCTGGCGGATATGGGTGTTAGTCAGAGCGGGGCGGAGCCGGCGAGCCTGACATTGCAACTGACGGGGACGGGGAGCGGGATGGAGGCGATGAGCTGGGTGGGGCCGCGGACGGCGAGTCGGGGGAAGTTGAATGCGGGACAGACCCTGACGTCGGTGACGGGGCCGACGACGGCGGCGGGTTTTGTGCCGTCGCAGGCGAGGGAGGGAGCGGAGGTGATGCTGACGTTGGTGCTGACGCCTGCGCCGGAGGTGGCGGTGGAGATGGATGTGGCGGTGACGCCGCGGGGTGGGTTGTTGTTGCCTGGTCGGGTGACGGTGCCTGCGTCGGGGGTGCTGACGATGCCGGTGCGGGTGCCGGTGGACGGGGTGGTGGAGGGTTATGAGCTGGTGAGTGTGGTGGCGAGTGATCCGCTAGGGGTGAGGCCTCCGGCGGGGGCGGTGCTGGGGGTGATTGATGCGGACCGTCCGCGGGGAGCGCCTGAGGGATCGGTGCGGGTGATGTCGTTCAATGTGCTGCTGGGGACGGGCGGGCCGGGGAGTGTGGGGTTTGAGGCGGCGCGGGAGGTGACGGAGCGGATCAGTCCGGATGTGATTCTGTTTCAGGAAGTGGCTAGTGCGGGCGAGTTCGGAGATCTGGTGGCGTTTCTGAAGGCGGTGGGATTTCCGGGGACGCCGGAGACGATGGCGTTGAAGGGGGATGCGTTTGCGGGGGTGGCGCTGCTGCGCGGGGATCTGTCAGGGAGTCAGGATGCGGCGGTGGTGGTGGCGTCGCGGTGGCCGCTGAAGCGGCGGGTGCAGATCGGGCGCGGGCTGGCGGGGCGGCGGGAGATCACGCGGTTTCCGATGCTGGCGGAGGTGGACGTGCCGTGGCTGGGTGCGGCGGACGATCCGGTGTTTGTGAGTGTGCATTTGAAGGCGGAGCGGAGCGATGCGGATTTTTTCAGGAGGGCGCTGGAGGTGATGCGGTTGAGGGAAGGACTGGCGGCGGCGGGGATTGATCCGGCGGTGCGGAATCTGGTGGTGGGCGGGGATTTCAATGAGACGGACTGGCTGGAGCAGCCTGAGTTTTACCGGACGGATGCGGCGGCGGTGCAGGTGCCGGGGACGCTGTTTCCGGATGGGTCGGCGCTGCCTTCGACGTTTCTGGGCGGGAGTGATCTGGCGGCGGGGCTGACGCTGCGTTACCGGGTGTTTCCGCACAGCGGGATGGAGATGGCGGGGATGAAGGCGCTAGGATTGCGGCAGGCAGACGGGGTGAGTGAGGTGACGTGGCCTGGGTTGGGATCGAAGCTGGACTATCTGTTTGTGAGCGGGCCGGTGGTGTTGCGCGGGGGCGGGGAGGGGGAAGTGTTCAACAGTGAGGTGGAGGCGGTGGCGGACGGGTTGCCGAAGCGTGAGGGGCTGGCGGCGGCTGGGTTGAGCGGGCAGGCGTCGGATCACCTTGCGGTGTTTGCGGATGTGCCGATGACGGGGTTGCCGGGGCTGGAGCTGCGGGCGGAGCGCGAATGGGTGAACGAGGGGGACGTGATAGGGTTCGAGGTGAGGCTGGGGCGGGTGTGGGCGGAGCCGGTGGCGGTGACGGTGCGGTCGTGGCGGGACGGACGGGTGGTGGTGCCGGAACCGGTGGTGATTCCGGCGGGGCAGACGAGTGTGCGGGTGGTGACGGCGGTGCCGTGGCTGGGCGGATTGGAGCCGCATCGTGCGGTGATGGTGGAGGCGAGTGCGCCCGGGTGGCGACGGGGATTGGCGCGGGTGGTGGTGAGGAACCGGGAGGCGTCGGGTCAGGTGCTGATCACGCAGTATGCGGAGCCTGCGGTGGGAAGTGCGGGTCGGGCGCTGGAGCTGATGAATTTGTCAGGGGCGGCGATTGATCTGGGGCGGCGGCCGGTGGAGGTGCGACGTTATGCGGATGGGGGAGGTGGTGGTGTGGTGGAGGCGCGGGCGGGTGCGGGGCAGTGGCCGGCAGGGGGTGTGCTGGTGGTGGGGGACGAGGCGGCGGGGGCGTGGCTGGTGGGGATCGGGGTGCTGCCGGCGCAGGGGTTTGCGGGGGTGGCGGACGGGACGGTGATCAGCAATGCGGCGGGGGCGGCGGTGCTGTTGATTGACCGGATGGGATTTGACGGGAATGACGCGCTAGAGGTGCTCGTTGATGGGGTGAGGAGCGACGTGTTTGGGGAGATCGGGCATGATCCCGG
>JAIXVE010000307.1 GCA_027483175.1 Verrucomicrobiaceae bacterium | reverse complement strand
GCGCACAAATTAGTCTTTCCTTCTTCTCTCAGAGATCTCTTCAGCGGTTCAATCCGCTGAATATCTCTCAAAATGAAACTGTTTGGCAAAGAACGTTCGTTTCAGGGGGACAAAAAGCCTGATTGTGATCGTTTCCGTCACAACCAGGTCCTTCAGCCGCGCTGATCGCATTGTTTCGTGCGACCCCTCTCAATACCACACTCCCCGCACCATGCAACTCCTTTCTCCCTCTTTTTTGCTTTTTTTTCCCGCCACCCCGGGAAAACCCGGGGTGGCAGCCCTAAATACCGCCGCCTGAGGCGACTATTTGCCCGGAGCAGGCGCAGCCGGAGAGGCCTTCACTGGCTCCTTCTCGCCAAGCTTGAGCGTGGGCTCCTTGGCGTCCTCACTGATATCGAGTCCAATCCAGTGACCATTGAGCGCATGGGCAGGAAACCCGCACGCGAGCGCATACTCCCCAGCTTCATCGGCCGTGAAGCTGAACTTGTGTGTTCCGTAAGAGAGACCCTTGATGTGATCCGGCACACCAGCACCTTTGAAATAGGGCTCCGGCACCTGCAGCTTCTTCGTGTCCCCCTTCTCGATGACGATGAGACTGTGCGGAATCGGACTCGGGTTGATATAGGTGACCTCGACCGTCCACCCCTTCGGGATCGTGTAGAGCGCATTCCCTTTCGCGAAGCCATTGAAGTTCATGCCGTAATTCTCAGCGGTCCAGACCGCGACAACCGTGAGCTTCACCGTCATCGGCTTATCTCCGAGCCGGAGAAAGTCCTTTTCAGTCAGGCCGGCAACGAGTTCCTTCTTAAGTCCGGAGTCAGCTGCGGCGTGATCAGCGTGATCAGCAGCAGGAGCCGGGGTTTTCTCGTCCGCCGCAGCGGCGGATACGGACAATGCGACAATGGTGAGTAATCTCTGAATCATGGAGCAAATGGGTTAAATGGCGAACCGCCGGTCACCGCATCTGCCAGAACTGGCAGCATGGAGCAACAGGCGGTCCGCACGGGATCTAGATCGCTTACTTCTTCTGAAGAGGTGCCGTGACCGCTCCGGCTGGAACCTTGTCTGCAGGAACAATCTTCCAAACCGCTCCCTTTTCGTTGACCGCAGGATCGACGGGGCCTCCGTAGTTGGCGGTGGCGTGCGTGAGATAGATGTTCCCAGCCTCATCCTCGCCTCCGCTCGTCGGGCGAAGATTCGTGTCCAGGTCAAGCATTTCCTCCATCGCCCACTTGCCCGCCGCATCACGCTTCACGGCCCAGACCTTCCCGCTGCCCCAGTCGGCGGAGTAATAGATGCCGTCCATGGCCGGGTACTCCTTCCCTCGATAAATGCCGAGTCCGATGACGCAGTTGCCCTGATCCACATGGCTGTACTCAGCGACAGGAAGCACCCCGACCCGCGGATTGGTGGCATCATCCTCGAGCGGGAACGTGTGGCTTCCGCACATGAACTTCCATCCGTAATTCTCACCACCTTTGCTGCCTGCCGACTGAAAATCGATCTCTTCCCAGTGGTTCTGCCCGATGTCCGCGATGAAGAGATCCCCAGTCTTGCGATCGAAGCTGAAGGTCCATGGATTCCGGATGCCGTAGGCCCAGATCTCCGGCTTGGCGAGCGGATGAATCTGGGAGAACTGCTTCTCCGAGATCCCGAAGAGCGTCATCTGCTGCTTCGGAGTGATGAATGGATTGTCCTTGGGAATGCCGTAGGCGCGGTCCGGCGTCGACGTGTTCACGTCAATGCGCAGCATCTTGCCGAGCCACGTGTGCAGATCCTGCCCGGCACTGATCACATCCCCTTCCCATCCACCGTCACCTACCCCAACGTACAGATAGCCGTCGGGCCCGAACTTCATCTTGCCGCCGTGGTGGTTGCAGTATGGAAAGTCGATCTGCATGATCACCCGAGCGGATTCAGGATCGATGCGGTCCGGGTTCTTCTTGGAAATCTGGTATTCCGTCAGCAGCGTCGCGCCATTGAACCAGAGGTCGGCGTAGCTGACATACAGCTTACCGTTTTCCTTGAACTTCGGGTGGAACTCGATGCCGAACAGACCTTCCTCAAGGAACGAACTGATGGTCTTGTCCTTCAGGTCGAGGGCGGGCTTGTCCAGCAGCTTGCCGTCCTTGATGACGCGGACAAGGCCATGACGTTCACACACGAAGAGGCGGCCAGATCCGTCGTTTGGAGCGGAAACGTCCACAGGATCAACGAGACCGTCAGCAACCTTCACAAGCGCGATGGCAGGCGCACCGGCGACCTTGCCGCCAGGCTGTGCGACCGCGTCGGCGGCCTTGGTCGAGAGCGGCAGCGCGCACGCTGCGGAGAGGCTCAGAATGGGGAGGATGGTTTTTTGCATGGGAGGAGGCCAGAAGCTATCCTTCCGACGGCAGTGATGGCAAGCATCGGCTTGCACTTTTCAGCGGTCCAGCCGTCCAGCAGATTCCTGCGACCGTGTCACACGAGCATTCCCCGGACGACGGAACCATGGACGTCCGTGAGCCGGAACTGCCGGCCTTGGTACCGGAACGTGAGCGCCTCGTGGTCGATGCCGCAGAGGTGCATGATGGTCGCCTGCATGTCATGAACATGCACGGGATCCTTGACGATGTTCCACGCGAAATCGTCCGTCTCACCCCACGTCGAGCCTGGTTTGACCCCGCCGCCGGCGAGCCACCAACTGTACGCCCGGCCAAAATGATCCCGGCCGTTCGGTTTGGCCGGGTCACCCTGCCCGAAGGGCGTGCGTCCGAATTCCCCGCCCCACGTCACCAGCGTATCGTCAAGCAAGCCCCGTTGCTTGAGATCCTTAACGAGCGCCGCGCTCGGAAGATCAGTGTCGCGGCACTGCTCTTCGAGCTGCGTGAAGAGATTGCCATGCTGATCCCAGCCGCTGTGCATGAGTTGCACAAACCGAACGCCGCGTTCGAGAAGGCGGCGGGCGATCAGGCAATTGTTCGCGTATGTCCCCTTCGTAAGGACATCCGGACCGTACATCTCAAGAACCGACTTCGGTTCATTCGAGAAGTCGAGGAGATCCGGGACGCTCGCCTGCATGCGGAATGCCATCTCGTATTGGGCAATCCGCGTGTCCGTCTCAGGGTCGCCATAATCCGCAAGATGCTCCGCGTTGAGCGCATTGATGTCATCCAGCAGCAACCGCCGGGCCTCCCGGCTGACGCCTGCCGGGTTGTCGAGATAGGGAACCGGTTCGCCGGTATTGCGGAAACGAACCCCCTGATACCGGCTCGGCAGGAATCCCGCGCCCCAGTAGTAATCGAAAAAAAGCTGACCGCAGGTCTTGCCTCGGTCGGACGATGTCATCACAACAAACGCAGGAAGGTCCTGAGATTCGCAGCCGAGTCCGTAGGAAAGCCACGAACCCATGCTGGGACGACCCGGAACCTGCGACCCAGTCATGAAAAACGTGACACCCGGTGCGTGGTTGACCGCCTCGGTGTTCATCGAACGCACCACGCAGATGTCATCAGCGATCGATCCGATCCCCGGCAGCATCGAACTGATTTCCGTCCCGCAGCGGCCGTACCGCTGGAATGGCTTGATCCCCGGCACGATTGGCCACCGCTTGCTGCCAGCCGTCATCGTCGAGAGCCTCGTCGTGCCACGCACGCTGTCCGGAATATCCTGCCCAGCCATCTTTTCCATGACTGGCTTCCGATCAAACAAGTCAACGTGGGAAGGTGCCCCGCCCTGCCAGAGACAGACCACGCGTTTGGCCTTCGGCGCAAAATGAGGAAGCCCCGAAAGCCCACCCGCCGCCACCGCATCATCCCGAAGCAGCGACGCAAGCGCGACACCGCCCAGTCCGGCGGCGGAACGGCCAAAAAAGCCACGCCGGGTGACCCGCTGATTGTGGACGTCGAATGGATTCATGGGCTCATTCCGAGAAACGCCAGCCCGAAGCCGGGTGTTTCAGGATTCGCCACCCTCACTTCCCCAAGTCAAAGAGAAAACGGAGCAGGTCGAGACGCTGCGCATCGGTCATCCACGCAGTCAGCCCTTCCGGCATCAGGCTCCCGCTGTCTTCACGCTGCGTGATATCGGCCTTCGCGACAGATTCGGTCGTTTCGGTGCCCGGAATCCTCAGAACAATCGCCTTGTCGTCTTCACGGACTTTGTATCCAGCAGTCACCCGACGGTCGCGGGTCGTGATAGTCGTCAGAAAATACCCTTCTTTAATCTGGCGGTGAGGCCACAAGACCGACTCCGTGATAAGTTCCGGCGTCATGCCGCGCCCGACCGCTGTCAGATTCGGCCCGGTGAGTCCTCCCTCGTCCCCGACCTTATGACAGCTGAGGCAACCCGACTGCGGAGCCCGGAAAATGATCGCCCCGCGGATGGCATCGCCACTGGTACGGGCGTCAACGACGAATCGCTGAACGACTTCCGCGGCATAATCCGGTACGATGCTGGCGTTCTCAGGCAGCCCGGCAGCTTTGCGGAGGCTCGCGGCGAGGACCGGTTCGTTCCTTCCTGCGGAAACAAGTGCCTTAAGCATTGCTAGGGCCGCAGCACCCGACGGCGGATGTTTGCCAAACTCACCACCCAGCCATCCAGGCACACCTTTTGATGACAAGGCGAGCCCGATCAACCTGGCAGCGTCATCCGGTGCCGTCCGATCACCAGCAATCAGCTTCGCCACAACAACCTGACCCAGCTGAGGATTCAGCCGCAGCAACGCACCAGCCGCCGCCAGCCGCACAGGGCCGGAACCAGACTCGCCAAGCGCGCTCAGCTCCGGAATCGCCTCCGCTCCTTTGTATTCCGCCCAAGCATTCACAGCCCCGACAGCCGTCGCCTCGAAAGGCGACGCGAACAATTCCCGCATTCGGTCAGCGACTTCCCTCATGCCCCACGCCGCACCGAGCCGGTACATCGCAAGCGACAACGACGCATCGCCATCTGCGCCGGAACCGATCCCGGCGATGATTTCCTTTAGATCGCCCGACGGCCTCACCCCACGCCCGCGCGCCGCACTCGTGAGTGAATCCGCAACCGCCGCCGTCACTGGCCCCGCAGCCACCGCCGCCGCCAGTTGGTCAGGATTCCCGGACCCAATCAGAAGAACCCGCAGGGATTCCACGCTCGCCGCAGGCGCCTTGCCGCTCGCAAGGATCCGCGCAACCGCACCAGCCGTATCGGGATTCCCATCCGTCTGCAGCAGGTGCGCAAGGTGCGCCACGTTCCCCTCAAAAGTCAGCTTCCCGGCCTCAAGCGCTGGAGCCCACACGGATTTGGTCGCACGGATCGTATTGGCCAGCGCATAGTCGATGAATCGGTCGCGCGGATGATCCAGCACAGTAAGCGCAGCCTCGACCGCACGGGCACTCCCGAAATATCCAGCCGCCACGACCCCCTCAAGACGCACTCGTGGATTCGGGTCATTGATCGCGTTGGCTAGCAGATGAATTCCTTCATTCATGCCATCGGGCGAGGCATCAGCAGAAACCAGTTGGCTGCCGATTCGCACCGCAAATGCCCTCAGTGCAGCATCATCATGAGAAAGGCACTTGAGCAGAAGCTGCTCCGGAATAATAGCCCCTCGCATCGCGGCAAGCGAAAGCATCTCAAACAACCGGGACGGGTCCGCACTCGTCTGCCAAGCCTCGTCCGGCAATGCATCCCCCATTCCGGCAAGGAGTCGGCGGGCCTGATCGCGAACCCACCGTTCCCGCGACTGCAGTTGTTCCCTCAGACCAGTGGCGTCCATCGATTCGAGCGCTGGACGTTTCGTCAGCGGCCGATCCTTAGCCGTCATCCGCCAGATGCGCCCGTGCGTCTTGTCTCGGTTCGGATCACGATAGCTAGCCTGATAGTGGCCAATGACCGGATTGAACCAGTCGCAGACATAAAGCGCGCCATCCGGTCCAGTCTGGATGCCGAGCGGCCGGAATACATTGCTGGACGACGTGATCAGCGGTCCAAGATCATCCGTGCGGAACCCACTACCGTCGTCCGCCAATCGATAAAGCAGCACCTGACTGCCGAAGTACACTGGCTTGCACAGCACGCCTTGAAGGTCAGGCGGAAGGTGCGAACTGCTGATGAACTCAAGGCACATGCCCTTCACCGGCGAGACCGCGAGCGCGCCAATGTTGTAGTACGGAGGCGGAGCCGCCAGCGTGCCCAGTCCCGGCGTCGTGTAGAATCCAGGCGTGTTGTCCGCCGCACAGTGGAAAACCTGTCCGCGATCATCAAAGGTCACACCCCAGCAGTTTGCACCCGCCGCCGCGTTACCGAAAAACCCCTGCAGCTTCCAAGTCCGCGGATCAAATCGCCACAGCCCCGCCCGGTCGAACTGTACAATCCCATGCGGCGTCTCAATCCGGGAAAAGATGTGCAACCCCTGACTGAACCAGAGGCATCCGTCCGGCCCCCACCGCAGCGAATTGATCATCTGGTGCGAATCGCCCGTCCCGAATCCCGACAGAATCACCGTCCGCTCGTCCGCACGACCGTCACTATCCGTATCCCGGAACTTCGCAAGCTGCGTGCTCTCGCAGATGTACACTCCCCCATCCGTCGCAAACTCAATGCCCATCGGCATCGTTAGGCCGCTCGCAAAACGCTGAAACTTGTCCGCCTTGCCATCCCCGTCAGTGTCTTCGCAGACAAGCACGTAGTCGCCATGCGCCTCGCCCGGCACGAGCTGCGGGTACGATGGCGAACACGCCGCCCACAGTCTCCCCCGCGCGTCCCACCGCATCGAAAGCGGCTTCACAAGGCCGTCGGCTTCACTCGCAAACAGATTCACCTGAAATCCATCGCGCACCGTGAAGGTCTTTAGTTCTTCTGCGGGATCAAGCACCGGACCAGCCTTCGGCTCCACAACCCCCACCGGCGCTATGGCTCCTCCGCCGGCCAGTGTCTGAATGCCCTCGTCCGCGGCGCGCAGCAAAGGCTTGTACCGCTCCAGCTCCTGCGCCATGCTAGGGTGACTGCCGATCCCCTTTCCGAACGGCTGTTCCGTCCGGTCACTGTACGCGAACGCCCAGTTCATCGTCTTCCAGCAGTCGTGCCAGTGCCGGTTCTTCGCCCGGATCTCGCCGATCATCGAATCCCCCGCGCGCTCATACGGCATGCCCAGCCCCCCGACTAGCATCTGATTGAATCCACCACGCAATGCCCCGTCCGTCACATGAACTCCGTTGATCGTGCGCAACGCACCGCCGAGCGTTGGTTCACCTGCCGGCCACTCAAGCACCATCGCGCCGCGCTCCGTAGCCAGTTGCTTCATCACGGATGAGAACTCGACAAGCCGTCCATTCTTGGACGCATCATCAAATGGCATCGGCAGCATCACCACAAGGCGAGGCGTGATCGCCTTCGTCTCATCCAAGTGCTTCGCGCAGGCCGCCGTGAAAGCCACTTCATCGCGGCTCAGGTCCCGCGCCTGCATCTGCCCGAACCATAGAAACACACAGGTCGCATTGACCGCGTCAAGTTGGTCCTTCCACGACCCGAAATTCATGTCTCGCCACTGCTCGTAAACAGTGTCCCCTTCCCACGCCATGCTCCGAAATCTCGGCTTCTGTTCCCTCGCCGCCAGCGCCAGCGCCGCTTCAAAACCGCCTTCCTCCACAAGCCGCACCATGTTCGTTCCCCCGGTGAAAACAATCACCTCGCCCTGCCGGATCACGAACTTCCCATCCACAAACGGCTCCCGCGGCGGCGCAGGCTGCGGGTCAGCAAAACGTGCCGTTGGCCCAGTCGGTGCCGCCGGCGCATTCAATTCCTCAATCGCAAGATCCTTGTACCACACCTGCGATTTCGCACCGCCATGGATCTGCACCGCAATGATCCCGCTCAGCGGAATGCTCTCGTCAGCTTCCGTGTAATCCACCGTCTGAATCCCATTCAGCCAGATCTGAATGCGCCGGCCTTCCGCACGAATCCGATAACGGTTCCACTCGCCCAGCGGCTTGCGCGCCTTCTCAAGCACTTCCTTCGATGGCAGCGCCAGCATCTTGTTCCGCCGACTCTCGTCGTAAAGCGCCCCGTCGTACCCCGCCCCAAGGTCCGCCTGATAACCGGAAACCTCATGATCGTTTGGAATACGCTTAGTCCGGAACTGCACACCTCCATTCACAAACCCTTCCGTCCCGATCAGCTTCCAGCTGACGCTCAGATCGAAATCCCCATACTCCCGCTTCGTCGAAAGGAACTCGTTGCGCGGCTGCTCCCGCTCCACATTCCCCGCCGTGAAGGCATTCTCCTCAATCCTCCACGTCCCTTTCGTATCTCCCTCCCAGCCATTGAAGGATCCATCAAACAAAGAATACGCCCCGCCGCACGCGCGGCAGGCAAGCAACAGAAAAACAAGAAAACGCATGGGGAAAACCGGTGGAAGCTTCAGAGGTAACACCAAACGTCTCCCAGCGGAAGCCTTTGCATCCGCAATCGGATGCATCGTGTCCCGCCAGACACCCACTTCGGATTTCAGCCCAGTTTGCGGAAAAATCGCCAGTGGCAGGCTCCCCGCAGCCTGTCAGCATCACTCCCATCGAATATGAGACCGCTCCCGCTTTTCCTGGCCGCCGCCATTCTGACCGCCCTTCCCCTGAACGCGCAAATCCCCCTCGTTCCGTCCCTCACCCCCGAGCAGACCCGGACCGCCGTTTTCGAAACCTTCCGTCCAACCAAGGACCAGCAGTCTCTTAAGCATCCACAGCCGCTCGCAAACTTCCGTCTCCACCTCGAATTTCGCCTTCCGAATCCGTCGGCAACCGCCGCCGTGCAGGCCGGAACAGGCGAACCAATCGCCCTCAACGCACCAACCGACGGCACATGGCACGTCCTCGAATTGCGGGCCGAAATGACCGCAGGCAGTCCCGGCTTCTTCGAATCCACCATCGACGGCAAAGCCACCACCGCCAAACCATTGTCGGGTTCCGCCAAATCCAACGGTCCCGCCGCAGACGGTTTGCACTTCGACCGCGACTTCACCGCCATGGTCCAGTTCCGCTCCGAAGGCGAAGGCGCGCTCTTCTCCTTCTGCCGCCCCGAAAAATGGGAGCCCGACGCCAAAATGGTCGGCCTTCGCGACGGTCGCCTGTTCTTTGACATCGGTTGGTTAGGCGAAATCACCAGCCGCCGCGCCGGTCTCAATGACGGCAAGCCGCACACCGCCGTGCTCCGCCTCAGCAATGGCCGGGCCCAATTCTTCATCGACGGCCGCCCAGACTCCGCCAAAGACGGCATGCTCAAACCCGACGCCGACGGCCACACATTCCAGACCAGCCGCGGCTCCGGAGGCTTCCTCGGTGACCTAACCAAAGGCGCGGTCAGCGGCATCCGCTACTGGGAACGGGCCCTCAACGACTCCGAAGCAAAGCAGCTCAGCTCCGGAGATGCCGGCAGCATCAACACCCCCATGTATCAATGGACCGGCGAAGCGGACGAAGCCACGTTCCCTCGCGGCATTCCCGGCATTCCCGTCCCGCTAACCCTGACAATCTCCGGCGGCGCGGAAATCCGCAACGCATGGGTCCAACCGCTCGACTCCGCCGACCACGCCACCCTCATCCGCGGCTGGAATGCCGACACCCTCGCCGAAGGCGCGCGCATCTACGGAACCCTCTGCGTCACCTGCCACGGTACCGAATCCAAAGAAGGCTCCATGCCGACCTCCCGCCGGTTCCACAAGGACCCGTTCAAGAACGGCAGCGATCCATGGCGGCAGTTCCAGACGCTCACTCACGGCTACGGCCTCATGATGCCAATGCCGCAGTACACCGCCGCCCAGAAATACGCCGTCATCCACTACATCCGCGAAACCTTCCTCAAACCATTCAATCCTTCCCAGTACGCACCCGTCGACGACGCAGCCCTCGCTTCCCTGCCTCTCCGCATGAAGTCGCTCGCCGCCGAACAGGCCCCGAAAGAGGACCCGGCCACTCAATACGAACGCATGGACTTCGGCCCGGCCCTCCAATGGACCTATCAGATCGCACCGGGCAACATTGCCCAGAAGGCGATCGCCACACGGCTCGATGACGGCCCCGGCGGCGTTTCCAAAGGCCGGGCATGGATGATCTACGAACACGACACGCTCCAGGCCGCCGCCGCCATGACCGGCAGATTCATCGACTGGCGCGGCGTCGCCTTCGACGGCTCCCACGGCACTCACGCCAGTCTCACCGGCGATCTCCTCTTCACCAATCCTAACCAGCCCGCATGGGCCAATCCCGACACCGGCTCATGGGATGACGTCCGCTTCCTCGGCCGCGACGGCAAACCCTACGGCCCCCTGCCCCGCTCATGGTGCCGCTACGAAGGCCTCTACCGCCACGGCAACCACAGCATCCTCCAGTACTCCGTCGGCAAGGCCCGCATCCTCGAAGCAGCCGAAGTCGTCGAATACGGCGCACACCCGCTCTTCATCCGGACGCTCAATATCACAAAATCACCGCACGACCTCAGTCTCAGAATCGCTCCGGACGCCGATGGCCTCCAGATCGACGCCCCCGCCCCCGGCACAACCCTGACAAAGTCCGCCGGCTTCCACCTCCTCACCATTCCCGCCGCCGCCACCCCCGCACAGTTCCGCATCGGCATCACCAAAGGCGCAGACGACGCCACCCGCGCCGCCCTCATCAATGCCGCACGAATCCCCCTCGACCTCGCATCGCTAACCAAAGGCGGCCCCGCACACTGGCCTCAGGATGTCATCACCCAAGGCATCCCCGGCGACGAATCCGGTCCCTTCGCCACCGACGTCATCACCCACCCGGACGCCGCCGCCAATCCATGGCAATCATGGCTCCGTCTCACCGGATTCGACTTCTACCCAGACGCCGACCGCGCCGCCGTCTGCACATGGATGGGCGACGTCTGGACCGTCTCAGGCCTCACTCAGCAACCGCTCGGCGAACTCAAATGGCGCCGCATCGCCTCCGGCCTCTTCCAGCCACTCGGCCTCAAAATCATCAACGGCGCCATCTTCGTCTGCTGCCGCGATCAGATCGCAAAACTCCACGACCTCAACGCCGACGGCGAAACCGATTTCATCGAATGCTTCAACTCCGACCACCAGGTCACCGAGCACTTCCACGAATTCGCCATGGGCCTCCAATCAGATGCCGCAGGCAACTTCTACTACGCCAAATCAGCACGCCACGCCCTCAAGGAAGTCGTCGCCCACCACGGCACGCTCCTGCGCGTCAGCGCTGACGGCACCCGCACCGACATCCTCGCCACCGGATTCCGCGCCGCCAACGGCGTCTGCCTCAATCCCGACGGCACGTTCTTCGTCACCGATCAGGAAGGCCACTGGACGCCGAAAAACCGCATCAATCTCGTCCGCGGCACCGGCCCTGACGAATTCTACGGCAACATGTTCGGCTATCACAATATCACCGACAGCAGCAACAGCGCCATGCAGCAGCCGCTCTGCTGGATCACCAACGCCTTCGACCGCTCGCCGTCGGAACTCGTCTGGGTCCCCAAAGACGCCAAATGGGGCCCGCTCAACGGCTCACTCCTCAACCTCTCCTACGGCTACGGAAAAATCTACACCGTCCCCTTCGAGAAAACCGGCGGCCAACCCCAGGGCGGCATGTGCGCCCTGCCCATGCCTCAGTTCCCCACCGGCGTCATGCGCGGCCGCTTCCACCCCACCGACGGTCAGTTCTACGCCTGCGGCATGTTCGCATGGGCCGGCAATCAAAGCCAGCCCGGCGGCTTCTACCGCGTCCGCTGGACCGGCAAACCCGCCCTCCAACCCATCGGCCTCCACTTCGCGAAAGCCACCGTCAAACTCGACTTCAGCGACGCCCTCGATGCCGCCACCGCCAGCGACCTCACTCGCTACGAGGTCCGCACATGGGACCTCAAACGCTCCGCCAACTACGGCAGTGAACACATCGGCGAATCCGCCCTCCCTGTCACCGCCGCCACCCTCCGCGACGGAAAATCTCTGACGCTCACCGTCCCCTCGCTCCGCCCAGCCATGGGCGTCTCCGTCACCTGCCGTCTCCGCGGCTCCGATGGCAAGGACACCGAACGCATCCTCCACGGCACCATCCACCAGCTCACCAATCCCTGAGAAACAATCGCCCTCATCCCGCGGTTGCCGCGCGAAAAGTTGTGCGTTTAGCTCCGGTGCGCGCGTGAGCGGGCCAGTTCGACCCGCTCCGGATGTTCCCTTCAGGACACCCGCTCCCGCCGCGTCATCAAGAACTCCCGAGCAACCATGAGCGATATTCTCAGCCGTCCCACTGTGCTGGTGCTCAACCGGCACTGGCAGGCCATCGACGTCAAATCACCCGCCGACGCTTTCGGCATGATGGCCGCAGGCTCAGCCAGCGGTCTCGACATCAGCGAAGATGGCATGCGCCCAGTCAAATGGGCAGAATGGCTGACCCTCCCCGTCCGCGAACACGACCTCCCAGTCCGCACCGTCCGCGGCGCCGTCCGCGCTCCCACCGTCCTCGTCCTCGCCCGCTTCGCCAGAATGCCCCGCCGCCGCCTCAGCTTCTCCCTCCGCGGTCTCTGGGAACGCGACGGCGGTGTCTGCCAGTACACCGGCCGCCGTCTCCAACCCGGCGAAGGCAACATCGACCACGTCATCCCACGCAGCCGCGGCGGCGCCTCCTCATGGGAAAACTGCGTCCTCGCCTGCAAACGCATCAATCAGCGCAAGGGCGACCGCACCCCAGACGAAGCCGGCCTGCAACTCCTCCGCGCCCCATCCCCTCCACGCGAACTCCCCGCCTCCGCCTTCATCCGCAATACCCACGGCATTCGCGACTGGGAAGCCTTCCTCGTGTCCTGATCACGGCCACCACCGCCACCTCTCCGACCTCAGTGCCCTCCCTGAACGGGAGAACCAATCTGCACACGCTGCATCTGGGCCTTCTCCCGATTCGCCTTCCAGATCGCACGCATCCGCACCGCGTACGGCGCAATCTCCGGCGGCAGCACCGCCGACGGGTCCAGTTTGCTGACAATCGGCTCCAGCACCGCCAGCCTCAGCCCGACCGATGGCGACCGGTCCATCGGATCTTCACTCCGGTACAATTCCATCAGCCGCCTCCACGCCTCAAGCTCGCGACCAGGCACATCAGCTAGATGATACGCCGCAAATCGCCGCAGATAAGGCGGTGCCCCGGGACACGCCGCCCCCATCTCGCACGCCCGCGACGCCGCCAGATAATCCGGCTCCGGATTCAACTCGCTCGTATGCAGCAACCGAAGCCGTTCATACAGCTGGTAGACCTTCGGATTGTACCTCAGCCCTTCCTCAATCAGCCCAATCGCCTTCACAAACGCCTGCCGCGACTTCATCGTCTTCACCGCCGGCGAACGCACGGACTCATACTGGTAATTGTCCGCCGCATTGAATCCCGCATGCCACGCCCTCAAGTCCCAGTAGTGCCACTCCCGCGGCTGGAGCTTGTTGCAGATCGCATAGTACTCATCCACCAGCCCCCACTGGCGCTCCTGCCACGGCCGGATCGTTTTCAATTCCACCAGACTCGCCACCACCGAACGAAACCCGCCCAGCACCGCGATGAAAAACGACTGCCCCAGCTCGTCCCTCAGCGACGCACTCAGCGGCGGCTCAAGAATTCCACGCTGCTGAAGGTCCCGGGTCCGCGCCTGCTCAAACGGCAGCCGCAACACCCCACCGGCCACAATGATAGCCAGCGCAAGCACGATGCGGCGGGGCGGAATACTCATCGCTTCAGAGTTCCTTGTCCGCAAAAAGCACCCACGCCGCCAGCATGTACAGCACACAGTAAATGCCGCACAACCCACCCATCTTCAAAACCTCAACTCCCGGCACCACCGTCCCCGTGATCACCGCATCCAGCACGTCGAAGGTCTTGAAATCCGGAAACAGCACCGCCACCCCGCCCGCCACCAGCCTCGGCAGCACCGCCCCATCCGCCTCATCCAGCAGCACCTCCCTCGCCAGCCCCTGCGCATGCCCGATCACCATCAGCGCCAGCGAAACCATGATCGTAAACAGCGTCGAAGTCGCAAACGTGCTCACCAGCAGCGTCACCGCCGTCAGCACAATCGACTTCGCCAGAATCGCCGCCATCCCCGCCTGCAGGTTCCAGCTCGCCCCCTGCTGCGTCGCCACTTCAATAATCTCCGCCACCGCCTTCTCCCGCTCTTCCTGACTCCGGAATGGCCGGTACTCCAGCTCCGCTACATTCTGCTCTACCACCGTCCGCTGCTTCAAATGCAGCACCCCCGTGAATAGCAGATCCATCGCCCCGAGACTGATCACCAGCACCAGCACCATCCCGCCCAGCTTCCCTAGCAGATACTCCAGCCGCGACACCGGTTTGCACAGAATCGTATACAGCGTCCGGTCCTCCACATCCCGCGGAATCAGCATCGCCGTCCCCGCGATCGCAAACAGCATGCAGAACAGCTGAATCGCCGCAAACGACACGTCCTTCAGCATCTTCAATTCCTGCTCGGTCTTCAGATCCGCGAACGCAAAACTCGCCCCGATCAGCACCACCGCAAAAATCGCCATGAACGCAAACACCTTCATCCGCACCAACTGCGTCAGGGTTCCCGTCGCAATGGTCCAGACTCGCCCGAACGAAAACGATCGGTGCCGGCGGATTGGTGCAGCAGTTTCCATGATACGTCAGGATTTGCCCGCCGAAGCCCGCGCCGCCTCCGCAGCAGCACTCGTCACTTCAAGGAACAGGGTTTCAAGGGTCGTCCTCGGATGGCCGTCATGGATCCACTTCGCTCCACGCGCCGCCGCCAGCGCCCGAATCTCCTCCATCAACTCCGGCGTCATCCCCTCCAGCACAATCTCCGATCGGTTCCCCACCTCCGTAATCTGCGCAAGGCTCCCCTCCCTCAGCATCCGCCCGCGGAAAATAATCCCGATCCGGTCGCAGACCTCCTGCACCTGCTCTAGCAAATGCGACGAAAGAATCACCGTGATCCCCCGGCGCTTCAACTCCAGGATCAGATCCCGAATCTGCCTCGACCCCAGCGGATCCACCCCCGCCGTCGGCTCATCAAGCACCACCAGCCTCGGCCGGTGAATGATCGCCTGCGCCAGCCCAATCCGCTGTAGCATCCCCTTCGAATACCCCCCAAGCCTCCGGTCCCGCGATTCCTCAAGGTCCACCAGCGCCAGCATCTCCCCAATCCGTTCCCGCAACTCCCGCCCCCGCAACCCGCACAGCTTTCCATAAAACTCCAAGGTCTCCGCGCCCGTCAGATGCTTGTAGAAATACGGATTCTCCGGCAGATACCCAACCTCCTCCCGACTGTCCACGCGCGCACTGTCCCGCCCGAAAATCGCACACTTGCCGCTCGTCGCCCGCAGCAACCCCAGCAGCACCTTCATCGTCGTGCTCTTCCCGGACCCATTCGGCCCGATCAACCCGTAAACCTCTCCAGGCTGCACCTCCAAAGACACGTCCGACACCGCCGTGAATTCACGACGCCGCAGGCCCGGAACGCGGAAGACCCGCGTGAGCTGTTCGACACTGACGGCCGGGACAGATGACATGCCCCCACCCTATCCCGGATGCCGCGTCGTCAAGGGTGACACTCGTCGCTTCCCAACGTCCCCTGCCCTTCACCCTTCACCCCTCACCCGCCCCGATCCCGACCTCAGCAACCACACCGACAACACCCCAAGCAACCCGCACAGCGCCCACAACGCATCAGGCGTCCACGCGAAAAGAACCAGCCCCAGCCACCCGCCAAACGTCGCACCACCCGACCACGCAAACGACGCCATCCCCGCATACCGCCCGCGCATGTCCGCAGGCGAAAGCTGCTGCACCCACGCCGAATGCCTCGGCAGACTCAGCATCTCCCCAAACGTCAGCACCACCATCGACGCCACCGCCGCCACCAGTCCCGGCCCCGCAGCGTTCACCGCCACGCCCGCCCCTATCAGAAAAAATCCCGCCGCCACCGCCCTCCGCGGCAGCCAGCGGCTCGTCACCGCCGCCAGCGGAATCTCCAGCAGAATCACCAGCAGGCCGTTCAGCGACTGCACCACTCCACAGTGCTTCTCCGTATAGCCACCACTCAGCAGATGCAGATTCATCGCCGTACTCACCTGCCGAAACACAAACGCCGCACACACCGTCGCCGCCAGCAGACGAATCATGTCAGGACTCCCCGCAAGGCTCCGCAACGCCGGCTTCCACTTCGTCTCAGCAGCACGCTGCGGATTCCCATGCGGCAGAAAAAACCAGCTCAGCCCCGCAAACAGCACCGACGTGCACGCATCCGCCGTGAACAGCCACTGATAGCTGTGCGAATCCGCCACAAACCCAGCCACCGCAGGCCCAAACGCCCACCCCGTATTGATCGCAAACCGCTGCAGCAGCATCGCCGGCACCCGGTCCTCCTCCACCACCAGATCCGCCACCATCGCATGCATCGCCGGCTGCGCCCCCTGCCCCGCAAATCCCGCCAGCGCCGCCAGCACCCAGATCGCCACCAGCGATTCACCCGCAAACCCCATGCAGAACACCATGCACGCCTCCGCCAGCAGCGACACCGCCATGATCCGGTTCCTCCCAAACCGGTCCGCCGCAGGTCCCGCGATCAGCGTACACCCGAACGCCCCAGCCCCGTAAAGCGTCACCGCCAGCCCCGCGTCACCCGCACTGAACCCCCGACGCGTCATGAACATCGTTAGAAACGGAACCAGAAACGTCGCAAACCGGTTCACAAACGTCCCCGCCGCCAGCAGCCACATCCCAGACGGCAGCCGGCGCATCGCACCTAGCATCTCTCTCGCTTGCTGCCCCGGCATCGGTTCAATTCATGCCGGAACCCTGAACGCTCAGGCCTCGCGGTCGCTGGTTCTCAATGCAGAAAATGACGGTGCCCGGTGAACACCATCGCCACCCCACGCTCGTCCGCCGCCGCAATCACCTCCGGATCTTTCACGCTGCCTCCAGGCTGAATCGCCGCCGTCGCCCCCGCATCCGCCGCCGCAATGAGTCCATCCGGAAACGGAAACATCGCATCACTCGCCACCACACTCCCATCCAGCGACAACCCCGCCTCCTTCGCCTTCCACACCGCAATCCGGCACGAATCCACCCGGCTCATCTGCCCAGCCCCGATCCCAAGGGTCCGATCCGGCCCCGCAAACACAATCGCATTCGACTTCACATGCTTCACCACCCGCCACGCAAACCGCATCGCGTCCAGTTCCTCCTTCGACGGCGGCCGCTGCGTCCGCACCTTCTCCTCAAGATTGCTCAACCCTAGCGCCTTCACATCCCGGTCCATCACCATGATGCCTCCCGGCGCACTCCGCAGCACCGGATTCTTATCCATCCACTGACCATAGGCATCCATGTGCGCCAGCATCAGCCGCAGGTTCTTCTTCTTCTGCAGGATCGCCCTCGCCTCAGGCTCGAAATCCGGCGCAATGATCACATCCGTGAAAATCTCGCTTATCACCCGCGCCAACCGCTCCGTCAGCGGCCGGTTCGTCACAATCACCCCGCCAAACGGCGCCTGCTTGTCCGTCTCAAACGCCTTGTCCCACGCCGCCCTCAAATCGTCATCACATCCCACCCCGCACGGATTCGTATGCTTCAGAATCGCCACCACCGGCCGCTTGAACTCCAGCACCAGTTCCGTCGCCGACTCAATATCCAGAATGTTCGTATAACTCAGTTCCTTGCCCTGCAGCTTCTCGAAATAATCCGAGAAATTACCGAACAGACTTGCCTTCTGGTGCGGATTGTCCCCGTTCCTCAAGGTCTGACAAAGCGGCAGGCTGATGCTGAAATTCGCCTCCGTCTCCTGCTCCTTGTTCAGAAAATCAGCAATCGCCGAATCATACGCCGCCGTCCGCTGATAAACCTTGATCGCTAGCCGCTCCCGCGTCTTCAGCGTCGTCGCCCCGCCGTTCGCCTTCATCTCCTCAAGCACCGGTCCGTAATCCCCAGGGTCCGTCACCACCGTCACACTCTGGTAATTCTTCGACGCCCCTCGCAGCATCGCCGGCCCTCCAATGTCAATGTTCTCTATCGCGTCCTCCAGCGTCACCCCTTCCTTCGCAATCGTCTTCTCAAACGGATAGAGATTCACTATCACCAGATCAATCGGCGGAACATCGAGCTCCTTCGCACGCTTCTCATGCTCCGCATCCCCTCGAACCTGCAGAAACCCGCCGTGAATCCGCGGGTGCAGGGTCTTCACCCGGCCATCAAAACACTCAGGATAGCCCGTATAGTCACTCACCTCCACCACCGGCAAATCAAGGCCCCGCAAATACGCCGCACTCCCACCCGTCGACAGCAGCTCCACCCCCAGCTC
>JAIXVE010000320.1 GCA_027483175.1 Verrucomicrobiaceae bacterium | reverse complement strand
ATGCGGCTGATCTCCGCATGGGGTATCCCCTGAATGTCGAACATGGTAACAACGGCCCGATGATCTTCAGACAACCTCTGCAGCGCTTCGTTCAATCGCACCTGCAATTCATGCAGCCCGGCCTCCCGAACCGGATCGGTCGTGTCCGTCAACCCGTCCAGCGCCGTCTGCGGCACCGTCCCGTCCGGCCCGTCCAGACTCAGCGTCTTCCTCCGG
The DNA here is from genome assembly GCA_027483175.1 of Verrucomicrobiaceae bacterium. Taxonomy (GTDB): domain Bacteria; phylum Verrucomicrobiota; class Verrucomicrobiia; order Verrucomicrobiales; family V1-33; genus V1-33. Next base: position 13,701 of record JAIXVE010000320.1, on the reverse strand, counting down.
TTCCGCCGCTTCAGAAAATTCAGCGTCATGTTCACCGCAATGCTGTACACCCACGTGTAAAACCCACTGTCCCCCCGAAACCGCACCAGACTCCGGTGCACCCTCAGAAATATATCCTGCATCAGGTCGTCCGTATCCTCATGACTCGCCGTCATGCTGAACACCATCCCGTAAAGTCTCGGCACGTACTTCTTCACCAGCAGCTCAAACGCCGCCGCATCCCCCTCCCGCGCACGCTCCACCAGCGCCCGGTCCACTTCCTGTTCACTCGGCTCACTCGCACTCATCGCCGTCCTCAGCTCCCGCCCCCCCGCTGCACCGTCACCGCCACACTCCCGCAATCCGCCAGGATAAACTTCCGCACCGTCACCCGCACCGCACGCAACCTCCACCCAGCCAGCAACACCTCAGCCACTTCCTCCGCCAGCGTCTCAATCAACCGCCGCTCCCGCTCCCCGGCCACCTCCCGGCATCGCTCCGCCACCGCCCCGTAATCCACCGTCCCTCCCAACTCATCCCCCAACCCCCGAAACCCTCGCTCCGGCCACATCCACACATCCAATTCCAATCGCTGCGCCACCGCACGCTCATCATCAGGCACCCCAATCCGGCTCGCCACCCCTAGCCCTTTGATCTCAATCAGGTCGTTCTCCAGCTCGCTCATCGGTCACTCAGGTTACGCTCAGGTTCCCTCGCCCGATCAACTCCACCTCACCGCTTGATGCTCGTCACCGATTGCAGAATCACACTCACCATCATGTACGCCATCGTCCCCACCAGCAGCGCCATGATGAAAATAATCACCGGCGTAATCATCGCCATCCCGCGATCAATCGTCTTCTGCAATTCCTTGTCATACCGCTGCGCCGACCGCTCCAGCGAATGCTCCAGATCCCCCGTCTGCTCCCCAACCGTAATCATGTCCGTCAGCAGCTCCGGGAAAAATCCCACCTTCTTCAGCGACCGCGACAGCGATCCTCCTTCACCCACCATCCCGATCACCTTCTGCAGCAATCCCTTCAGATAACGGTTCACCGTCGCATCACGCGTCAGCTCCAGCGCCCGCAGCAGCGGCAACCCGTTCCCCACCAGATTTGATAGGGTCTCCAGAAACTGCACGAAAAACCGCGCACTGATCAATGGCCCGAAAAACGGCAGGCTCACACTCTTCTCATCCCACTTCGCCCGCCACTTCGGTATCTCCAGCAGCTTCTGAAACCCCCAGATCCCCAGCCCGATCACCAGCGCTATCGCCCACCAGTACCCAAACAGAAAATCCCCAGCCTTCATCAGCAGCTTCGCCGCCGTCGGCAGCTCCTTCCCCATCGACTTCAAAAGCTGCGTCAGCTGCGGAATCAGATAGGAAACAAACAGCAGGCTCACCCCGATCCCCGCCACCAGCAGACACACCGGATAAATCATCGCCGTCGTCACCTTCGCCTGCAGGTTCTGTACCGAAATCAGATACTCCGACTGCCGCTTCAGAATCTTCGGCAGCGCCCCAGATACCTCACCAGCCGCCGCCAGATTGCAGTACAATTCCCCAAACGACGGACTCGCCGCCTTCAGCGCCGACGAAAAACTCGACCCGTCCCGGATCCTCGACCGCAGCAGTGCCGTCACATCCTTCACCGCCGACAACTCATCCCGCGACTCCATGATCCGCAGCGCCGGCTCCAGCTGCAATCCCGCACCTAGCAAATCACTCAGCTCCTCCGTCATCATGATGATGTCCGCCTTCTTCAGCTTCACCGGCTGCATCTGCGCAATGTCCTTCGCCTTCGCCTTCGCCACCGCCTTCTCGCTCATCGGCTTCCCAGCCTTGTCCAGCGGCGCATCCTTCCCCTTCCCCAGAGCCTTCGCATCCGCAGCCTTCGCCTCCGCCACCACATCCTCCTTCAGCTTCACCGCCACCGGCTGCAACCCGTTCCGCTCCAGCCGCCGCAGCGCATCCGGACGATCCGTCGCATTCATCTCGCCAGCCGCTTTGCTGCCGTCGCGCTTGATTGCCGTATAGGTGAAGACTGACATAGTTTGGACCGCAGGCGGTGTTCAGCTGTTCTTCTCGTTCAATCCGGCTCCCCGATCATCATGTCGGCCGCCGTCGCACTAACCACTTCCTCGAGCGTCGTGTCCCCGTCAAAACACTTGTAGATCCCATACTCACGCATCGGAATGAAACCCTGCTTCAACGCCATCTCCTTCAGCTGCGCCTCCGTCGCACGCTTCGTGATCAGATCCTCAATCTGCTTCGTCACCACACAAATCTCGTAAATCGCCATCCGGCCGTGGAACCCGGAGTGATTGCACGAATCACACCCGCCCGGCTTCGCCGTCATCACCCGCCGGTTCTCCGGCGACCGGAACCCGACCGCCCGCAACTCCGCCGCTGTCACCTCACCCGGCTGCCGGCACTTCGTGCACAGCTTCCGCACCAGCCGCTGCGCCAGGAAGCAACGCACCGACGCCGCCACCAGAAACGGCTCCACCCCCATGTCGATCAACCGGCTGATCCCCGAAATCGCATCGTTCGTGTGCAGCGTGCTGAACACAAGGTGACCAGTCAGCGCCGCCCGAATCGCAATCTCCACCGTCTCAAGGTCCCGCATTTCCCCGATCATCACAATGTCAGGATCCGCCCGCAGAATCGACCGCAATGCCGTCGCAAATGTCAGGTTGATCTCACTCTTCACCGCAATCTGCACCACGCCCTCGATCTTGTTTTCCACAGGATCCTCCACCGTGATGATCCGGCTGTCGATCGTGTTCAACTCGCTCAGAAACGTATACAGGCTCGTCGATTTCCCCGACCCCGTCGGCCCCGTGATCAGCACAATCCCGTTCGGCAGCTTCAGCATGTTGTCGATCACATGCCGCACCTGCGGAATCATCCCCAGCTTATCCAGATTGAACTTCTGCTGGTTCAGCAGACGCAGACTCACCGTCTCCCCTAGCACACTCGGAATCGTCGCCACCCGCACGTCGATCTGATTGCCGTCCAGCTCCAGACCGATCCGTCCGTCCTGCGGCAGCCGCCGCTCCGCAATGTCCAGCCGCGACATGATCTTCAGTCGCGCGATCACCATGTTCTGCAGCGCCTTGATGTTCTCCGGAACCGGCACGTCCACCAGCAACCCGTCAATCCGATACCGGATCCGCAGGAAGCTCTCCATCGGCTCCACATGAATATCCGTCGCCCGCTGAGTCAGCGCCTGCCGGATGATCTGATTCACAAATTTCACCACCGACGCCTCATCGTCATCATCATCAATGATGTTCGTCTCCTCCCCCATGTCCAATCCCTGCGTGTCCGCCAGATCACGTCCCTTCAGAATCGCCTCAAACGTATCCGCTCCCACCCCGTACAGCTTCTGAATCCCCTGCAGCAGCCGCGTCCGGCTCGCCATGTGCCACTCAATCCGGCACGGAATCGCCTGCGCCACCGCATGCCGCGCATGGTAATTGAACGGATCATACGTCGCCAGCGCCAGCACCGGCTCACCCTCCACATGCCCCTCAGGCACCGGCATCGGCTCCCCCTCCTCATCCATCTCCCCCATCATCCGCGCCGGATCCCCATACCACAACGGCAGCAACCGGTAACGCAACGCCACCGCCGCAGAACAAACTTCCTTCAATCGCCTCGCATTCCGCGGCTTCAAATCACTCTCCCAGTGCAACCGCAGCCACTGGCTCAGATTCCCCAGAAAGTCCTCCTCCGGCATCAGCTGCGCATCCAGCAGATCGTCCACCACACTCCGCTGCGCCTGCGACGACTGCGCAATCACCGCCACCACCGCCTCGGGATTCTCCGCACCCGCCGCTTCGGCAGATCGAACCAGCATTTCATTCATGCGTTGGGCAAGCGAGGACATGGCAGAGAGCGTTGAATAAAGGGGAAAATCGGAAGCACCGCGGCCGTAACCCGGCGCTCCCTTCGGACAACGGCATTTCTTCCCGCGTTCAATGTTGCGGACGGAATTTCCACCCCCCGCCCCCTCCTCGCTCCCCTTCAATCCGGTTTGCTCACCCCCACCCACCCCCGTATCCATCCCCCATGCCCCTCTCCCGCCGCCACTTCTCCCAGCAACTCCTCGCCTCCCTCCCAGCTCTCTCCCTCCTCCCTGCCGCCGAGAACTCCCCCCCTCCCCTCCCAGACGGTCTCTACTCCGTAATCACCACCGAACGCGGCACCATCATCGCCGAACTCTTCTACAAAAAAACCCCGCTCACCGTCACCAATCACGTCGGTCTCGCCGAAGGTACCCTCGGCCCCAAACCCGGTACACCCTTCTACAATGGCCTCTCATGGTGCCGCGTCGTCCCCGGCCTCGTCGTCCAGGGCGGCGACCCCACAGGCACCGGCAACGGCGACGCCGGATACCTCTTCCCGGACGAAATCGTCCCGGGCCTCCGCCACGACGCCATCGGCACGCTCCAGATGGGCAACGACGGGCCGGACACCAACGGCTCCCAGTTCTGCCTCATGCTCAGCGCCCAGCACCGCCTCAACTACGAACACTCAGTCTTCGGTCAAGTCGTCCGCGGCCTCGACCTCCTCCCACTCATCCGTCAGGGCGACACCATGAAGGTCCGCATCCTCAGAATCGGCCCCGACGCCGCCACCTTCAAAGCAGACAAAACCTCCTTCGCCGCCCTCCAATCCTCCGCCAAACGCTACGCCGGACCCCGCGACCCAGGCCCCGACGCCCCATTCCACGACCCCGACAATCTCCTCCCCTCCGAATGGGAACGCGCCCGCCACTTCAACTTCAAACTCGCTAACTTCACCCGCTTCACAGGCCTCCACCTCGCCGCCCGTCTCTTCAAAGTCCGCCCCGAAGCCGCCCGCGGCCCCCAACTCGCCTCATGGCTCCAGTCCGAAGCCGCTCGCCTCGGCACTAGCACCAAAGGAGCCCTCGCCGTCTACTTCCAGCAGGAAAACCAATGGCACTTCCTCATCGGATCCGCCTCCCTCCCTTCCTTCTCCACCACCAACCCGATCGGCCTCCCTCTCAAATCCCCGCTCTCCCCCGAAGCCGCCCTCGCCGCCTTCCTCTCCGACGCCACCTCCCGCGCAGACACCACCATCGCCACCGCCACGTCACGCCTCGCCCCCGGCGAATCCATGACCCCCGCTCGCAAACTCAAACTCCTCACGGACGCCGTCCTCGACGGCCTCATCTTCAAACTCGAAGCCTCTCTCCACTGACCAATCCCAACACTATACGCGTCCGCTCAGTCCCCGAACAGATTGCCCAGACCGCCAATCATCGACCCCTGATCGTTCCGCGACGTCCCCACTGAATTCGCTAGCACCCGGTCCGCCAGTCGCGAAAACGGCAGGCTCTGCAGCAGCACCGTCCCGTGCCCTCTCAGCGTCGCCACAAACAATCCCTCGCCCCCGAACACCATGCTCTTCAGGTTCCCCGCACGCTGAATGTTATACTCAATCCCCTTCGTGAACGCCACCAGACACCCCGTGTCCACGATCAGTGTCTCCCCTTTCAGCTCCTTCTTCATCACATGCCCGCCCGCATGAATGAACGCACGCCCCTCCCCGTTGATCTTCTGCAGCACAAATCCCTCGCCTCCAAACAACCCGACCCCTAGCCGCTGCGCAAACGCGATCCCCAGCTGCGTCCCCATCGCCGCACACAGAAACGAATCCTTCTGACAGATGATCTCCCCACCCCATTCCTTCAACTCCAGCGGAATAATCTTGCCAGGATAAGGCGCAGCAAACGCCACCCGCTTCTTCCCACTCCCCTGATTCGTGAAATGCGTCATGAACAGGCTCTCCCCAGTCAGCGCACGCTTCCCCACCTGCTTCATCTTGTCCCAGAAGCTATTCGTCGGCGACGACCCGTCCCCCATCTTCGTCTCAAACCGAATGTCGCTGTCCATGTAATTCATCGACCCAGCCTCCGCAATCACCGTCTCCCCAGGATCCAGCTCAATCTCCACTATCTGCATCTCGCTCCCGAACAGCTCATAATCAATCTCATGCGCCACCCCAGTCGCCCGCAGCGGCGGCGGCCCCACCCGCGCAGGCCCCGCAACCACCAGATCCGGCCGCACCACCCGCAACGGCTGCCAGTCCGCCATCCCTTCCTTCCACACTAGGGTCTCCCCACTCACCGCCCCACTCGCCACCAATCCAGGTAGTTCACTCTCCTCCGCGGTCAGCTGCTGACGATTCGGTCCGGAATAATAAATGGCGGCCATGGTCTCGGATTTTGTGGGGTTACTCCGCACACCATACGCACCTCCGCGCCCCGCGAAACGGTTTTCTCGCACCCCCTCCCACCCTCACTCATGAAAAGCCCGTGAACAGGCCGCCCATTGACTCCCCCACCCGATTTCCCTTACTCTGACAGTCCGCATGAATCGCGCCGTGCCCATCCTGCTGTCTGCCGCCGCACTCCTGTGCCCGGCAACCGCTCCAGCACGCCCCTCCGCTCCTTACATCTCCGAAATCGTCGCCCGCAACACCAACGGCATCCTCGACGAAGACGGCGACCGCGCCGACTGGATCGAACTCTTCAACCCCAACGGCCAGCCCTACGACCTCACCGGCTGCTCCCTCTCCGACAATCCCGCAGAACCCGCCAAATGGGCCTTCCCCGCCCGAATCTCCATCCCCGCAGGCGGCTACCTCGTCGTCTTCGCCAGCGGCAAAGGCCGCGCCACCGCCGGCCTCCCCCTCCACACGTCCTTCAGCATCGCCTCCGCAGGCGAATACCTCGGCTTCACCGACGCCACCGGCAGCGTCATCTCCTCCTTCTCCCCAGCCTATCCACCCCAGTCCGCAAACGTCTCATGGGGCGTCATCTCCACCGTCCCCACCCTCCGCTACGCCGCCTTCAACTCCCCCACCCCAGGCACCGCCAACAACACCGCCAGCGCCCCCGCCCCCCCAGTCTCCTTCTCCCCAAAAAGCCGCACGTTCCCACTCAACTCCTCCATCTCCGTCGCCATCACCACCCCATGGCCCGGTCCCGTCATCCGCTACACCACCGACGGCAGCGTCCCCAACGCCACCTCCCCCATCGTCTCCGGCCCCATCACCATCTCCACCACCACCCGCATCCGCGCCCGCGCCTTCGAACAAGGCCGCCCCGACGGCCCGCTCCGCAGCGAATCCTATCTCGCTCTCGACCCAGCCGCCGCAGACTTCTCCTCCAACCTCCCCATCGTCCTCACCCACCTCTGGAACTCCGGCCCTCTCCCCACCTCCGAAGCCCCGCGCGAAGGCACATGGATGATCTTCGAACCCTCCTCCCCCTCCTCCCTCTCCCGTCTCTCCAACCTACCCACCCTCTCCGGCTACGGCCGCTTCGAACGCCGCGGATCCTCCACCCTCACCGCCGCCAAATACTCCTTCTCCCTCGAAGCATGGGACGAAAGCAACGCCGACCTCCCCATCGCCCCCTTCGGCATGCCCCCAGAATCCGACTGGATCCTCCACGCCCCCTTCCAGTTCGACCGCTCCCTCATCCGCAATAATCTCCTCTACCAACTCAGCCGCGACGCCGGCCGCTACGCCCCGCGCACCCGCTTCGTCGAACACTTCCACAGCACCGCCGACGCCATCGTCAACGGCGCCGTCTCCGGCCCCGACTACTTCGGCATCTATAGCTTCATGGAAAAAATCGACCGCGACGGCGACCGCGTCGATGTCGAAAAACTCTCCCTCCTCGACAACGCAGAACCCGAAATCTCCGGCGGCTACATCCTCAAAATCGACCGCCTCGACACCGGCGACTCAGGCCTCGCCGCCGCCAATCAGCTCCTCGGCCTCGTCTACCCAAAGGAACGCTCCCCTGACCCCGCCCTCATGGCCAGCACTCCCCAGAAAATCTGGCTCCAGAACTACCTCAACTCCATGTGGTCCGCTCTCAATGCCCCGGACTTCTGGAAACCAGACTCCGGCTACGCCAGATTCATCGACCCAGCCGCCGCCATCGACCACCATCTCCTCAACACCACCGCCAAAAACGTCGACGCCCTCCGCCTCAGCGCCTACTTCCACAAACCTCGCTCCGCCCGTCTCTCCCCAGGCCCAGTCTGGGACTTCGACCGCTCCATGGGCTCCGCCGACGGCCGCGACCTCAACCCTCGCTCATGGCGCGGCGAAGGCGGTGACCTCGGCACCGACTTCTTCCACTACCCATGGTACGCAGAATTGTTCCGCGACTCCAACTTCTGGCAGGCATGGATCGACCGACTCGACAATCTCCGCAACGGCCCCCTCCAGACCGACCGCATCCACGCCCTCATCGACCAGCTCGCCGCCGAACTCAACCCTTCCCCTCTCCCTCCCGGCCTCGCCGCCTCCCCTGTCTCCCGCAACCAGCTCCGCTGGGCCTCCTCCTCCTTCACCCCTCGCCCCGCCAACCCCTCCACCCCCGGCACCGACGGCTCCTTCGCCGGCGAAATCGCATGGCTCCGCAACTGGTGGGCCGCTCGCCTCGCCTTCATCGACGGCCAGTTCACCCGCCCACCCTCCGCCTCCCCGCCCCCTGGCACCGCCACCCCGGACACCACCGTCTCCCTCTCCTCCCCCAGTCTCTCCGCCCCCGGCGCAAAAATCTACTTCACCACCGACGGCTCAGACCCTCGCCGCTTCGACACCACCCACGATACCCAGGAACCCACCGTCACTTTCATCCCCACCATCCACCCCATCCGCGGCATCGTCCCTAACGCCACCTTCAACACCACATGGGGCACCGCATGGCGCGGCGCAGACCTCAACGACAACGGCGACCACACCGACGACTTCGACGACTCCTCATGGCACGCCAACCCCAAAGGCTCCATCGCAGGCGCAGGCTACGACGACAATACCGGCCCCTCAGCCATCAGCTACCTCCCCTTCATCGGCCTCCGCTGGCTCTCCGCTCCCTCAGGCGACAACTCCAGCGTCATGAAATCCGTCAACCAGTCCTGCTACCTCCGCATCCCTTTCCAAACCGACGCCGCTTCCCTCAAAGACCTCGTCTTCCTCACCCTCCGCGCCCGCTTCGACGACGGCTTCGTCGCCTTCCTCAACGGCACCGAAATCGCCCGCGCCAACCCACCCCCAGCCTACCCAGCCACCACGCTCGCATGGAACGCCGCCGCCCGCGCCACCAACGCCGACTCCAGCGCCATCCAGGAAGCCGTCTTCAACATATCCTCCGCCATCCCTCTCCTCCACCCAGGCAACAACCTCCTCGCCATCCACGGTCTCAACTACGGCCTCACCAGCTCGGACTTCCTCTTCCAGGCCACCCTCGCCGGCGGCCCAGCCTTCTCCGACGGCCCGGAAATCTCCCCCTCCGCCATCGAATACTCCTCCCCCATCCCCATCTCCTCCCCAACCATCATCACCGCACGCACCTTCAACCCTGCCACCCCATCAGACCCTCCCACCCAGAACGGCGGCGGCTCAGGCTCCGTCCCCAACGGCTCCCGCTGGAGCGCCCCAGCCAGACTCCAGTACTTCCCAGGTACCACCCCCGCCTCCCCTCAAAACCTCGCCCTCTCCGAAATCCTCTACCACCCAGCACCCCCCTCCACCTCAGAAACCGCCGCCGGCTTCCTCTCCGAAAACGACTTCGAATTCATCCGCCTCACCAATTCCTCCAACGCCCCCATCGACCTCACCGGCCTCACCTTCACCTCAGGCATCTCCTTCTCCGCCTCACCTAACCTCCAGAACCTCCTCCCCCCAAACGCCAGCACCGTCATCGTCCGCAACGCCCGCGCATGGTCCGCTCGCTTCGGATCCCTCTGGCCCATCCTCGGCGAATTCTCAGGCCAACTCGACAACAGCGGCGAATCCATCTCCCTCCTCTCCGCCTCCGGTCAAACCATCGCCAGCTTCACCTACGACGATCGCTCCCCTTGGCCCAACGACAGCCCTCGCGGCTTCTCCATCGTCCTCTCCCCAAACCTCCCACCAGACCACCCAGCCTCATGGTCCCCCTCCCTTGACCCAGGCGGCTCCGGCGTCCACTCCTTCGCTCTGTGGCGTCAACGCCACTTCCCAGACGCCCCCGACCCCTCAGAATCCCTCGCCCTCGCCGACCCAGATCACGACGGTCTCCCCAATCTCATCGAATACGCCCTCGCCACAGACCCCGCACGCCCAGGCCCCTTCCCTTCACCATCCCTCTCGCTCTCCCCTTCACCCTCCCTCTCCATCTCCCGACGCATCACCTCCGACCTCTCATGGTCCCCGGAAGACATCTCCTTCCCAGCCTCCCCTTCCCCCATCCCCTCCCTCCCCTCCACCTCCACTCTCTCCATCTCCACCGAATCCGCCTCATGGCCCCTACCCCCTCCCCCATGCCCGCACCGCCGCTCCCTCAGAATCCGCGTCCAGCTCCCATGAACCCAATGTGACGAACTCATCACATTGTCCGTTTTCACATGTGGTGATTCCATCGCAGTTTCCCCCACCCCATACGCCCCCTTCACGTTCCCATTCCCCATGATCTCCCTCCAGAAACTCTTCGGCAAAGACGATCTCTTCTTCTCCCTCCTCGAGGCCTCCGCAGAAGAAGGCCGCAACAGCATCCACCGCCTCAATAATCTCCTCGCCAAACCATGGGAGGAAACCAGCATCGCCGCCTTCCACCAATCCAAGGAAGCCGACAAACGCATCACCGAACAAATCAATCAGGCCCTCGTCACCAGCTTCGTCACCGCTCTCGAAAAGGAAGACATCGAAGCCCTCAGCGCCGTCCTCTACAGAATCCCCAAAACCGTCGAGAAATTCGTCGAACGCTTCGCCATCAGCGGCCTCCTCGTCAAAGGCATCGACTTCTCCCGCCACATCGCTCTCCTCAGCGCAGCCACAGAACAAGTCGTCAACCTCATCAAAACCCTCCGCGGCCTCGGCTCAGGTCAGGTCGCCAAAGCCAAAGATTGCAACCACCGCCTCCAGCAAATCGAAGGCGACGCCGATAAACTCATCCTCGAAATCCTCAAAGACCTCTACTCCGGAGCCCACGACCCCATCAAGGTCCTCGCCCTCCGCGACCTCTACGAACTCCTCGAAACAGTCGTCGACCGCTGCCGCGACGCAGGCATCGTCGTCATGCACATCGTCCTCAAAAATTCCTGACCCCACTCACCCCCCCTGCGGCATGATCTCCATCCAGCGTCTCCTCGGCCGCCCGCGCGAATTCTTCGGCCTCCTCGAACAAAGCGCCGCCCTCGGCAAACAGGCCGTCACAGAAATCATGGCCATCCTCGCCCAACCCTCAGGCCCGCCAGACCTCTCAGACCTCCGCTCCGCCAGACGCAAAGGCAAGGAAATCATGGGCCAACTCGAAAACCTCCTCACCAGAGTCTTCGTCACCCCCATCGAACGCGAAGACCTCGAAGCCCTCGGCCAGGATCTCTACCGCCTCCCCAAAACCGCAGAGAAATTCGCAGAACGCTACGAAATCGTCCACGCCCAGATGCGCGGCACCGACTTCTCCGTCCTCGCAGGCCTCCTCGAACGCGCCGCAGGCATCGTCCAGGAAATGGTCTCCCGCGTCAGCTCCGGCGACTCATCCGCCCTCTCAGCCATCAAAGCCCTCGACGCCAGCCTCGGCCAGATCGAAGTCGAAGCCGCTCACCTCGTCCTCAAAGCCACTCAGCAGCTCTACTCCGCTCCCGCTCCCCCCCTCCAAGCCATCATCAGCAAGGACCTCCACGACCTCCTCGGCGAATGCATCGAATGCTGCCGCGCCGTCGGCCGCACCGCCGCCCTCGTAATCCTCAAGAATTCCTGACGCCTCCCCACACCCCATGGAGACCACCACCATCGTTTTCGCCGTCATCATCGTCGCCCTCGTCTTCGAATACATCAATGGCTTCCACGACACCGCGAACTCCATCGCCACCGTCGTCGGCACCAAGGTCCTCACCCCAAGGCAGGCCATCATGCTCGCCGCCTGCACCAACCTCGGCGGAGCCTTCACAGGCCTAGCCGTCGCCAAAACCGTCGCCGGTGGCCTCGTCAACCCGGACTTCATCAACCAGGGCGTCCTCATCGGCGCTCTCCTCGGCGCCATCATCTGGAACCTCCTCACATGGTGGTTCGGCCTCCCCTCCAGCTCCACCCACGCCCTCGTCGGCGGTCTCGCAGGAGCAGTCCTCGCCGTCGGCGTCATGCTCTCCTCAGCCGGAAAACTCAACGACAAGGAAGGCAAACCCCTCTCCCTCATCGACACCTGCCTCGTCTGGTCCGGCACCAAAGACAAATCTTCCAAAAAACTCGTCGAACCCTCCCCGGAAGTCCTCGCCGCCCTCGCCACCCAAGGCGACGAAGCCCGCGAAAACGGCACCCATCGCCTCAAAATCGGCGACAAGGAAACTCAGGTCGTCGTCTTCGAAGGCCGCATCAAACAAGTCGAAGAAACCAAAAAAGTGAACGGTGAGAAAATCGGGATCCTCAACAAGGTCCTCATCCCCATGTTCACCTCTCCTCTCGCTGGCCTCGTCGGCGGTTTCCTCCTCATGAGCCTCCTCTACGTCGTCCTCCGCTGGATGCGCCCCATCTGGGTCAATAGAATCTTCGGCAAACTCCAGCTCGCCTCCTCAGCCTACATGGGCTGGAGCCACGGCATGAACGACGCCACCAAAACCATGGGCATCATCACCCTCGCCCTCGCCACCGCCACCGCAGGCAACCTCGGCGTCCCAGAATGGATGCAAGTCGCCAAAACCCCGGACGCCTACCACCTCTCCCCCTTCGCCCACCTCGTCAGCTGGCTCCCCTCATGGCTCCAGTTCGGCTACATGCCTGACCCTGTCGACTTCAAAAACCCAGGCGTCCCATGGTGGGTCGTCTGCATCTGCGCCTGCACCATGGCCGCAGGCACCGCCGCCGGCGGCTGGAAAATCATCAAAACCATGGGCCACAAAATGGTCAAACTCCAGCCAGTCCACGGCTTCGCCGCCGAAACCACCGCCGCCACCATCCTCTACATCACAGGCTCCTACGGCATGCCAGTCTCCACCACCCACGCCATCACCACCTCCATCATGGGCGTCGGCTGCGCCAAACGCTTCAGCGCCCTCAAACTAAACGTCGTCGAACGCATCCTCTGGGCCTGGGTCCTCACCATCCCAGCCACCGCAGGCCTCTCCTTCCTCTTCGTCTGGCTCGGCATCAAATCAGGCATCATCATCATGCCACGCTAACCCCACCCTCCCAACAACCCCGGGCACGCAAGGCTCCGTACTCGCGCCTCTCCCCACAAGCCCCTCTCAATTCACAATTCTCAATCTCCAATTCTCCTCCATGGTCTGCCACCAGCTCACCATGCGCGCCCACCCCCCAACGCCCTCCGCCCTCGGCCCCTCCGCCCTCACCGTCTCCCTCGCCCTCCTCCTCGGCGCCGCCACCCTCCGCGCCCTCCTCCTCCCTCCCTCCTCCCCGGACGCCATCCCCCCAGGTGCCGTCAGCCTCGACTCCCTCCGCCGCGGCGAGTGGTGGTCCACCCTCACATGGATCTTCACCCACCGCGACTGGATCCACCTCGGCGGCAATGTCCTCATCCTCCTCGCCAGTAGCCGCCTCGCCCTCCGCTCGCTCGGCAATACCCACTTCACCGCCATCTTCCTCCTCGGCAGCTGGCTCGGCGCGCTCCTCACCTTCTGGCTCCGACCCGACGCCGTCCTCATCGGTGCCTCCGGCTCCGCCCTCGCCCT
>JAIXVE010000087.1 GCA_027483175.1 Verrucomicrobiaceae bacterium | reverse complement strand
CGTGGTGGGGCGGCGGATGGCGGGGCGCTGATTCGGGTGCGGCCTGCGAGCAATGACTGGGCGGTGGTGGCGGAGTTTGGCGGGGCGATGGGGGTGGTGCCTGCGGGGTCGATGGCGGTGGGAGCGGATGGCGCGCTTTACGGGATGACGACTGAGGGCGGGGCGGGAGGGTACGGGGCGGTTTGGAGGTATCGTGCGGGGGTGGGACTGGAGGGGTTGTTTTCGTTCACGGGAAATGGTGGGGCGGCGCCGGGGCGGGGAGGTATTCTGGATGGAGGATTGGTGGTGACGGGCGGGTTGGTGGTTGGGTCGGACGGAGTGGTGATGGGGACGACGCCTGCGGGCGGGGTGGGTGGTGGTGGGACCGCGTTTCGGTTTTCGGCCCTAGGGCCGCTGCAGCAGTGGAAGCTGGAGTGGCTGGGGGATGCGGAAGCGGCGGATCTGGGGGATCCGGATTTCGACGGCGTGCCGAATCTTGCGGAATACGGATTGCTGCTGAATCCGAGTGTGAATGATGCGGCGGCGCTGCCGTCGGTGGTGATGGGGGCGGGCGGGGCGCTGGAGAGCCGGGTGCGGCGGGATCCGGCGCGGAGTGATGTGACGGTGTCGGTGGAGGCGGCGGACGATCTGGCGGGGCCATGGAACACGTTGGCGATGAGCGTGTCCGGCGGGCCATGGAGCGGGGTGGGATATGTATCGGGCGAGATTTCCGGGACTGGGGTGCGGGAAGTGCTGATCCGTGATGGGAGCGGGTTGCCGGGGGCGCGGAGACGGTTTCTGAGGCACCGGGTGGTGCGCTGAGATGTATGGCCGACGATTTCCCAACCACACCGTTACCTCAGACACTTTGATTCATTCTGCGATCCGATCCAATATTCACGTGAGCGCCCAACCATTGCACAAGAAAATGAAAAGCCGATCCCTTAGCGCCATAGTCGCCGCCACCCTGTTTGCCGCAGCTTCCGCCAGTGCGGCGGGGCGGGCAGCGGATCTTGACGGTGATGGCGTACCGAACATTGTCGATCCTGACATTGACAACGACGGGGTGCCGAATGCCCTTGACCGCAACATAGACGGCGGGATTGCCCGGTCTGGCCCGCATGCCGGGAAGTACATCGGGGACCACCTCGACAACGACAGTCCTGCGGAGCGTGACATTGACGATGACGGGCAGGATGATGGGTCGCTGGCCGACCGCGACATTGACGGTGATGGCCGTGCGGACGACAGCCCGCTGGAGAATGATACGGATGGCGACCGCCGGAATGATGACAGTGCGGCGGAGCGGGACATTGACGGCGACGGGCAGAATGACGATGAGGCTGCGGAGGACGACATCGACGGCGATGGATTTGCGGACGATGACGACACGGAGATGGACATCGACGGTGACAATGTCAGCGATGACAACGATGCGGATGTCGATGGCGACGAGCGCAACAATAATGACAACGCCGAGATGGACACGGATGGTGACAATCGCGCGGACGATGATGCGGCGGAGGAGAACGATGACGGTGACAGCCTTGGAGACCGGGCGGATGCGGATGACGACAACGACGGAGTCGAGGACAATAATGACCCGGATCACCGAGGTGAGGCCGACGAACTGGAAGTGCAGGTGAGTCTTGCGCGGCAGGCGGCGCCGTCGGGAAGCCGGAGCCGAGTGAAGATTCAGCGGATGGCGACCGGGAAGGTGGAGCTGGAGCTGGATGCGCGCGGATTGACGGCTGGTGCGGTGGATGTGACCGTCGATGGAGTGGTGATCGGGCAGATGGTGATTGATGCTGGTGGCGAGGGTGAGCAGCAGTGGGAGACGAATGCGAACGACCATGATGAGATCAACCTAACGATTGATGTGGTTGGGAAGCCGATCACGGTCGGGAGGGCTGGGGTGGTTTATTTTGCGGGGACGGTGCCGCTGCCTCCGGATGCGCCGACTGGAGGTGGGGTGGTGGTGACGCCTGGGTCTGACCGATTGATTCCGGGACCTGCTGCGCCGGTGGGAGCGAAGGGCAAGCTGGACGCGGAGTTTGGCGGTGCCGGGGTGGTGTCGCTGGAGTTGGAGGTGGAGGATCTGCCGACGGGGAGTTATGCGGTGATGATTGGTGGCGAGGAGCGGGCGGTGATGACGGTGTCGGGAGGCAAGGGTAAAGTCCGTTGGGATACCGAGGCGAAGATATCGGAAGGGCGACTGCCGCTGGATTTTGCGGCGGCGGGATTGCCGGTGAGCATTGTGCAGGGTGAGGCGGTGTATTTCACGGGGAATGTGCCTGCGGCTGGACCGGGGGTGGCGGATGGTGAGGATGGAGACGGTGGCGCGACGCCGGCCGGGGCGGTGGTCCTGACGCGAACGGCGGAAGCGCCGGTGGCGGCGGTGGTGACGGCTGCTGCGGACTTCGGGGTGGCTGGGATTGTCAGCCTTGAGATTGAGGCTGAGGCGCTAGGAGATGGGGAGTATGCGGTGCTGATTGACGGGGTGGTGCGCGGGGTGCTGGTGAGTTCCGGTGGCAAAGCGAAGCTGCGCTGGGATACCGAGCCTGATGCGGCGCGCGGGGAGCTGATGCTTGACTTCGCGAGCGCTGGGGCGGCGGTGAAGATCCGCAAAGGGGACACGGACCTCTTCACTGGGTTGCTGCCGGCGTCCTTGTGAGGCGATGCCCTCTCCTGCGGCGGGAACCCGAGCCCGCCGCAGGGAGGGTTAGCGTCTGGATCCGGGAGTAGCGAGAGCGAGGATGCCGAAGGCCCGCCCGGACGGGGGGCTCTGACGGGTTGAGGACGACCGTGCCTGCATACGGTGGAGACGAGACGGACATTGAATCAAACTTAGCAACCAATCTGAAATCATGAACATGAGGCCATGGATCCTATCATTGCTGCTGGCCTGCTCTGCGGGGCGGGGCCGCGCGAGCATTGCGTACGGCAGTATTAACAACTTCGATACGGTGAACGACACTGGCAAAAAGTGTCATGGGTTCGAGATCGAGCTGGATGACTGCCGGAGCACGGACATCAGCTACACGTATGATTACAATCATTACGGCGTGCCGAAGATCACGGAGGATAACAGTGTGGCGGGGCATCCGAAGTGTGTGATCCGGTGGGCGAGCCGGAAGAATGCGGATGGGACGTGGGCGTCGTACACGGCGATTCCGGCGGGGCCGATTGCGGCGACGGACGGGCATATGTTCACGAATCCGAGCATTAATTTCGGGGGCGAGCATTTCGGGGTGGGGTACATGACGCCACCGACGGCGGTGCGTTATCACTGGCTGGTGGATGACGGGGCGGGCAATCTGGTGAACGGGGGAGTGGTGCAGGTGGCGACGCCGGTGTTTGTGTATTATCCTCCGGTGGCTGCGGCGCCGGCGCAGGTGCAGGCGGTGATTCAGCCTCCGGAGCCTGCGGAGGTGCCGGTGAAGGAGTTCGGGGAGCCGGTGTGGGTGAAGGAGATTCGGACGACGACGCACAACAACGGGGAGGTGAAGCTGCGGGATCTGGTTTCCGATGATCCTGACGATCCGAATGACAAGAACTGGCGGAATGGCGAGCCGGACGAAGTGGAGACCGAGTGGCAACTGATGCAGACGGAGTTTGCGAAGGTGGATGGCGGGCCTAACGGGAATCACGAAGCGGCTCCGGAGGCGCTGGAGCAGGGGGATGAAGTGGTGACGCGGCGTTATGAGTTCTACCGTTACAATGGGCCGGTGGATGTCGAGACGGGGGAAGCGATGTGTGATTCGGTGGCACCTGACGGCGTGCATGGCCTTGGGGTGAAGGAAGTGAATGGCGTGCTGACGGATCTGAGCGGGGTGGAGGTTGTGGGTGAGTACACGGGGGCGCAGATGGCTGCGGTGGATGTAGAGGCAGGGGTGGGGCTTGCGGAGCACGTGAGTGACGCGGTGTTGGGTGAGGAGTATGCGCCGCGGACGGTGGTGATTGCGGGGGTTGTGCCGTTCAGCAGCCGGGTGTCGGGGGCGATGCCTGCGGGGATGAGTTTTGATGCGGTGGCTGGGGTGTTGTCGGGGACGCCTGAGGAGGCGGGCGTGTTCACGTTCACGGTGACGGCGAGTGATGAGACGACGCCGGAGAAGGCGAAGACGTATACCCTGACGGTGAGTGGGGCGGATGGCGAGGTGGCACCGCATTATGTGCTGGATACGGTGGCGGAGCCGCTGGCTGGCGGGACGGTGACTGGGAGTGATGCGTATGCGGTGGGAGCGATGGCGACGGTGACGGCGGTGGCTGGGGCGGGGTATCGGTTTGTGGGCTGGGAGGAAGGGGGGAAGGTGGTTAGTGTGGAGGCGACGCACCGCTTTGTGATGGACGTGAATCATTCGCTGGTGGCGAAGTTTGCGGTGGGTGTGCCGATGTGGAATATCGAGACGTCGGCGGTGCCGGTGGCTGGGGGGACGGTGAGCGGCGGGGGGAGCAAGGATGAGGGGACGATGGTGACGGTGACGGCGGTGGCGGCTGGTGGTTATGTGTTCACGAACTGGACGGAAGGCGCGACGGTTGTCAGTGCGACGGCGAGTTACAGTTTTGCGGCGGCGGCGAACCGTGTGCTGGTGGCTAACTTTACGGTCGACGGCGGAATGCGCACGATTGCGACGCTGAGCAGCCCGACGGCGGGCGGGACGACGAGCGGGGGAGGGACGCTGGCGGCGGGATCGGTCTGCACGGTGCGTGCGGTGGCGAATGAGGGGTATCAGTTCAAGCGCTGGCAGGAGAATGGGAATACGGTGAGCACGGCGGCGGTGTACAGTTTCACGGTCGGGGCCGCGCGGACCCTGACGGCGCGGTTTGTGAGGGTTTATCCGGTGACGGTGGAGGCGAGTCCGCCGCAGGGAGGCACGGTGGTGGTGGCGGGGACGTTTGAGGATGGGGACAAAGTGACGGTGACGGCGACGGCGAATCGGGGGTACACGTTTCTGAGTTGGAAGGAGAACGGAGTGGTGGTGAGCACGGAGGCGGCGTATCAATTCAAGGCGAATCCGGTGCGGCATCTGGTGGCGACGTTCGGCGGCGGCGGGATCTCGTGGAATGTGAGTGTCGGGGCGGCTCCTTCTGGTGGCGGGACGGTGAGCGGTGGTGGGTTCAGTGCGGATGGAGCGGCGGTGACGGTGCGGGCGGTGGCGGCTGACGGGTTTCAGTTTGTGAAGTGGCTTGAGGACGGAGTGGAGGTGAGTCGGGCGGCGGAGTATGCGTTTGCGGTGACGAGTGACCGGGTGCTGACGGCGGTGTTTGTGCCGGTGCTGGGAGTGGGAGTGGAGTCTGGTGGGCGGATCCGGCTGACGTGGGCGGCGGATGCGGAGGGCTGGGTGCTGGAGGAGAGTGATGGAGTGAGTGCGGAGGGATGGCGTCCGAGCGGAGCTTTGGTGGAGCCGAAGGGGAATGGATGGACGGCGCTGGTGGAGGCAGTTGGGCCGCGGCGGTTTTTCCGGCTGAGCCACCCGTGAGGGCGGGTGCTGGAATTGCGCTGAGTATTGATCGTTGAGTGAACCCCTGAAAACCATGAGCCATGAACATTCGAACCACCGTGATGACGCTAGGTGTGTTGATCGGCGTTTTGTGCCGGGCGGGTGCCGGGGGTGGGCAGTGGACCCTGACGGCCTGGAACAATCTGGGGATGCACTGCATGGACGACGACTACTCGGTGTTTTCGATCCTGCCGCCGTTCAACACGGTGAATGCGCAGCTGCTCGATCAGAGCGGGCGATTGGTGGTCGATCCTGCGGCGGCGGGGGTCCGGCTGACGTACGAGGCGGCGGCGGACCCTGACGGATCGATCAACACGCATTCAGCGGGGAAGACGAACTTCTGGCAGTATGCGGGTGGCGGGTATGGGCTGGTGCTGCGGCCGGAGGTGGGGTTGGCGGGGAATGCGATGCCTGGAGTGGGGAATGTGCCGCAGGGGATGACGTGGGGAGGGGGGATGCGGTGGTTTGAGGCGGCGGGGATTCCGATCACGCCGGTGGATGATGCGGGGCGGCGCAATCCCTATCCATTGATGAGGATCACGGCGCGGAATGCGGCGGGTACGGTGTTAGCGAAGGCGGATGTGGTGCTGCCGGTTTCGGACGAGATGGATTGCCGGGCTTGCCATGCGTCCGGGTCCGGGCCAGCTGGAGAGCCTGCTGGTGGGTGGGTGCACGAGACGGATGGCCGGAGGGATTCCCGTCTCAATATTCTGCGCCTGCATGATGAACGGAGTGCGGGTTCTGCGGTTTATGCGGCGGCGCTGGCGGCGAAGGGATTCGCTGCGGAGGGACTGTATGAGAGTGCGGTGCATCGGGCGACGCCGGTGCTTTGTGCGGTTTGTCATGCGTCGGAGGCGCTGGGGACGGGAGGGTATCCGGGGGTGGCTCCGCTGACGCGGTCGATGCATGCGAAGCATGCGACGGTGATCAATCCTGACGACCGGTTGCCGCTAGGGTCATCGGCGAGCCGGACGGCGTGTTATCAGTGTCATCCGGGTTCAGCGACGAAGTGTCTGCGTGGGGCGATGGGGGCGGCGGTGGCTGCGGATGGAGCGATGGCGATGCAGTGTCAGAGTTGTCACGGGGGGATGGGCGATGTGGGTGCGGAGACGCGCACGGGTTGGCTGGACGAGCCGACATGTCAGTCGTGTCACAGTGGCGATGCGGTGAATAATGACGGGCTGATCCGGTATCTGAGTTCGTTTGCTGCGCCGGGCCGGATGCGGGAGCCTGAGAATCGGCGGTTTGCGACGAATGCGGACACCCCGGCGGCGGGGAAGTCGCTGTACCGTTTTTCGAGCGGGCATGGCGGGTTGCAGTGTTCGGCTTGTCATGGGTCGACGCATGCGGAGTTTCCGGCGACACATCGGAATGACAATCTTCATGCGGTGGCGCTGCAGGGTCATGTGGGGGTGCTGGCGGAGTGTACGGCTTGTCATGCGGCGATGCCGGTGACGGTGGCGGGTGGGCCGCACGGGATGCATCCGACTGGCAATGCGTGGGCGCGGGAGCATGCGGACGATGCGCGGGCGGTTGGGCTGGTGGAATGTCAGAAGTGTCATGGCAAGGATTACCGGGGGACGGTGCTTTCGAGGGCGTTCGGGGACCGGACGTTGAGCACGAAGTACGGGACGCTAGCGTTGGTGCGCGGGGTTGAGGTGGGGTGTTATGAATGTCACAATGGGCCGTCCAGCAGCAATGCGACGAGTCGGCTGAGGCCGTCGGTGGCAGGGATGGCGAAGGCGGTGGCGGGGGAAGGTCCGACGGCGGTGTTGCTGCCGGCGGGCGGGACGGCTCCGGTGATTCGGATCGTGCAGCAGCCGCAGCATGGGACGGTGGGAGTGAGCGGGATGTCGGCGGTGTATTATCCTGAGCCTGGATACAGCGGAGCGGATGGATTCACGTGGACGGCGAGCGATGCGAGTGGTTACCGGGAGTCGCTGCCGGCGGCGGTGTCGCTGACGGTGGGGGTTCCGGGGACCGGGGTGGACAGTGATGGCGACGGACTGGCGGATGAGGTTGAGTATGCGCTGGGGTTGGACCCGGCGTATCGATCAGCGCCGGGGTGGCTGCAGCATGGGATTGAAGCTGTGGGTGGGGCGCAATATCAGTGGATGCAGGTGCCAATGAGTCCGCTGCGGCCGAAGGATGCGGTGGTGGCGGTTCAGGTGAGTGGTGATCTGCGGACCTGGACGGCGGCGTCGGTGGTGAGCAGTTCCGGGGTGATGCTGCGTGCGCGTGACACGGTGAGTACGGCCGCGGGACCGATGCGGTTCATGCGGCTGTCGGTGAGCAGACCGCGGCCGTGAGGGCGGGTGCGTGTTTGAAATCCATCCATTTGGTTACGTCGAGGGGATTGCGGGAGGGAGGGGAAGCTGATTGGATGGAGGGAACGTGAACTGACGGAGCTGCCGATGAACACCCTTGTGATTGAAGACGAAGAGGCCCTTGCGGGGCACGTGGTGCGCGCGCTGACGCGAGCGGGTCATGATGCGGCGCATGCGGCGGACGGGCCTGCTGGGTTGAAGCAGGCGCTGAGCGGGCGTTTTGACATCGTGGTGCTGGATGTGAATCTGCCGGGGATGGATGGATTCGAGGTGATGCAGCGATTGCGGAAGTCTGGTTCGGGGTCGCGGGTGCTGATGCTGACGGCGAGGGCGGAGATTGGCGACCGGGTGCAGGGATTGAAGGCGGGTGCGGATGATTATCTGACGAAGCCGTTTGCGATGGAGGAATTGCTAGCGCGGGTGGAGGCGCTGGGGCGGCGCGGGGTGCCGGTGGAGAAGTCGGATGTGCTGCAGGCGGGCGAGCTGACGATGGATGTGAGGGCGCGGCGGGTGGTTGTGAGTGGGGAGACGGTGGCGTTGTCGCCTCGTGAGATGGAAGTGCTGAAGATTCTGCTGAGCGAGCCTGGGAGGACGTTTTCGCGCGATGAGATCTGCGAGCGGATCTGGCAGCGGGAGCATGAGTATGACACGCGGACGGTGGAGATATTCATCATGCGGTTGAGGAAGAAGCTGGAAGGCGGGGCGGGGGTGCCGGTGATTGAAACTGTCCGCGGGGCGGGCTACCGGTTGAGGGTGCCATGAAGCGGTGGTCGCTGAGGACGAGGTTCGGGCTGGCGGCGGCGTGTCTGAGTGTGGCGGCGCTAGGGATGGGCTTGCTGGTGCTGCGGCCGCTGGTGTACCGGACGCAATTGAAGGAGCTGGATGAGCAACTGGCGGGGAATGCGGAGGAATTGTTCCGGGACATTGAGAACTTCCGTGGAGCGCCGCAGGATTTCCGGAAGCCGGTGTCCGAGCGGCTAGTGCCGGCGGTGCTGCGGGGTCGGTATCTGCAGATCAACGGGCCGGAGGGGCAACTGCTTTACCGGTCGGCGAATCTGCGCGGGCGGGATTTGTCAGGGATTCAGGAGCAGCATGCGACGGTGATGATTGCTGACCGGGAGAGCCGGATCGGGACGTTTGAGCATGGGTTTCTGAAGGTGCACATCGGGACGCGACTGGGGACGATCGAGGCGATGCAGGAGGATTTGCGGAATGCGACACTGATGGTGGCACCGGTGATGGGTGTGGTGGTGTTCGGGGTGGGCTGGCTGCTGGGGAACCGGGCGTTGCGGCCGGTGGCGGCGCTGAGTGCGGCGGCGGAGCGGATTGATGCGTCGAATCCTGAGGCGAGACTGCCGCTGCTGGATGCGAGCAGTGAGATTGCGGCGATGACGGAGGTGCTGAACCGTTCGTTTGACCGATTGCAGCGAGCGTATGCGAGTGCGGCGCGGTTTTCAGCGGATGCGTCGCATCAATTGCGGACCCCGCTGGCGGTGATGCGGGCGGGGTTGGACGGGCTGATGGCGCAGCCGGGACTGCCGGCGGGAGTGGCAGTGGAGTTAGAGGGATTGATGAAGCAGACGCGGCGATTGACGACCCTGACATCTGATCTGCTGCTGCTGGCGCAGATTGATGCGGGGCGATTGAAGCTGGAGCCTGCGGTGATTGATCTGGCGGAGTTGGGTCGAGCTGTGGTGGATGACGTGGAGGTGCAGGCGGGGGCGCGGGGATTGGAGGTTGTGAGTGAGTTGCCTGAGGTGCTGCCGGCGCTGGGGGATGCGAGGCGGGTGGCGATTATCCTGCAGAATCTCGGGGAGAACGCGGTGAAGTACGCGGGAGAAGGCGGGCGGATTGTGATTTCGGGGGGTGCTGGTCCGGACGGGGTTTCGGTCAGGGTGGCGAATACTGGGCCGGCGATTCCGGAGGAGCACCGGGCGCATTTATTTGACAGGTTCTACCGTGCGGCGTCGGGTGAGGACGTGAAGGGACACGGGTTGGGTTTGAATATTGCGCAGGGATTGGCGAGGGCGCAGGGCGGGGAGCTGGAGCTGGTGCGGTCGGATGGCGAGTGGACGGAGTTTGCGCTGCGGCTTCCGGCGGTGCCGTCGTGATGATTAGGGAGGCGGGAGTGGTTTGGTTTCGGTGTGGAAGACGGACATGCCGCGGGCGAGGTAGTTGTGGAGACTGGCTGGGTGGTCGAGTGAGCAGGTGCTGACCCAGACGCGTTGCGGGGAGGATTCCCATGCGGTGGCGAGAGCGAAGGAGAGCATGAAGGCACCGAGACCGCGGCCGGTGAAATCGGGGAGGAGGCCGAAGTAGGCGATTTCGATGCCGCCGGAGGCATCGGGGCGCAGTTCGAAGTAGCCTGCGAGGGCGCCATTGAATGAGGCTTCGAAGGTTCTGAGGGAATCGGATGAGGCGTAGGTGTGCCATTGATCGGCGGACCAGCCTGCTTTGTCGGTCCATTGCCATGGCGAGCCGACGGCGAGGTAGAGCGAGCGGTTGAAGGTGCCGTCGGGGGTGGTGCGTTCGCGGATGGAGAAGCCGGGGTCCGGGCAGGGTGTGGGGCGCAAGGCGTCCGGGGTGGACATCTGGAGCAGAGTGATGGTGACGCTGCGCATGGTGGGGTGTGGATGTGTTAGTTTCCGGCCGGGGCTGGGAGGGTGATGTTATTGCGGGCGGCCCATGCGGTAGCGGCTGAGGCGTCGCGTTTGACCCATGCGGCGATGCCGATGCCGACGGAGCGGGCGCGGTGGGTTTCGTCGGAGATGCTGGCGGCCCATGTGAGGGCTCCGGCGGGGTCGTTGTCGAAAGTGGCGAGGGCGAGACCGTCGATGCCTTCGTCGCGGGCTGGGCCTGCGGGTTGATTGGTGAGCCATGTGGAGGCTTCGGCGGGGTTCTGCTTGGTCCAGTTCCACATGACATTGCCGATGGCGTCGTTGCGTGCGGCCTCGTTAGGGTGGGCCATGACCCATGCGGCGGCGTCCTTGGGTGCGGAGACGGTCCATGGTTCGGCGACGGATTCGAGGATCGGTCCGGTGACGGAGTCGGGCGGGAGAGACTGGATGTATTCGGCGGCTTTGGCGGGGTTGGTGGTGGCCCATGAGCCGAGAGCGCCGCGCATGGCGGTGGTGCGTTCGGGGCCTTCGAGGGAAGTGGCCCATGCGAGGGCCTCGTCGGGAGAGCGGCGAGCCCATGCGGTGCCGATGTCGGCGAGGAGTTTGTTTTTATCGGAGCTGCTAGGGAGACTGGCGGCGATGTCGGCGGACTTGGCGGGGTCTGAGGCGGCGAGGGTGCCGAGGATTCCGAAGTAGGCGCCGGCGCGCTGGTTTTCGGGCAGAGTGGCGGCCCATGCGAGGGCGGCGTCCGGGTCCTGGCGGACCCATTCCTTGCCGACGGAGCCTGCGAGGATGTGGCCGATGAGGGGGAAGTCGACGAGGGCGTTGGCGGGGTCGTCGAGCCATGCGGCGGCGCGTTTCGGGTCGTTGGCGGCGATGCTGGCGAGGATGCTGCTGGCGTATTCGCCGCGTTTGGAGGCTTCGATGGTGTTGAGGCTGGCGATGGCGGCGTCCGGGTCTTCTGCGGCCCAGCGGGTGAGCAGGAGGTGGATGATCATTTTGGTTTCGCGGTCCCATTCCGGGGCTCCCTGCTGGAGTTCGGAGATGGCGGCGGCGATTCCGTCTCTGGGGATGCGGCTGACGAAGTCGAGGAGTGACTGGATGCGGCGCATGGGGTCCTTCTGGGCGAGGATGTCGCGCAGGGAGGCGGGTGTTGAGGCGGTTGGTGTGGTGGCGTTGGGTTGGGTGGTGGAGGGAGGCGGAGTGGCTTTGGAATTGTCAGGATGGGTTGCGGAGGACTGGCGGGCGTCGAGGGTTGCCTTGAGCTGCTGATTCTGGAGGAACTGGACGACGGCGAAGGGGACGGCGAGGGCAGCGACGGCGGCGGCGAGGTGGAATCTGGTCATGGCGGCGGTGGGGTTGAGGAGGGGCGGGGATTGAAGCCGTCGGTGATGGGGTTGAGATTTTCGGTGATGAGGTGGTCAGCGGGAGGATTTGAGGGTGGAGGAGATGATGTGGAGGGCGGTGGCGATGTCGTCGGCGGTGACCATGAGACTGGTGACGGCGCGGATGGTGTCTGGGCCGAAGGGGAGCATGCGGACGCCGGCGGCGTCGAGGGTGGAGACGAATTGGGGAGCGGTGCCGGGGGGGAGGTTGAAGAGGACGATGTTGGTGGCGACGGAGGTGGGATCGATGGTGATGCCGGGTAGGGAGGCGAGTCCGTCGGCGAGGGCGCGGGCATTGGCGTGATCGTCGGTGAGGCGAGCGCGGTGATGGTCGAGGGCGTGGAGTGCGGCGGCGGCGAGGATGCCGGACTGGCGCATGCCGCCGCCGAGCATTTTGCGGAAGCGGCGGGCGCGCTGGATGATGTCGCGTGGGCCGCAGAGGGCGGAGCCGACGGGAGCGCCGAGGCCTTTGGAGAAGCAGACGCTGACGGTGTCGAAGGGGGCGGCGTATTCGTGTTCGGGGATGCCGGTGGCGGCGGAGGCGTTCCAGAGGCGAGCGCCGTCGAGGTGGAGTTTCAGGCCGTGGTGGCGGGAGACGGTTTCGATTTCCCGGAGTTGATGGAGGGGCCAGATGCTGCCGCCGCCGCGGTTGTGGGTATTTTCGACGCAGACGATTTTTGAGGGCGGGAAGTGCTGATCGGGCGGTCGGAGGGCGACTTGGAGGTCGGCGGCGGTGAAGATGCCGCGGATGCCGGGGAGGCAGCGGCAGGAAATGCCGGACAAGGCGGCGGGGCCACCGGCTTCGTAGTAGTAGATGTGGGCGTTGGCGTCGATGAGGATCTCGTCGCCGGAGTCTGCGAGGGCGCGGAGGGCGAGTTGATTGGCCATGGTGCCCGAGGGGGCGAAGAGGGCGGCTTCCTTGCCGAGAAGTTCGGCGACGCGGGTTTCGAGGAGTTTGACGGTGGGGTCGTCGCCGAAGACATCGTCGCCGACGGGGGCGGCGGCCATGACGGCGCGCATGGCCTGGGTGGGTTGCGTGATGGTGTCGCTACGGAGATCAATCGGCATGGGGTGGGAAGGCGAGGGAGGTTGGGGCGGCGGTGATGGAATCCGGGCGCAAAAAAGCCGCCGCACCCGAGTTGGGGGCGGCGGCGATCCACGCAAGCGTGGGGAAGTTCTGCGGGATCAGGCGATCTCGTTGATCACGAGCACCTTGCGGCCGCGGTAAGTGCCGCAGGAAGGGCATGCGATGTGACCGGGCACAGCGGCATTGCATTCTGGGCAGGTCTTGAGCAGCGGAGCTTTCCACGCTTTGGAAGCGGCGCGGATTTTCTGCTTACTGCGGGAGGAGCGTCTCTTTGGAACGGCCATGGCGGAAAGGGAGTGAAGTGGAGTGGATTATGAATTCGGCGGGTCCTGCGAGCCGGGATCCGGGTTGATCCGGTCCAGCGCTCCCCAAACATCACGTTGCGGTGGAGTCAAGGTTTCATCGTCCGACAGTGGTGTGTAGTCACTGTCTGGCGCGAACCGGTCGGCCTCGGGGCAGACGCGGGATTCAACGTTTGACTCCTCGCAGCGTGGGTAGCCTGGGAGGGCGAGCAGTGTATGTTCCCGCATGAGTGCTGTCAAGTCCAGTGTGGAGGCACCGTCGCGTGGTTCGATGGCTTCGAATTCGTCCTGACCTGCGTCGTAGGGGAACCATGCGGCGCAGCGGGCGCACTGGAGATCGAAGAGGGCGGAGATGCTGCCATCGACGATGATGTCCGGGCCGTCGACGCGGACGTTGAGGGAGAAGTTGAGGGGGGGCTTGAAGCGGGGTGCGCCGGGGCCTTCGACTGCGAAGCAATCGATGCGGATTTCTCCTTCGAACAGCCTGCCGTCGGCGGGCAGGTCGTTGAGCTGGATGTTGTGCAGCATGGTCTGTGGTTGCGGTGTGCTGGAAATGGGTTGGCCGCAAGTTGGAAGTGTCCGGTGGGGGAGTGGGTCCGGCAATCCGGCAAACTTCTCTTGCATTGCCAGGGCGAACGCCTTAAAACCGCCGCCCCATGGATATTCAGGTAGCTACCCTTTGTGACTCCGCGATGGACTACAACAGCAAGTTGTGTCTGCTCGGAACCTTCGATACGATCGGCTCGCGTGCGGTGCCGATTGTTCACCCTCAATGTGCTCTTGCCTTGCGTGTCTGCTTCCGGCAGGCCGATGAGGGGGAGCATCAGATGACGATCCGGATGATCGATGCCGACAGCAAGGACATCATGCAGCCGCTGCAGGCGAGCGTGGACATCCGGCTTCCTGAAGGCACGGATTTCATCACGCGGAACATGATCCTCAACTTCCAGCCGCTGCGGTTTGAGACGGGCGGGACGTATTTCTTCGAGATCTCCTTCAATGGGGATGTGAAGTCGACGGTGCCTCTCCGCGTGCTTGTGGTTGAGGGAGAGCAAGCGGGCGCCTGAGCGGCTGCTGGTTGATCAGATTCACGTATTCGGACGGGCGGAACCTTTGGTGGTTCCGCCTGTTCTGTTTTTGGTCGGGGCGAGTGACGAAATCTCCGAAAAAGCACTTGCAAAGGGAGTCCTCCCTTCCTACATGACGGCCCTTCGCAGTCCGAGTGATTGCGCGGTGATCCGGCGTAGCTCAGCGGCAGAGCGGGTGGCTGTTAACCACTAGGTCGTAGGTTCGAACCCTACCGCCGGAGCCAGATTCGGGTGGCGGTGGAGATGGGTGAGCCGGGCGGATGTTTTGAGGTTGTGATCGGGTATGCGCGGGTGGTTGAGCGGCTGGATTCGTGGGCGGAGCGGCAGCCTTCGGGCAAGATGCGGGACATGGCGCTGAATCGGATCATTGTCCGCTGGGCGCGTTATGATCCTGCGGGAGCGAAGGACTGGATGGAGCGGAGTGTGACGAACAAGGAGAACATTGGGCCGGCGCGGGTGGAGTTGGCGGAATCGTGGGCGCGGGTGAATCCACAGGAGGCGCTGAATTGGGTGGGATCGCTGCCGGCGAAGGAGAGGGAAGGGGACTACTACGATCGGATTTTCGGGCGGTGGATTCAATATGATCGGAATGCGGCGGCGCAGCGGCTGGCGAGTCAGCCGCCGGGGCCGCATCTGGATCGACCGATTGAGAAGTACACGTATGAAGTGATGCGGCAGAATCCTGCGGACACGATGCCGTGGGCGCAGTCGATCAATGATGAGG
>JAIXVE010000316.1 GCA_027483175.1 Verrucomicrobiaceae bacterium | reverse complement strand
GTCATCGTTGGGTATGACGGGGCGAATTCGCGGATTTATTACACTGACTCATGGGGGCCGGGGCATGAGATGAAGTCGATGTCGCTGGAGGAAGCATGGGCTTGTACGCTGGCGCTCTGGGCGCTGGAGCCGAGTTAGGGAAGTGGGAAGTGGGAAGTGAGAAGTGAGAAGTGAGAAGTGGGAAGTGGGAAGTGGGAAGTGGGAAGTGGGAATGGCGTGTCGGGAGAGTGGGTGGACGACATTGGCATGAGTGGAGGCGCAGGAGGTTATTGGGTCCGCCGCCCCTGCCGGGGCGGGGTTCAATTTGTTTGCTAGACCGGTGGCTTTCGCCACCGGCTACCATCCGGCATCCCTGAGGGATGCGTGTGGTGGGTTGTGGGCCGGAACCGGTGGTGTCGCGGGAGCGGGGGGGCGATGGGGGGATTTGTGGTGGGTTGGGGGCGGCAAGCCGGTGGTGTTGCGTTGCTCAACCACCGGTTACAGGCCGGCATCCCTGCGGGATGCGTGTGGGGGGACGGGGAACTGGTTGTGTTGCTGGGGCGGATTGGGGTTCGGGGTGTTCGGCGCTGGACAATGGCGGGAGGCGGGGCACAGGTGGGGAGGCAAACCTACTTTCATGGCGACACAGCGAGTTCTCATCATTGGTGCGGGAGTGATTGGGTTGGCGCATGCGGTGACGGCGCGGGAGGCTGGGTATGAGGTGACGGTGCTGGAGCGGGATGGTCGGGCGCTGGGTGCGTCGGTGCGGAATTTTGGAACGTTGTGGCCGATCGGGTGTGCGTTTGGGCCGGAGCGGGACCAGGCGTTGTACGGGGTGAAGCGCTGGAAGGAGATTGCGGCTGCGGCTGGGATCTGGATCAGTGGGCAGGGATCTTTGAGTCTGGCGTACCGGGAGGAAGCGTGGGGGGTGCTGAACGAGTTTGGCGGGGGGCGCGGGGATTTTGAGTTGCTGGAGGCCGGGGAAGTGGTGGGGCGTTTTCCGGCGGCGAATCCTGACGGATTGCGCGGGGCGCTGCTGAGTCGGGAGGAAGCGGTGGTGCACACGCCGACGGCGATTCCGGCATTGACTGAATATGCGCGTGGGCTGGGGGTGGAGCTTCATTTTGGAGTGCCTGTGGTGAGGGTGCATGAGGACCGGGTGGAGACGGCGGATGGGCGGACGTTCGGGTTTGATCGGCTGGTGATTGCTGCGGGTGAGGAGATGCGGTTGTTTTTTCCGCAGGAACTGGAGGCGGCGCAGATTCAGCCGTGCCGGTTGCAGATGATGCGGACGGTGCCGCAGCCGGGGGGATTTGATCTCGGGGCGATTTTTGTGAGTGACCTGACGCTGTGTCATTATCCGGCGTTCCGGGATTGTCCGAGCACGGCGAAGCTGCGGAGTCGGCTGGAGGCGGAACTTCCGGAGCATCATCGGTGGGGAGTGCATGTGATCGCGGCGCAGCATCACGACGGGACGCTGACGCTAGGGGATTCGCACGAGTACGGCATGGATCTTCCGGTGGGGAGCCGGCCGGAGGTGGACGAGTTGATTCTGGGGGCGCTGAGGGACTTTGCGGTGATTCCTGATCTGCGCATCGCGATGCGCTGGCAGGGGACGTATCTGAAGAGTCGGATAGGGCAGACGCAGGTGGTGCTTGAGCCGCGGGAGCGGGTGACGATGGTGACGGCGATGGGAGGGCTGGGGATGACGCTGAGCTGGGGGCTGGCGATGAGAACAATTCAATCATGGAACACATGAAACTGCCTGAACTGATTATTTTCGACTGGGCCGGAACGCTAGTGGATTTCGGGTGCTGTGCGCCGCTGGCGGCGTTCTGCCGGGCGTTTGAGAACGCGGGGCTGCCGATCAGCGATGAGACGGCGCGGGGGCCGATGGGATCGCACAAGCGGGACCATGTGCGCGAGATTCTGCATTATCCGGAGGTGGCGGAGAGGGTGCGGCGGCAATTGGGTCGTGAGCCTGACGAGGCGCTGGTGCAGGTGATTTACGATGATTTTGCAGCGTTGCTGCCTGCGGAGCTGCCGGTGTACGGGGCGGCGATTCCGGGGGTGGTGGAGGCGATGGATTGGTTGCGGGAGCGCGGAGTTAGGATCGGGAGCACGACGGGGTACACGCGGGCGATGATGGATGTGCTGGAGCCGGTGGCTCGGGCGTCGGGTGTGGTGCCTGAGGTGATTGTGTGTGCGGATGAAGTTTCGCAGGGAAGGCCAGCGCCGTGGGCGTGTTTCCGGATTGCGGAGCGGCTAGGGGTTTATCCGATGGCTGGTACGATCAAGGTTGGCGATACGCCGGCCGACATGAAGGAGGGGCGCAATGCGGGCATGATGTGCATCGGGTTGAGCGAGTGCGGGAACGAGGTGGGATTGGGGCGTGAGGCCCTTGATGCGTTGTCGGCGGAGGAACGGCAGGGGCGGATCTGGAAGGCCGAGCAGCGGCTGCTGGAGTCTGGAGCGGACGTGGTGCTGAAGAGTGTAGCGGAACTGCCGGCATGGCTGGAAGCGCGAGGGGCATGAGGGCGCGGGCGGCGATCTTTGATAGGGCGGGTGAGCCGATCCGGTTGGTGGAGCTGCCGGTGCCGGAGGTGCTTGGGGCGGGTGAGTTGGTGGTGGAGATTGCGATGGCGACGATCTGCGGATCGGATCTGCATACGTACGCCGGGAGGCGAGTGGAACCGACGCCGTGTGTGCTGGGGCATGAGGGTGTGGGGCGGGTGGTGGCGGCGGGAGCGGGTCGTGAGAGGTGGATGGGGAGGCGGGTGACGTGGAGTTCTGCGGACAGTTGCGGGCAATGCGAGGCGTGCGGGGAGTGGGATCTACCGCAGAAGTGCGCGAAGGTATTCAAGTATGGGCATGCGACGGTGCATGAGGGAAGCGGGCTGCACGGGAGTTATGCGACGCACATTGTGCTCCGTGCGGGCACGCATCTTGTTGAGGTGGATGAGGGGATTGATGATGCGGTGGCGGCGTCGGCGAATTGTTCGCTGGCGACGATGGCGAATGTTACCGAGCAGTTGCCGGGAGTGTGCCGGGTGGCGGTGGTGCAGGGGGCGGGATTGCTGGGCCTGCATGGTTGTGCGCTGTTGAGGGAGGCAGGGGTGGGGCGGGTGATGGTGGTGGATACGGATGAGGAACGGCTAGCGCGGGTGGCGGAGTTCGGGGGCGAGGCGGTGCTGAGTGCAGACGTGCGTGCGAAGAGTGCGGATCTGGTGATTGAGGCGGCGGGCGTGCCTTCGGTGGTGAGGGATGGGTTGAGGATGCTGCGACCGGGCGGGCACTATCATTTTGTCGGGATGGTGCATCCTGAATCGGAGCTGGGGATTACGGGCGAGGCGATTGTGCGCGGCTGTGTGGTGCTGCGCGGGTTTCACAACTATGCGCCGCGGCATCTGGAACGAGCGGTGGCATTTCTGAAGCGATCGGAGCTGCCGTGGGGGAGTCTGGTGAGTCCGTCGCTGCCGCTGGAGCGGCTGGGGGAAGGATTTGCGCTGTCGGCGACGCGTCGATGGGCGAGGGTGGCGGTATCGATGCAGGGGTGAATGTCACGGAGTTGTTGCCTTAAAGTGCTTTCGTGAGGCATTCGAGGATCAAGGGTGGGTTGGATGAAACCGACGACCCTTGATGAAGTGCTGCGAACGTATCGCGAGCACGGGCACCTGCATTACGGAGAGGATGTGACTGAATTGGAGCATGCGTTGCAGTGTGCGGTGTTTGCGGAGGAGGCGGGTGAGCGGCAGGAGGTGGTGGCGGCGGCGCTGCTGCATGATTACGGGCATCTGTGTCATCGCCTTGGCGAACGCATTGCGGATGAAGGAGTGGATGCGCGGCATGAGGACATCGGCTATGAGAAGCTGAAGGGCCTGTTTGTCGAGGAGATTGCGGATGCGTGCCGGCTGCATGTGGCGGCGAAGCGTTATCTGTGCTGGAAGGAGGCGGGGTATGGTGACGGGTTGTCGGAGGCGTCGCGAAGGAGCCTGCAGCTGCAGGGTGGGCCGATGAACGAGGAGGAGGCGGGAGAGTTTGAACGGGAGCGGCATTTTGATGTCGCGGTGCGGGTGCGGCGGTATGACGACATGGGGAAGGTGGCGGGGATGGTGACGCCGGGGCTTGAGGCATTCGTGCCGCTGCTGAAAACGCTTGTGATTGCTAGGGCATGAGTGACGACCTGAGGCTCACGCGGTGGATGGCGCGGCCATGGTTTCTGACGATGTGGTGTGTGGTGGCGGCGTTCGGGACGTATGCGTGCATGTATGGATTCCGGAAGCCGTTCACGGCTGCCGGGTATGGTGGTGCGGGGGCGAAGGCGTGGCTGGTGACGGCGCAGGTGATGGGCTACATGGTGTCGAAGTTCATCGGGATCAAAGTGATTGCGGAGATGGAGGCAGCGGGACGAGCGCGGGCGCTGCTGGGGTTGATTGGGATCGCGCACGCGGTGCTGCTGGTGTTTGCGCTGGTGCCTGCGCCGCTGGATGCGGTGTGTCTGTTTGTCAACGGCCTCGCGTTAGGAATGGTTTTCGGGCTGGTGCTCGGATTTGTGGAGGGGCGGTGTATGACGGAGGTATTTGTGGCTGGGTTGTGTGCCAGTTTCATCCTTGCGGACGGAGTATCGAAGTCGGCCGGGTCGCTACTGTTGCAGGGTGGAGTGCCGGAGCGCTGGATGCCGTTTGCGGCGGGGTTGGTATTTCTGGTGCCGCTGCTGGTGTTTGTGTGGATGCTAAGGAAGATTCCGCCGCCGACGGAGAGCGATGAGGCGGCACGTTCGAGGCGGACGCCGATGACTGGGGCGGAGCGGTTGGCGGTGATGCGGCGGCACGGGGTCGGGCTTGCGGGGATTGTGGTGGCGTATCTGCTGATCACGGTGCTGCGGAGCCTGCGGGCGGATTTTGCGCCGGAGATCTGGGCCGGGCTCGGGTATGCGTCGCAGCCGGCGGTGTTCACACAATCCGAGCTGTGGGTTACGCTGGTGGTGGTGGCGGCGAACGGGGCCCTGGTGCTGGTGAAGGACAACCGCCGGGCCTTTTTCACGGGGCTGGGGCTGTCGCTTGCCGGGCTTGGGGTGGGATTGCTGGCGTTGTGGGGGCACGGCCGGGGAATGGTGCCGCCGTTCGCCTACATGGTGCTGTTAGGGGTTGGATTGTATGTGCCGTATGTGGCGGTGCACACGACGATTTTCGAGCGGTTCATTGCGCTGACCCGGGAGCGGGGGAATCTTGGGTTTCTGATGTATCTTGCGGATGCGATCGGGTATCTGGGGTATGTCGGGGTGATGATAGGGAGAGGTCTGTTTCCGGGGCGGGAGCAGTTTTCGGGATTCTTTGCGGACATCGCGGTGTCGCTTCTGGTGGCGGCGTTTGTGATGCTCGTGATTTCGGCGTGGGTGTGTGGGAGGCGATTCCCCCGAAGGGTGGGGGGAGTAGGGAAGTGAGAAGTGAGAAGTGAGAAGTGAGAATGGCGTGTAGGGAGAGCGGGCGTACGCGAAGGCGCGAAGGGTGGGCGCGTCATCCGGTGGTGTCGCTTCGCTCAACCCCCGGTTACAGGCCGGCACCCCTGGAGGGGTGCTAGGGATGGGCGGGATTCG
This sequence comes from Verrucomicrobiaceae bacterium, assembly GCA_027483175.1. Lineage (GTDB taxonomy): Bacteria > Verrucomicrobiota > Verrucomicrobiia > Verrucomicrobiales > V1-33 > V1-33. The sequence goes on along the minus strand of JAIXVE010000316.1, from coordinate 59,612 downwards.
TGGTTAGTTGGTAGTGGGTGGGAGGAATTGGAGGGAGGCGAAGCGGGAGGGGGTGTGGAAGGTGTTGGTGAGGGTGGGGCTGAGGGCGAGGCCGGTGTGGGAGGCCGTGTCGTGGCGGAAGAGGTTGATTTTCCAGCGGGTGGCTGGGGTGGGTGGGGTTGGGGAGATGGAGGCGAGGGGGATGGAGACGGCGAGGCGCCAGATTTTTGCGGATTGGTCGATGTTGACGGTGGAGGACATGCCGCTGTTCCATGCGAAGTCTTTTTTGTCAGGGGTGACGGTGAGGTCGAGCCAGCCGCCGTCGGGTGACCATTCGTATTCGGAGTAGGAGTTGGGCTTGGCGGGGTCCGGGGCGATGAAGGCTTCGACGACGTCTTTATCCCAGAGCCCGATGCGTTCGGAGGTGTGGGGGCCGCCGAACGTTGTCAGGGTGGTGAAGGGGCACTCGTAGGCGAGATGGAGGTGGGAATTGGTCCAGAGGGCGCGGACGGTGGTGCTGAGGGCTGGGTGGGCGGCGGCGTTGGAGGAGGAGTATTCCATGCGGACGGGGATGGCCTTGGCCCATGCGGGGTGGGAGAAGTCTGTGCCTTCGGGGACGCTGGCGGCGTGAGCGGCCTTCATGACGGGGAGCGGGAGGGAAGCGGCGAGGAGCTTCGTGGCGTTGTCGAAGTAGATTTTGCGGCTAACATCTGGAGGGAGGGAGATCGAGTTGATTTTCCAGTCGCCCTGGATGGGAGTCATGTGGGCCCAGTCGCGGTCGCTGGTTTCGATCCAGCGCCAGCATTTGTCGTAGAAGGCGGCTCCGTCGTCGTCGGTGGGGCGTTCGTCGTCGCCTGCGGAGCCGAGGATGAGGCGGTCGTAGACCATGAAGTCGGAGGCGAAGAAGATGCGGTTGGCGTGTTTGGTGAAGACGCGGCGGACCTCGGCGGGGTCGTGGCGGCCGACTTCGGGGATGCGAGCGGCGAGGTCGGCCATCATGTTGGGATGGGCGTCGAGCATGCGGTCGACCCATGCGAGGTCTTCGGCGTTGTTCGCGAAGTGGACGCAGACGAAAGTGGTTTTGGGGTGGCGGGCGATGACGCGGTTGAGGGCCTCGAGGAGTTGTTCGCGCGGGGGGAATTTGGCGGGGTCGCCGAACCACCATGAGCGGTGGTCCTTGAGTTCCTTCCAGCGTTCGTTTTTGTCATCGAAGGCGAGCCAGAAGGCGCGGGGGTCGGCGACGTGGATGGAGACGGGCATGTTGAGGTTGCCGCATTTGGCCCAGACGGCGTCGAGTTTGGGGTCGTCGATGGCGATGAGGGAGTCTTTGGAGTCGCGGAGGTAGAGGCCGAGGCGTTTGTATTCCTTGAGGCCGGCGGCTCCGAGGCGGTGGCCTTCTTCGATCTGGGCGGCGGCTTTGGAGGAGAAGTCGGGGTTATCCCAGCCGGCGTAGTCGAGGTTCATGTAGTGGACGAAGCGACCTGGGTGGCGGGTATCGGCGAGGAGCTTGGTTCTGGCGAAGGGTGAGGGTGAGCCGTCGGCGGGAGTGGTGACGGTGCCGCCGCTGAGATTGACGCCGATGCCGATGCCTGATTTGTCCATGATGCGCACGGCGCGGTCGAAGCGTTCCGGGGAGGCATCGATGTGCATGTGGAGGTCGACGATGCGGTGTTCGGCGCGCCATGTGTTTTCGGCGGTGCGCGGGCCGGGGGAATCGACTTTGGCGCGGAGGACCCATGCGGAAGTTAGGGTGATGAGGGAGACGGCGGCGAGCCGCGGGAGGTGAGCGCGGGAGGATGAGGGCATGGGTGAGCGTCCGCGGAGGAGGCGGTGGATGCAAGACAGGTGCGGTCCGCGTTTGGTGGAAGCGGCGGAGTGGGGAAAAGATGTCAGGGCGTGGCGGAGACCCTGAGTCGGGCGAAGCGGGCACGCTGGTTGGTGAGGGGAGAGGGGTGGGAGAAGAAGAGAGATTCGGTGCCGTCGGGATTGGGGAGGGCTTCGGTGGGGATGACGCCGTCCGAGTTCCATGTGTTGGCGTCTGTGGAGAACTCGGCGGAGTAGGCGACATCGAGGACCCGCTGGGGGCGGCGGACGCTGAGAGTGAGGAGGGAATCGCCGGGGGTGGGGGAGAGAACGGCGGAGGGGAGGTCCGAGTGGGGCGTGGCGAGACGCGGGTGGGTGGCGCAGGCGTATTCGAGGAAATTGGAGAGCCCGTCGCGGTCCGGGTCGTCGAATTGGTCGGCGAGGCCACCGGCGGCAATGTCGGCGAGGCTGAAGTGGGAGTGACGCCAGCTGGAGTAGGTGAGGGAGAAGCCTGGGGTGATGGTGCCTGGGGAACCGCCTGATTCCGGGCTGATGGCCCATGATCCGGGAAGATTAGGATCGACTGGGATGGCGGAGGGACGGGCGACCATGGAGAAGCCGGGGCCGTCGGTTGGCGTGTGCCATGAGTCGTTCCATGAGAAAGTGAGGATAGGGTCGCCGAACGGGTAGCGGAGTTCGAGACGGTCGCCGGAGTTGTCGAGGCGGCCCGAGTACTGACCGGTGATGAGGGAGGCGGGGCCGTAGCGGCGGGCGAAGGCGATGGGATTGGAGACGAGGACGACGACGTTGCCGGGGGGCAGGATGGAGCCGGCGGGGAAGGTGAAGGCGATGCCGTCGGTGAAGGATGCGCCGGAGAGGTCGAGCGTGGTGGCGCTGATGTTTCTGAGTTCGATGAATTCGAAGTCGCCGTCGGTCAGGGAGTTGTCAGGAAGTTGTTCGGCGGGGGAGGGATTGGCGGGGTGGTAGTGGAGTTCGGAGACGATGAGAGAGGTGGGAGTGGCCGGGTTGCCGACGAGGTACCAGAGGTGGAGCGGGGCGCTCCATGTGGAGGTGGTGGCGTTGCGGGAGCGGGCGACGACGTGGGCGGAGGTGTTGATGAGGATGGATGGGGGCGGGCCGCCGGGGACGGGAGAGAGGAGCGTGGCAGAGGGGGACGGTGAGCCGTCGGGGCGGCGCGGGTCGGAGCCGTCGAGGGTGACGTAGATGTCATTGATGGCGGTTAGGGCGATGCGGGTGCCCGGGGGGACGACGCCATCAGGGGTGGAGGCGACGGGCATGGGGATGAATTGGGAATCCATCCATGCGGTGCGCTGGGCGGCCCATGATTTGACGTAATCGACGTGAGCGGCCCATGTTTCCGAGCCGTTGCGGAGATTGAGCGGGAGGTAGGTCTGGAAGCCGGTGGTGGCGGAGCCGAGCGTGCCCCATTTGAGGAAGTTGCGGCGCTGCGGGGAATCGGTGGCGTTGTTATTGTCGCTGAGCTGGATGGCGAGGGCGTCGATGCGTGCGGCGAAGGCGGAGTTGGAGAGCGGGCCGCGGCGGAGGAGTTGATAGGAATCGGTGAAGCGCTGTCTGAAGGCGGGGTCGGCCATCATGAGACGCGTCCAGTCGAGCCGGGCCATGGTGGAGCCGTGGGCGTTGTCGGCGAGACCGTTTTCGCGGGCGCCGCGGTTGTAGCCGTTGTTATACTGCCAGCCCGAGCCGGTGGTGGGGTCGACGCCGGTGAGGTGGGAATTGAAGCAGCAGGAGACCCCGAAGGTGAGGTCGTAGTCCCAGAGCGGGCCGGCGATGAGTTTACCGCCGCGGTCCTTGTGGAAGTAGGCGCTGCGGACGTAGCCGTCCTGGGAGCGGACGAATTCGGTGAGGACGGCCATGGAGGCGAAGGAGGCTGGGTCGGCCCATGCGGCGTAGCCGGTGGTGGGATTGAAGGCGGTGGGGGAGCGGAGGGCGGAGTTGAAGCCATTGATCCATGAGCTGATGAACGTGGACTGGGCGGTGGTGGTGGTTGGGTCGTGGATTTCCGCGAACGTCCAGCCGGTGATGCGGGTTTTGGAGGCGGCGCTGGCTTCGTGGCGGACGATGAAGCCGCCGTCGTTGTCAGGGAAGTCGCTGACATTGGCGAGCGGGAGACGGTTTGCGCCGATCTTGATGGATTCTGTGAGGATGTAGACCCCGGCGTAGTCGGCGCTGCCGATGGGGCCGCCGTTGGTGTTGAGGAAGACCTCGCAGTAGCGGGTGTTGGGGGCTTTGAGGTTGAAGTCGCCGCCGAGGCCGAAGACGAGCGGGTTGCGGAGGAGGGATTCGTCGGCGTAGGGGGCGCTGAGGACCCAGTCCGAGTCGGCGGGGAGACCGAGGAGGGATTCGTCCTTATCGGCGTTGGCTTCGGACCATGTTTCGAGCCGGTATTGTTTTTTGGGGAAGCCGGAGCTGGATTGGCCGCGGATGCGAAGGCCGGCGCGGATGGCTTTGTCAGGCGTGCGGTTGAGGGACGTGCGGCCGGTGAGGGGATCTGGTTCGAAGACGGCGAGCTGGGAGAACTGGAGCGGCTGACTGGTGCCGGGGATGGCTCCGCCGTTGAAGTTTTCGATGATGAGGACGGGGAGATTGGAGGAGAAGGCGGCGGGAGCGGCGATGCCGGAGAGGTTAGAGGTGGAGTCGATTCGGGTGAAGAAGGCCGAGTCGACCTCGCCGCCGCCGCCGGAGATTGGGTCGAAGGCGCGGGCGCGGATCTGGGTGGTGGCCGTTAGGGTGAGAGGGGCGGAGTAGAGCGTGGAGGTGGCGGAGGGGATGGACCCGTCGGTGGTGAAGCGGATGATGCCGCCGGGGGCGGTGGTGGAGAGGGAGACGGCTTGAGAGACGGTGAAGACGGCTTTTTTGACGGAGAAGACCGGTGCGGGGAGTGGTGCAGAAAGCGGGATGCCGTTGGCGGTGCCTGGGGATGCGGGGAAGAAGAAGGCTGAGGGAGCGGATCGGGCGAATCCGGCGAGGCCGTAGGAGAAGCCGTCGCGTTGGGGTGGGTAGGGAGCGAAGGCGTGGGCGGTGGAGTTGTCAGGGTTTGTGAGGGCGAGGTAGCTGCCGGAGGCGGGGAGGCGGAAGCTGGTGTGGAGGGGTGAGCCGGAGACGGCGCGGTTTTTGCCGGAGGCGAAGACGACGAGGGACGCGCCGCGCGGGATGATGACGGCGGGGAACGACCAGAGGTCGGGAGAGAGGGTGTTGTTAGTCAGGTGCCAGCCGGAGAGATCTACTGGGTTCGCGGTGGGGTTGTAGATTTCGATCCAGTCCGGGGAGTCGCCGTTTTCGTCTTTGTAGGTGGTGTTGCCTGCGGCGGAGAATTCGCGGATGAAGGGTGAGGAATCGGTGGGGTTGAAGGTGGTGCGGCGGATCTGGAAGCCCATGATGGACGTGCCGCGGCCGACGCCGTTGGGGACGGTGTAGGTGAAGGTGGAGACTCCTTGGACGGCGGCGCGGATGATGACCCAATCGGCGTCGGCGGGCGGGTTCTGATTGGCGATGCCGTTTCCGATGGTGAATTCGGGGACGGGGACGGTGCCGGAGGCGTCGGAGAGTGTGGCGGTGCTGAAGCGGCCGGTGCAGCAGTTGCGGGCTTCGCCGTGGAGGAATTCGACAAGGAAGTCGCCGGCGTCCGGGAGGGTGATGGTGACGCGCATGCCGGTGCCGCCGCTGTTCCATGTTTCGGTGAAGAAGAGCGGGTCGATGGCGCTGCCGATGTCAGCGGCGTTGAGCGTGCCGCCGCCGGTGGTGGCGATGGAGGCGATGCCTGCGATGCCGTCGGTGCCGGTGTCACCGGTGAACGTGCCGACGCCGGGGACGTTGACGGACGTGGTGGTGCCGAGGTTGGTGGCTTGGATGAGCGTGCCTTCGCCGCTGAGGTTGGAGCGGCCGCCGACGAGGACCTCGACGCCGCTGATGGCTGCTTGGGAGGAGGGTGCGAGGGATGCGGCGCAGACGGCGAGGAGGAGCCGGAGTTTGAAGGGGAGCTTCATGGGGAGAGCATGGGAACCGGGGGGTGTTGTGCCAAGACAAATCCCTGACGTGGCTCCGGAGGATGAGGGGGCGAGGAAAACTGATTGCCGTGTGGGACGGGATTCCCTATGACGGCGGCATGCTCCCCCTGATAGCATTTACGGCACCTGTGTGGTGGCCATTCGTTGTACTGGTTGTGTGTGTGGCCTTCGTGATCGTGGCGATCTCGAAGCTGCGGCTGCATGCGTTTCTGGCGCTGATACTGGCGGCCTTGTTAGCTGGAGTGATGGCGGCGAGTCTGCCTGCGGATCCGAAGGCGCCGGGGAAGGGAAAGCTGCTGCGGGCGGTGGAGTTGTGCACGGAGGAATTCGGGACGACGGCGGGGAAGCTGTCGATTGTGGTGGGGATGGCGACCTTGATAGGGATGTGCATGATGCAGAGCGGGGCGGCGGACAAGGTGGTGCGGCGGTTTCTGGCGGTGACTGGGGAGAAGCGTGCGGGGCTGGCGCTGCTGACGGCGACGTATTTTCTATCGATTCCGATCTTCTTCGACACGATGTTCATGCTGATGGTGCCGATTGCGATGGCGCTGGCGCTGCGGACGGGCGGGAGTTTTGTGCTTTATGTGCTGGCGATCTGCGGGGCAGGGGTGACGACGCATTCGATGACGGTGCCGCATCCGGGGCCGTTGATGGTGGCGGAGAATCTGCGGTTGGATGCGGGGGTGTCGCTGTTTGCGGGGATTCTGGTGGGGATGGTGCCGGTGGGGTTGGGTTGGTTTGTGATGAAGCGGATTGCGGCGGCGAATCCGGTGCCGTTGCGGGAGACTCCGAATGCGCCGTTGAGCGGGTTACGGGCGCTGGTGGATCGGCCGGAGAGCGAACTGCCGTCGTTTCTGGCGTCGATTGCGCCGGTGGTGGTGCCGATTCTGCTGATCAGTGCGGCGTCGTTTTTCGAGATCACGCGGCATGCGTTCGTGAATGGGAAGGCGTGGGCGCAGTTTGCGGGGAGTGGCGGGGTGGAGGCTGGGTGGTTTGCGGGCGGGTATCAGGTGTTCGAGTTCATCGGGAACAAGAACATTGCGCTGATGATCGGCGGGTTGCTGAGCATTGTGCTGCTGATGAGGCAGAAGAAGTTAGGAATGGAGGCGGTGAGTGATCTGATGGGGCCGCCGCTGGAGACGGCCGGGGTGATTATTCTGATCACGGCGGCAGGCGGGGCGTTCGGGCTGATGCTGAGGAATGCGGGCGTGGGGGACGCGATCCGGCACGTGGTGGCGGGGCGGAGTGTGGATTTGCTATTGCTGTCGTGGGTGGTGGCGCTGGTGCTGCGGATAGCGCAGGGTAGTGCGACGGTGGCGATGCAGACGACGTCGGCGATGATTTATCCGCTGATGGCGGCGACGACCTTGAGTTATCATCCGATGTACCTGTTTCTGGCGATCGGGTTCGGGGCGTACGGGTGTTCGTGGATGAATGACAGCGGGTTCTGGGTGGTGTCGCGGCTGAGCGGGTTTACGGAGCGGGAGACCCTGCGGACGTGGACGGTGCTGCTGACGATTCTGTCAGTGATCGGGCTGGTGGTGACGAAGCTGCTGTCGGTGGTGCTGCCGTTCAGCGGGTGAGGAGGGGATTTGTCAGGACGCGAGCTGGACGTGGACGTTGGCGCGTTCGAAGTCGTGGGCTTCGAGGAGGGGCATGCGTCGGAAGCCGCCGAGGGAGGCGAAGAGCCGGTCCGGGAAGACTTCGATGGCGGTGTTGTAGGCGGACGCGGCGTCGTTGAAGTAGGCGCGGGCGAGGGCGATGCGCTGTTCCGTTTCGATGAGCTGGGATTGGAGCTGAGCGAAGGCGGGGGTGGCGGAGAGTGAGGGGTAGTGTTCGGAGAGCCGGACGATTTGTGAGGCGACGCCTGCGAAGTCGGGGCCTTGCTGACCGTCGGGGGTGGCGGCGAGCTGGTTGCGGAGGGCGGCGAGGGTTTCCTGGACGTCGCGTTCGTGGGACTTGAGGCCGTCGACGATGGCGACAAGCTGGGGGATGAGGTCGGCGCGGCGTTTGAGCTGGACTTCGAGGAGCGACCAGCCCTGACGGACGCGGTGTCTGGAGTCGACGAGGCTATTGTAGATGAGGATGGTCCAGCTGAGGAGCCAGAGGGAGGCGTAGACGGCGGCGGCGATGAGGGCGGTGACGAGGCCCTGGTTGCCGGAGTCGTTCAGGAAGGGGGCCCAGCCGGCGAGGCCTGAGGCGAAGAGCCCGCCGATGCCCCAGCCGGAGCGGGACCAGCCGTAGCGGCTGAGGACCTGTTCTTCGGATTCGGTGGTGAGGAGGTAGAGGGGTGCTTTGGGGGCGGCGTGGATTTCTGGGGCGACGATGTCGGTGCGTTCGCGGGCTTCGCCGACGACGAAGAGCTGGGTGTGGAGAGGGATCCCGGTTTCCACGAACGTGCGGGTCATGGTGGTGTTAGGGATGGCTCCGCCGGGGCCGCGGTCGTAGTAGAAAGGATGGGAGGGCCCGCAGGTGATCTGAACGAGACTGAGCGGCCGGATTTCAGCGCCGTCGGGGTTGATGAGGATGACGCCGGAGTCATCGCGGAGGTAGAAGGAAGCGGATTCGCCGCCGCTGGCGACGGTGACGACGCCGGTTTCGACACGGGTGCGGGTCTGGCGGCGGCCGTTCTGATCGGTGTAGGATTCCTGGACGACGCGGCGCCAGTGTTCGTCGACGCGCCATGAGTAGAGGACGCAGGACTGGTTGGCGAGCCACGAGGTGAAGGGGCGTTCGGTTTCGGCGGAGCCTTTGAGTTCGACGAGACCGATGAAGACCCCCTGGACGGAGGACGTGGGCAGAGCGGTGAGGAGCCGCCGGCGTTTATTGGCGCGGTGGCCAGCAAAGAGGGAGGCGACTGCGAAGATCGCAGCGCCGCCGGCCAGCACGAGATGCCCTTGTTCCATGGGGGCGCATCAAAGCACGTCCGGCGGGTTTGCCAATGCCGCATGAGGGGTGGCGATCATGGCAGGAGGTGGAGGAGACCGATTTGGAAGAAGGCGGTGGATTCCGGGTAGGCGTCCCATGCGAGGCGTGGTGGGAGGCCGGGGCTGGCGGGGGCGGTGATGCGGTTGCTGATGGAACCGATTTCGCTGAGGAGGCGGACGTGGAGGGGATTGTGGCCGCAGAGAGTGGCGATGAGGGCGTTGGCGCGGTCGAGAGCGGCGGGGAGACTGGTGGCGCGGTGTGCGATGGCGAGGGCGTGGAGCCAGTGGCCGCTGACGTAGAGGTCGGCGTGGGCGGGAGCGTTGGTGTGGCGGAACGTCATGGAATTGCCGCGGCGGTCGCCGAAGAGCGGGCCGAAGACGGCGGCGTCATCGGGTTGTGAGGAAAGGGAGAGCCAGAGGGAGGTGGCTTTGAGGGCGGCGGAGCGCCATGCGGGGGCGTGCGGGTGGGAGGGGAGGGCGAGCGTGCCGGAGGCGAGGGCGGCGATGTTGACGGCGTTGACGTTGGCGTAGTCGGTCCATGAGCCGTCGGGGGAGGCGGATTCGGTGAGGGCGTCGAGGGCGTCGGCGGTGATGTCGCGGAGCGGGCGTGGGGGTTTTGCCGGATGGAGGGCGATGGGGAAGTCCGGGATGGAGCGGCAGGCGGCGGTGAGGCCGAGGAGGAGGTAGCCGTGTTCGCCTGGGTGATTCCAGAGCGGGAGACCGGAAGGAGTGAGGGACGTGTAACGGTGGGCGAGACCGTCGTGGAGGCAGAAGCGGAGTGTGAGGGCGAGGGCGTCGCGGAGGCGCGGGGCGAGAGGGGATTGGGGGTCGGCGGCGAGGACCTCGCCGAGGGCCCAGACGGCGCGGCCGTTGAAGACCCCGCCGTGTGCGAAGTCGCGGAAGCGTGGGTTGGCGAACCAGCCGGTGCCTTCGGTGAGCCATTCACCGGATTCGAACATGCCGTAGCGGAAAGCGCCTGCCGAGTAGTGTTCGCGGCGGCCGGAGGCGTCGGGCAGGGCGAAATTGTCAGGGGAGCGGTGCTGGAGGGCGAGGAGGTTTTCCATGACCTCGCGGAGGAGACCGTCGCGGTGGTCCGGGGCGGCTGGGGAGGCGCGGCGGAGCATGGCGTAGAGGACGGCGAGGTCAGCGGCGTCGTTGGTGAACGTGTAGGGGCGGAAGTTGTCAGGAGAAGTGTTGGCGGGATTGCCGTCCCATGGGTGGTTGTTGGAGGGATTGAACCAGCGGTTCCAGACGGCCTGCCAGAAGCCGCGGGCGGGGCGGTGGCCGAGAGGGGTGGACCAGTCGCGGTCGCGGTGATCGAAGTCGTAGAGGGCGGCGTGGTTGCGGAACCATGTCAGGTCGTCCGCTTGGGCGAGATCGAAGTCCGGGCGGCGGAGGCCCATGAGGGAGGCGGCGCGGCTGTGGAGGAAGTGGTTAGTGAGAGCGCGGTGGAGCGGGAACTGAGCGGCGTTTTGGTCGCGGCGGTCGGAGGCGTCGATGGCGTCGTCGGAGAACGGGAGCGGGAGGTCTGGCGGCGTGGGGCCGTGGATGACGAGGAGGGCTTCGGCGTCGGGGATGGCGTTGGGATTGGAGAGGACGTCGAGGTAGAGGAGGGCGGGGGTGAGGGGCGGGGCACCAGGGAAGTTGTCAGGGTAGCGGAGAGAGAAGGTGCCGTCGGTGATGGTGGCTGGGGCGGAGAAGGAAGTGCCGGTGGTGGAGAGCGTGACGGAGACTGTGCAGGAGGCGGCGGAAGAGGGCGCGGTGCCGCGGATGAGGAACGGGCCAGAGGCGGCGTTGCGGATGGGGGAGGGGGAGAGGGATGGGTCGAAGGACCATGGTTGGTCGGCTAAGGCGGGGAGTGCTAGGAACGCGAGAAGAGAGAGGGGTTTGAAGAGCCAAAGAAAAGCGCCGCCGCCCCATGGTGGGACGGCGGCGCGAGAGGGATGGGAGGTGGAGGTCACTGAGCGGCTTGTTTCACCATTTTGGTGATGCGGCCGGTCTGGTTCCAGTCCTGGACGTAGAGGTTGCCGTCTTTGTCGTAGGAGAGACCGTGTGGGGCGGTGAATAGCCCGTCTTTCCATTCGGACTGAGCGGCTGGGAATTTGGCCCAGAGGCTTTTGTCAGGGTTGTCGCCGAGGAAGGCGACGGGCTGATTGGTTTTGTCGATGATGGTGACGCGGGCTTCGAGTTCAGCGATGGCGACGTGATCACCGTGGATGGTGGCGGCGCAGGGGCGGCGGAGGTCCTTGGTGATGACGGCGACGAAGTTGCCTTCGAGGTCCATGTGGACGAGACGGCGGTTTTCGCGGTCGCAGACGAGGAGGAGCGGTTTGGGGCCGCGGGTGTCGAGGGCGATGCCGTGGCAGGTTTCGAATTTGCCGTCGGTGTTGCCTTTGCCGCCGAAGGATTTGAGGTACTTGCCGGAGGCGTCGTACTTGTGGATGAGGGATTTGCCGTAGCCGTCGGCGACGAAGATGGCGCCGTCTGGGCCGACGGTGACGCCGGTGGGGGCGTAGCCGTTGCCGTCCGGGTAGGCGTTGGCTTCCTTGGGGTAGCCGAGTTTGAGGATGGCCTTGCCGTCGAGGTCGAGTTTGACGACGTGTTTGGAGCGGAGGTGAGCGGCGTAGATGAATTCCTTGCCGTCTTCTTCGCGGATCATGAGCCCGTGGATGCCGGAGAACTCGGGGGCGATTTTTTTGACGAGGGCGCCATCGGGTTTGAAGACGAAGAGACCTTCATTGCCATCGGAGCTGACGTAGATGTGGCCGGCCTTGTCGACGACGACGCCGCCGTGGGTGGGGCCGATGTTGACGGTGCCGGGGACGGCGCCCCAGCCTGGGACGGTCTGGTAGGCGAGGGAACCGGAGCCGGTGACGACTGGGAAGGGTGCTTCGGCGAGCGAGCGGCGGAGAGGTTTGGTGGCGTGCTGGAGGAGACCGCCGTCGTGGGCGACGACGGGCTGGAGGGCGCAGCAGAAGAGGGCGATGCGGAACGCGGGGTGCATGGGGGTAAGGTGGGTTGGCGGATGATTGAGCCGTCGGTGCCATAGCAGACGGGGAGGAGCGGCGTCAACTGCCTGTGCGCGTACGGGCGGGGGGGAGGAAAACTGGAAATGGGGAATTGAAAACTGGAGAGGCGGGGGTCGGAATTGACACGGAGTTGTGCGGGTCGGCCGACGGTTCCGGAAGATAGGCATCTAATGTGGCTGTTTCGGCACCTTAAAAACATTGTCGGTGAATGGTACGAATACATGATGCGGGCCGCCTCACTGAAATAAAAGGGGGCGGCACCAATTTCCAAACGATATGAATAAGCGACTGAGATCAAATAGGGTCCTGCGGGTTATGGCCGGCCTGATGGCGGGCGGGGTGATGATGGCGGGACAGGTTGCCGCGGACGACGCGGTATCGATCAGTGACGTGAGCATTGCGGAGGGGAACAGCGGGACGGTGGATCTGAGTTTCACGGTGACGCGGAGTGTGAACGAGGCGGATTTCACGGTGAAGTGGGCGACGGTGAACGGGACGGCGGTGCAGCCAGGGGATTACACGGCGGGGAGCGGGACCCTGACATTTGCGGCGGGAGGGTCGCTGAGCGAGACAGTGAAGGTGACAGTGAAAGGGGATGTGCTGGCGGAGGCGGATGAGACATTGTTTGTGGATCTGACGGATCTGGTGGTGACGGGTGGGGCGGCGAGTCTGGCGGATGCGCGGGGAGTGGGGACGATCCAGAACGACGATGCGAACCGTGCGCCGACGGTGGCGACGGCGATCAGCGAGCGGAATGCGCCGGTGACGGTGGCGTTTTCGTATGCGTTTCCTGCGAATACCTTTGCGGACGCGGACGGGCATCCACTGACTTACGGGGCGACGCTGAGTGACGGATCGGCGCTGCCGGCGTGGCTGAGTTTCAATGCCGGGACGCGGACCTTCAGCGGGACGCCGACGGTGGCGGACATCGGGCGGTACACGGTGAGACTTACGGCGACGGACAACTGGGTGCCGCCGGGGTCGGTGAGCACGGATTTTGTGATTGCGGTTGGGTATCCGGTGAGTGTGGCGAATGCGTCGGTGACGGAAGGGAACAGCGGGACGGCGTCACTGGTGTTCACGGTGAGCCGGACGGTGACGGATAGGGCGTTTGCGGTGAATTATGCGTTCAGCGGCACGGCGGCATCGGGGACGGATTATGTGGCGATTGCGGCTGGGACGCTGAATTTTGCGGCGGGTGGAGCGGCGTCGCAGACGGTTACGGTGACGGTGAATGGCGATACGGTGATTGAGGCGGCTGAGACGGTGATCCTGACGCTTTCCGGGATTGTGAATACGACGGGGGCGACGGTGCTGGGGACTGCGGTGGGGACTGGGACGATTGTGAATGATGATTTTGTGCCGTCGAGGTTTCCAGCGACGGGAGTGCTGAGTGGGACGGTGAAGGGATTCATCGATCTTGATGTGGCTCCGCTGACGGGAGGGGCGGAGATTCCGGCGTTTGATCCGGCGTCGAAGCGGGCGTTCACGTCATCGAACACGGGGATTCAGGTGATCGACCTATCGAATCCTGCGGCACCTGCGTTTGTGTCGGTGATTGCTCCGGCGAGTCTCGGGGTGCCGGGGTTGACGAGCAACGATGTGTCGTCGGTGACGGTGAGGAAGGCGACAGGGGGCGGGCCTGCGGTGCTGGCGGCTGGGGTGATCTCGGTGCCGAAGACGGATGCGGGGTACGTGGTGTTTCTGGATGCGGCGACGGGTGCGCTGCTGGGCACAGCGGTGACGGGGCCGAATCCTGACCACATTGCGTTCACGCCGGATGGGACGAAGCTGCTGGTGGCGAACGAAGGCGAGACGGCTGGGAATGTGGTGGATGACCTGACGAAGGGCGGGGTGAGCATTGTGGATGTGGCGGGCGGGTTTGCGAGTCCTTTGGTGACGACGGCGGATTTCACGGCCTTTGATGCGCAGGCGGCGACGCTGGTGGCTAGCGGGGTTCGGTTGTTCCCCGGGGGTGTGCCGTCGCGGGACCTTGAGCCTGAGTATTTTGCGGTGAGTGCGGACAGCAAGACGGCGATGGTGACCCTGCAGGAGGCGAATGCGGTGGCGGTGCTTGATCTTGACACGGCGACGTTCACGAGCATCAAGGCGCTAGGGAAGAAGAACTTCGCGACGGGCGAGTATGATTTCAGTGACCGGGACGGAGCGGGTGGGGTAGCGCTGGTGAATCCACGGTCGGGGCAACCGGTGTATGGTTTGTACATGCCGGATGCGGTGGCGGCGTACCGGTCGGGTGGCGCGACTTATTATGTGACGGCGAATGAAGGGGATGACCGGAATGATTTCATTGTGCCTGCGGAGACGACGACGGTGGGTAATGTGGCGTATGACCTGGACGACACGGTGTTTCCGAACGAGGCGGCGTTGAAGAACCTAGCGAGTCTTGGGAGATTGACGGTTTCGAATGTGCCGGGGATCCGCGGGGATACGGATGGCGATGGGGACATTGATGAGATCCTGAGTTACGGCGGGCGGTCGTTGTCGATTCTGAATGCGGCTGGCGATATCGTTTTCGACAGTGGCGACATGCTGGAGAACATCATGGCTTCGCAGTTTCTGGCGAATTTCGATGATGGGCGGAGCGATAACAAGGGGCCGGAGCCTGAGGGTGTGACGGTGGCGACGATTGGGGCGCAGACGTATGCGTTTCTTGGGTTGGAGCGGTCGCACATGGTGCTGGTGTTTGACGTGACGAATCCTGCGGCGGTGAGTTTCACGGGCGGGTTGCGGCGGACTGGGGATCTGAATCCTGAAGGGATGGCGTTTGTGGCTCCCGGGGACAGTCCGACTGGGAAGGCGCTGCTGCTGGTGGCGAGCGAGGTGTCGCAGACCCTGACGGTGCATGAACTGACGGTGAACGTGAGATTGAATGCCGCGGCGACGGCGGGATTGAGTGTGCGGGCTGACGGTTCACCGCTGGCGCTGGCGACGGTGACTGGCGCGAGTCCGGTTGGCGGGGTGTTTGCGGGTGCTGGGGTTGAGGGCGGGGTGTTTGATCCTGCGCTGGCGGCGGAGGGGGCGAATGTGCTGACGTACACGGTTGGTACGGAACAGGTGAGTTTCACGGTGACGGTGACGGCGGCTCCGGCGGTGGCGGCAGCACCTAGCAATGCGCTGACGGCGGTGCTAGCGGGATCGGTGGTCGTGAGTGACAACGGGACGGCGACGGGAGTGGGCGGGGCGGAGATTCCGGCCTTTGATCCTGCGTCGAAGCGGGCGTTCAGTGCATCGAATGCGGGGATTCAGGTGATCGACCTGACGAATCCGGGTGCGCCGGTGCGGTTGGCTCCGATTGATCCAACGGCGCTGGGACTGACGACGAAGGATGTGTCGCATGTGGTGGTGAAGAATGGCGTGCTGGCGGCGACGCTGATTGCGAGTCCTGACAAGACATTGCCCGGCACGGTGGCGTTCTTTGCACCGGCGACGGGAGCGTTGCTGGGATCGGTGACGGTGGGCGCGGTGCCTGACCAACTGATTTTCACGCCGGACGGGACGAAGGTTCTGGTGGCGAACGAAGGGGAGATGGCTGGGCCGGTGGTGGCACCTGCTCCGGCTCCGGCGGATGCTGATCCGGCTGGATCGGTGAGCATCATTGATGTGAGTGGCGGGTTTGCGTCGCCGCCGGTGGTGACGGCAGGGTTTGGGGCGTTTGACGGGCAGGAAAGTGCGCTTCGTGCGGCGGGCGTGCGGGTGTTCCCGGGGCGTGCGGCTTCGAGGGATCTGGAGCCTGAATACATCGCGATCTCGCCGGATGGGCTGCGGGCGATGGTGACCCTGCAGGAAGCGAATGCGATTGCGACGCTGGACATTGCGACGGCGACGATCACGGCGGTGAAGCCACTGGGGTTGAAGAATTATGCGCGGGTGACTGGAGATTTCTCGGATCGTGACGGGAGCGGGAACGGTCAGGCGATCGAATTGAAGTCTGGCCTGCCGGCGTTCGGGATGTTCATGCCGGATGCGATTGCGGCCTATCAGACGGGTGGGGCGACGTATTATGTGACGGCGAACGAAGGGGATGACCGGAATGATTTCATGGTGCCTGCGGAGACGACGACGGTGAATGCGACGACGACGGTGAATGTGGGCGGGGTGCCGGTGACGACGGCGGTTTATGATCTGGATAACACGGTGTTTCCGACCGAGGGGACGATTGGTGGTTCGGGGTCGGCGGGTGCGGGGACTGGATTGAAGGGGAACGATCAACTGGGTCGGTTGACGGTTTCGAACGTGCCGGGATTGAGGGGAGATCTGGACGGGGACGGGGACATCGACCGGATCCTGTCGTATGGTGGGCGGTCGTTCTCGATTCTGGATTCGGAGGGACGCCGGGTGTTTGACAGTGGTGACGTGCTCGACCGGATTGTGGCGCAGTATTACCCATCGCTGTGGGATGACAGCCGGAGCGATAACAAGTCGATTGAGCCGGAAGGCGTGTCGGTGGCGACGCTGGGCGGGCGGAGTTATGCGTTCATCGGGCTGGAGCGGGCGCATGCGGTGTTTGTGTTTGATGTGACGGATCCTGCGGCGGTGAGTTTTGTAACGGCGGTGTCGCGGCGCGGGGATTTGAATCCTGAGGGGATGCTGGTGGTGCCTGCGGCGGACAGCCCGAATGGACAGCCGCTGCTGCTAGTGGCGAGCGAAGTGTCGTTCACGCTGTCGGTGTTCAGCCTGATGCCGACGGCACCGGCGATGCAGCTGCAGATTCTGCACTACTACGGCGAGTCCGGGCTGCTGGGGATTCAGACGGCGCCGATTATGGGGGCGATGATTGACCGGTTTGACAACGAGTATCCGACGGTGGTGCTGGGCGAGGGAGACAGCTTCATTCCCGGGCCATGGCTGACGGCGGGAGCTGATCCTTCATTGAATGCGGTGCCAGGGATCGGGACGACGGCGCTGGCGCGGCCGGACATTGCGATCATGAACGCGTTCGGGACGACGGCGTCGGCGCTGGGGAACCATGAATTTGATCTTGGGTCGCCAGTGTTGCAGGGAGCGATTGCAGCGAGTGGATCGGGTGCTTCGGCGTGGGTTGGCGCGCAGTTTCCGCTGATCACGGCGAACCTTGATTTTGCGGCGGACAGTTCACTGCGGAGTCTGGCGGATGTGACGCTGGGTGGGCCGGCGGCGAACAACTTCCGCGGTGACGAGGTGACGAGTCAGCGGGGGCGGATTGCTCCGTTTGCGGTGAAGACGGTGGCTGGTCAGAAGATCGGGTTTGTGGGAGCGACGACGTGGGAACTGCTGGTGAAGTCATCGCCTAACGGGACTCGTCCGATGGATGACGCCAATGTGGCGACGAGCGACCTGCAGGAAGTGGCGGCGTATGTGCAGACTGCGGTGGATGCGCTGCGGGCGATCGGGGTGAACAAGATCGTGATGATTGACCAGCTGGATACGCTGCAGCGGAACAAGGATCTGGCTCCACTGCTGACGGGTGTGGACGTGATGGTGGCTGGCGGCGGGCACGAGCGGATGGGGGATGCGACCGATGTGGCGGTCGGGTTCAACGGGCACGATGCTGATTTCATTGCCGACAGCTATCCGATTGTGACGCAGGGTCTTGACGGGAAGCCGACGCTGATTGTGACGACGGACACGGAGTATTCGTACCTTGGGCGACTGGTGGTGGATTTTGATGCGAATGGCGAGTTGCTGACGGGATCGCTGAATCCGGTGGTGAACGGGGCGTATGCGGCGGCTCCGGCGGTTCTTGAATCGGTGGTGGGGAATGGGCAGACGGCAGCGCAGATTGTGGCGGCGAGTCCGGTGGCGACGCGTGTGAAGGCGATTGTGGATGCGCTGAATGCGGTGGTGGTGAGCAAGGACAGCACGGTCTTCGGGTTCACGAAGGTGTATCTTGAGGGTGACCGGGTGTTTGGGCGGGCGCAGGAAGTGAATCTGGGGAATATCACGGCGGATGCGAATGCGGCGGCGGCGCGAGTGGCGCTGGGACTGCCGACGGCAGCGGCGGTGGTTTCGCTGAAGAACGGCGGCGGGTTGCGGGCTTCGCTGGGTGCGGTGGCTGCGGACGGGACGAAGATTCCGCCGCTGGCGAATCCGCTGACGGGCAAGCCTGAGGGAGCGGTCTCGCTGCTGGACATTGAGAATGCGCTGCGGTTTGACAACCGGCTGATGGTGTTTGACGCGACGCCGAAGGGGTTGGTGGGGATCCTTGAGTATGCGGCGGGCCTAGCGTCGGGGAATGGCGGGTTCCCGCAGGTGGGGAACATCCGGTTCTCGATCAACCGATCGCTGACGCCGAAGGTGCGGTCGGTGGTGCTGGTGAATGACATTGGTGCGATTGTGTCGGAGATTGTGAGGGACGGGGTGATTCTGCCAGGAGCGCCTGCGAGCATTCCGATGGTGGCGCTGAACTTCACGGCGAACGGCGGGGATGGGTACCCTATCAAATATCTGGATCCTGCGGCGACGCCTGCGAATCAGATTGTGAATCCGGAGACGGGGAATTTCCGCTTCCTGCTGACGGGCGGCGTTTTGGGTGCGGAGGTGGCGCGGAATCTGGATTTCACGGCGGCCGGGGTGGTTCCTGCGAGTTCGCTGGGTGAGCAGAAGGCGTTTGGCGATTACCTGACGATGCGGCACGGGACGCGGACGCTGGCGTACAATGCGGCGGACACGCCGATGGCGGAGGACCAGCGGATTCAGCAGTTGCCGGTGCGTGCGGTGGACACGGTGCGGTTCAGCCCAGTGGAGCTGTGGAGGCAGACGTACTTCGGGAATCCGGACGGGAGCGGTGAGCAGAGCAACCTGGGTGATTCCGACGGCGACAGCGTGAGCAATTTGTTTGAGTTCGCGTTCGGGACGAATCCTTCGAGTTCGGGGAGCGGTACTGGGGTTCTGTCCTATCTCGGGACCTTTGCGGGCAATGGGAGCATTGGATCGACCGGGCAGCCGATCACGGGAGTCGAGCGGGTGCCTAATAGTGTTGATTTCCGGTTTGTGTTCATCCGTCGGAAGGATCATGAGGCGGCCGGGCTGATTTACACCCCGCAGTTCAGTGCGGATCTGGTGACGTGGAGGTCCTCGACGGCGGTGCCGGAGATTCTAGCGGATGACGGGACGCACCAGGTGGTGAGTGTGCCGTACATCCGGTTCATCAACGGGCGAAAGGCCCAGTTTGCCCGCCTGATGGTGACGATGCCATGAGAGTGACGAGCGAATTCCGAACCCTTACACCGAATCCGGTAACAGCCATGAAAAGCCTTCGTTCTCTGATCTGCCTTGCGGCCCTTGCGGCCAGCCCTGTGTCCGCGGCCATTGTTTACAGTGGTGATGCGAACATACCGATCCCGTACAATTTTGCCGGGGTGTATCTGAATGTGGTGAGCGGTGCGGTAGTGAACAGCCAGCCGGCTGATTTCTACGGCAATCCTGCGGCTCCGTGGATCAGCATGGATTTTGCCGGGGTGGATGTGGTGAATGGCGACGGATTGTTTCCGGCGGTGACGGGGGCGGATCAGGTGGTGGCGCTGCCGTTTGACAGTCCGGTGGGGCCATTGCTGACGTATGTGAGCGGGCCGAGTGCGAGCACGAGTCACCTCGGGGCGGGGCCAGGGCAGATTACGGCGGGAAGCCCGGTGTATCTGGGCTTTTCGATGAATCCGACGGGAGGCGGGGCGCAGTATGGATGGATTCAGGTCTCGCTGAATGACGACGTGACGGGCGGCCTTGTGATGCGTTATGCGTATGAGACGGTGATCGGTGCGACGATCAACGTTGGGGCGGTGCCGGAGCCGGCGACGGCTGCGGTGGTGGCTTTGACAGGCGCGTTGGTGCTGCTGCGGCGGCGCCGGCGCTGAGTTGTCAGAGAACTGAAGGGGATGGTCAGATGATCATGCCCGCGGCGACCGTTTCATTGGTGGCTTCGTCGATGAGGATGAAGCTGCCGGTGATGCGGTTTTTCGCGTAGCTGTCGAACATGAGCGGCGCGGAGGTGCGGATGGCGATGCGGCCGATGTCGTTCATGCGGAAGACGAGGTCGTCTTCGATTTTGTGAAGGGTATTGATATTGACCTTGTAGCGGACGTCTTTGACGATGGCGGCGACCTCGCGGGTGGTGTGGCGGAGGGCGAAGCGGGCGCGGGTGCTGAGCGGGCGTTCGCTGAACCAGCAGATCATGGCTTCGAGGTCCTGACCGGTTTCTGGAGGGTTGTTGGGTTTGACGATCATGTCGCCGCGGGAGATGTCGATCTCGTCCTCAAGGGTGAGGGTGACGGAGAGTGGGGCGAAGGCTTCCTGGAGATCGCCGTCGGCGGAGTGGACGGATTTGATGCGTGACTGGAAGCCTGAGGGGAGGGCGACGACGGCGTCGCCGGGTTTGAAGACACCGCCGGCGACGCGGCCGGCGTAGCCGCGGAAGTCGTGCCATTCGTCGCTGTGGGGACGGATGACGGTCTGGACTGGGAAGCGGGCTTCGACGTGGTTTTCGCCTGGGCGGACGTAGACGGTTTCGAGGTGATAGAGGAGCGTGGGCCCCTTGTACCATGGCATGGCGTCGGATTTATCGACGACGTTGTCGCCGTTGAGAGCGCTGATGGGGATGAAGGTCATCTCGACGAGGTTTTCGAGACGGCTGGCGAAGTCGCTGAAGTCGGCCTTGATGCGTTCGTAGGTTTCCTCGCTGTAGTCGACGAGGTCCATTTTATTGACGGCGAGGACGACGTGCTGGATGCGGAGGAGATTGGCTAGGAAGGCGTGGCGGCAGGTTTGTTCGATGACACCTTTGCGGGCGTCGATGAGGATGATGGCGAGGTTGGCGGTGCTGGCGCCGGTGACCATGTTCCGGGTGTACTGGATATGGCCGGGGGTGTCCGCGATGATGAATTTGCGGCGCGGGGTGGCGAAGTAGCGGTAGGCGACATCGATGGTGATGCCTTGTTCGCGTTCGGCGCGGAGGCCATCGGTGAGGAGTGCGAGGTCGACGCGGGCGTCGCCGCGTTTCTGGGAGAAGCGTTCGACGGCGGCGAGCTGGTCTTCGAAGATGGATTTGGAATCGTAGAGGAGACGGCCGATGAGCGTGGATTTGCCGTCGTCGACGGAGCCGGCGGTGGTGAAGCGGAGAAGGTCCATGGCGTTGGGAGGGAGAATGCTAGAGGTGTGGGGTGGCTAGGACGCTGCGGGTCAGAAGTAGCCTTCCTTTTTGCGGTCCTCCATGGCGCTTTCGCTGCGTTGGTCGTCGGCGCGGGTGCCGCGTTCGGTCTGGCGGGCGGCGGCGACTTCGGCAACGATGTCGTCGAGGGAGGAGGCGGTGGATTCGACGGCTCCGGTGCAGGTGACATCGCCGACGGTGCGGAAGCGGATGGTGCGGGTTTCGATGGGTTCGTCGGGCTGCGGGTTGGCGAAGCCGGTTTCTGCGTCGAGCCATGAACCGTCGCGGCGGAAGACGCGGCGCTGGTGGGAGAAGTAGAGTGAAGGGAGAGGGATGTTTTCCTGCTGGATGTACTGCCAGATGTCCATTTCGGTCCAGTTAGAGAGCGGGAAGACGCGGAAGTGTTCGCCCTCGTGTTTGCGGCCGTTGAAGAGGTTCCAGAGTTCGGGGCGCTGGTTTTTGGGGTCCCACTGTCCGAAGTCGTTGCGGTGGCTGAAGAAGCGTTCTTTGGCGCGGGCTTTTTCTTCGTCGCGGCGGCCGCCACCGAGGCAGGCGTCGAATTTGTTGTCGGCGATGGCGTCGAGGAGCGTGACGGTCTGGAGTTTATTGCGGCTGGCGCGCGGGCCTTTTTCTTCGGCGACGCGGCTCTGGTTGATGCTGTCCTGGACGAGGGCGACGACGAGGCGGGCTCCGATGAGCGTGACGAAGTCGTCGCGGTAGGTGATGGCTTCGGGGAAGTTGTGACCGGTGTCGACGTGGAGGAGGGCGAACGGCATGCGGGCCGGGTGGAAGGCTTTGCGGGCGAGCCATGCCATGACGATGGAGTCTTTACCGCCGGAGAAGAGGAGGGCGGGGTTGCGGAACTGGGCGGCGGTTTCGCGGAGGACGTAGATGGCTTCCGATTCCAACTGCTGGAGGTGACTGATCTGGTAGCGGTGGAAGGTGGACATGGCGGAAAGGGTTGGAGACGTTTCCGGCATGCCTACGACCGTCGAGACGGTGCGCAAGCGAATTCTCCCGATTCCTGATCGGATTGGTCGGGTTTGAATTGTTTACGGTGCGAAGGAGATGGCGAGGCGGAAGGAGCGGCGGCCTGGAGGGGTGGGAGGGATGTCGATGGAGGCGGAGAAGTCCGGATTGAGTGGGACGGGGTCGGCTCCGGGGACGGGGAGCCATGGGGAGGAGGCGGGGTTGGAGGATTCCTGGAGAGAGTAGAGGTGGCCGGGGGTGCCGGAGAACGTGATGCGGATGGCGCTGCCGGTCCATGAGGCGGTGAAGTTCTGGACAGCGGCGTCGAGGGAGACGTCGGGGCGGACGTCGAGCCAGACGAGTTTGTGGTCGCTGGCGTTGGCGGTGGTGACGAGGGAGGCCTGGGGGTGGGGGCTGAGGGGCCAGAAGATGGCGCTATCGAGGATGGAGAGGCCGGAGCGAGAGGGGAGGACGTAATCGACGCGGAGGTCCTGGGCGAAGTCGGCGGTGTTGGTGGTGTTGTTAGAGTAACGTGAGGCCGAGGGGATGGGGGAGTTGATGATGAGCGGGTGGGTGGTGAGTTGCTGGGCGGCTCCGGGGAAGCTGTCTCCTTTGGCGGGATCGGCGTTGCAGTCGCCGGCGATGACGAAGCGATCGCCGCGGGCGAGGCCGCCGCGGTTGCCGGTGTCGTCGGTGATCCATGAGGAGCGGGCGGGGTCGATGTAGTCGGCCCAGAAGCGGATTTCGTCGGTGTTGCGGCGGCCGTTGCGGTCTTCTGCGCCGTCGAAGACCGGGGGGGTGGGGTGGGCGACGAGGAAGTGGACGAGGTGGCCGCCGCCGAGGTCGATGGGGACGTCCCAGTGGCTTTTGGAGGAGAGACGGAAGACGGCGAGTTCGGCGGGCGAATACCAGTCGGCGGGGGCTGGGGAGGAAGAGTTGTCAGGAAGGCGGGCACCGGGCATGGCGTTCCAGAGGAGACGGCGGAACTGGCGGATGGAGGCGGTGGCGATGGGGAAGCGGGAGTAGACGGCCATGCCGTACTTGCCGCGGAATTCGCCGAAGCCGAAGGCGTCGTTGCCGTAGGCTTCGGAGCCCGGGGTGGTGACGGCGGTGCCGGAGTTGTCGAAGTCGAGGAAGTCCGGGGAAGAGGGCGCGGGTGGAGAGGAGTCGGGCGAGCCGTCTTCGTTGGTGTCGTAGGGGGAGAAGCCGGTGTTAGGGGTGGCGGTGTAGCGGTAGGGGAAGGAGATGGCGGGTTGGCCGTTCTGGGAGACGGCGAGGTAGTTGTCGTGGAAGAGATCGAGGACGGTGCGGCCGTGGAAGTCGCGCTGCGGGTCCCAGTCGAATTCGTTGATGAGGAGGATGTCCGGGGCGTTGCGCTGGATGATCTCGGCGATGCGTTTGGCTTGGGCGACGCCGGTGGTGGCTGCGCCGGGCGAGACGAGGTCGGTGAAGAGCTGGCCGAACGCGGTGCGGTTGAGCGAGGCGTTGAAGGTGGCGAAGCGGACCCGAGCGGGAGGAGCGGCGGCGGAGGCGGCTGGAGGTCCGGCGAGCAGAGCCGCGGCGAGAGCGAACCGGAGAACGTGCATGGATTGACCCATCTGTGGGGGCGTCTGGCGGGTCAAGTCACTGTTCCGTTTCCTTCCAAGGGATGAATCGCGAGCAATTTGGGAAAACCAGTTGCATTCCCCATGCCAGCGACTAGGACAGAGACGCGGGATAGAGCAGCCCGGTAGCTCGTCAGGCTCATAACCTGAAGGTCATAGGTTCAAATCCTATTCCCGCAACCATTTCAAACCCCTGTAAGTCAATGACTTGCAGGGGTTTTTTGGTGCCCGGGAAGGGGCGCGGAAGGGTTCGGAAAAGTGTCGGAAACCGAGCAGAAATGGATCAGAAGGCGGCGGAATGGAGCTTACATTGCACGTATGTTGCACGCATAGAATGGCGGGCGAATGAGAAATTGCGCAGGGATTGAAGCCGGGGTGGGATGAACGGAGCGGGCTGTCAGTCGTCGGTGATGCGGCGATGGGTGAAGGGGTAGCTGGTGACGATGGCGGTGATGAGGGACTGCATGCGGAAGTCGTCTTTGGCGATGGAGTCCATGAGTTGGTCGACGATGATTTCGTCGTAGCCGTCGAGTTGGCGGCAGAGGGCGTAGGCGAGGAGTTTTTCGGTGAGGTTGCGGGCGATGTCCCTGGTTCTGGTGGCGATGATGGATTTGAGGTCGCGCGGGGAGGAGAAGTGGTGGTTGCCGGGGAGGTCGCCGGTGGCGTCGATGGGGCCGCCGGAGTCGTCCTGAGAGCGCCAGCGGCCGATGGCGTCGAAGTTTTCGAGGCCGAAGCCGATGGGGTCGAGGATGTTGTGGCAGTTGGCGCAGACGGCGTTGGTCCGGTGGAGTTCGGTGCGCTGGCGGAGGGTGAGGGAGGCGACTTTGGAGGGGTCCTGCTTATCGAGGGCGGGGACGTTAGGCGGGGCGGGCGGGACGTGTTCGCCGAGGACCTGTTCGAGGACGAAGACCCCGCGGCGGACGGGGCTGGTGCGGTTAGGGAAGGAAGTGGCGGCGAGGACGGCGGGCATGCCGAGGATGCCGCCGCGGTTGGGGTCGGTGAGGGATACGCGGCGCATTTCCGGGCCGGTGACGGAGGATTCCATGCCGTAGAGGGCGGCGAGGGGTGCGTTGAGGAACGTGAAGTCGCTGTTGATGAAGCGGATGACGCTGAGGTTTTCGCGGACGATGCTGTCGAAGAAGAGCCGGGCTTCGTCGATCATGGCGTCGCGCAGATCGGCGGACACCTGTGGGAATTTGGCGGGGTCGAAGGTTTTAGATTTGAGGTCGCCGAGGCCGAGCCATTGAGTGCCGAAGCCGTCGAAGAGGGCGCGGGAGCGCGGGTCGGCGAGGAGACGGCGGGTTTGGGTGGCTAGGGTTTCGGGCTGGTGGAGCTGGCCGCTGTCGGCGAGGGCGGAGAGTTCGGCGTCGGGCATGGTGGCCCAGAGCAGATAGGAAAGACGGGAGGCGAGCTGATGGTCGTCGAGGGGGATGATGGACTGGCCTTGAGGGGCGGCGCTGGCTGGGGTGATGAAGAGGAAGGAGGGGGAAACGAGGATGGCTTTGAGCATGAGGCGGAGCGCATCCTGGTAGCTGAGGTTGTTAGCGAGGCCGAGATCGAAGACGGCGAGGAGGGTCTGGATTTCGGCGTCGGAAGGCGGACGACGAAAGGCTTTCCGGGCGAGCGAGCGAGCGGCCAGCGTGGCCGCGGATTTGGGGTCGGTGCCATCGGCAGGCGGAGTGGTGAACCATGGCTGCAGCCACTCGGCGGATGGTGTGCCGCCGGGGGGAATGGCCTTGTCGAGGACTTGTGTGGCGATGGCGAGGTATTGTTCGGATTGGAGAGGAGAGAGGGTATTGAGGTAACCGGCGCCGGAGACTTCGTCAGGGAGATCGCGGGCGATGGAAGGGTCGACGCCGAAGAGGTCGTGGAGCGTGTTGCCGTACTCGGTTTTGGTGAGCCGGCGGATGACGAAGAGGCCCGGGTCTTTGGCGCTGAGGAATTTGAGTTTGCCGATCCAGTCGAGGAATTGCTGCCGTTCGTCGTCGGTGGGCTGGCGATCGGCTTCCTTCGGGGGCATGTCGTGGGCTTTGACGTTGGCGAGCGCCTGTTTCCAGCGTTTGCGGGAGGCGGAGCTGCCGGGGTCCTTGAGGGCGGACTGGTAATTGAGGCCGCCTTTGGATTTCCGGTCGCTGTGGCACTCGGTGCAGTAGGCGTTCACGAAGGGGGTGACGCCGTTGAGGAAGGCTTTGCGGGCGTCGGCGTGGGCGGTGGGGGGATTGGGGTCGGCGGGTGCAGAGGGCGCGCAGATGAAGGCGAGGAGGGCGGTGAGCGCGAGGCTGCGGCGGGTGGTTCCGGGAGTGGTCATGTGGTGCGTGTCGTCAGCCGGGCGGGATTACGTGGAGTGCTGCGGATAGATTCATGGGAAAGTCCGGTATTCAACGAGGCTCTCTATCGAGGCCAAAGGCTTGCTCGACGATGGAGCGCTCAGTGGATGCGAGGTTCAGCAGGATCGAGCGGTCCTTTCCTCCCGTTTTGAGGAATGCGATCGACGTGTTGAGCAGGCGGATGGAAAGGCGAAGGTCAGGAACGCCTTCCGAGGCTTGTTCCCATGCTGATCTCCAGCCTTCGAGATTGTCCGAGGATGGAAAAGGCTCGCCGGAGCGGTAGATGCTGCCGATGTGTTGAATGACGGCCGCACCCAAGGCGGGCAGCGCCTGATGCTTCTGATAGAGACGGAGGAACTCGGCCACTTTGCTGCGACGGCCCTCTGGGTTCAGACCAGCGGAGAAGATCACGCCGATCAAACCGGCAGGATTTCCGCGATATGCGGGCTGAGCTTTCGCGCCGCGATCGAAACTAGCCTCAAGGGATTGGAAGCCTTCGCTCCATTGGCCCTCGCTGAAGTGGTTTTCGGCAATGAAGAGGTGCGCATAGACTATGGTTTCTACAGGAGTCTGTCGAAGGCGAATAAGTGTTTCAAAGTCCGATCTTGATTCTTTTTTCCGTCCATCACTTAGATGGGCGAGGCCGCGATTGAGGAGCGCTTTTGCGACGTGCTTGGCCGGTGCGCCGGGAAGGTCGATCACAGCCGTGTAGTCGGCGATTTCTTTGGCTCGGTCTTCCAATTCTGAATGAATCATCGCGCGAACGAGCAGGAGGCCAACCTTGGTCGCGGGCGTGGCTTCTTCAGCGATGGCTTGATTGAGAGAAAGGACCGCCTCGGCTGGCATTTTCTCGCTCATGCTTTGCAAGGCCATAAGCAATTCTTCTGGAGCATTCTTCAAACCATTAACCATCCCCTCGCGAACCACTGAGGGATGCTCCTCCGGAAGTGACAATTCGAGATGGTCCAGAAGGATCTGCTTTCTGAGGTTGCCATCGGTGCGGTTCTTTTGGATGGCAGATTGCAGATAGGAGAAGGATGCGGAGGCAGGTTCGAGTGTGTTGAGACGAAGTTTGAGGTCCTGATCGTCATACCAGACTCGGAGGAAATCTACGAGCAGGCGGAGTGGTTGCAGACGCTGATTGTCCTTCACTTCGACGCAGATGCGCATTAAAGGTTCGCTGATCTCGTAGAGGGACTCGCGACCGCGTTGATTGGCCTCGACGTAGCCCTTTTCCCGGAGGTCCTGAAGCTGGCTGGAGATGGTCTGCGGAGTAGCGAAGAGTCGCTTGGCGATATCTTTCACTGGCACGGTGCCTTCGCAGGTGCAGAGATACTCGACAATCTTTCGCTGCAGCGGCGGCAACCAGCGAATGCGTTCCTGGTAATAGGGTGTGAGTTCGTCGACCATTTTCATGAACGGCTCCAAGAGAGCATCCACACTGTCGCGAGTGATGAACTGCGAGAGGACGATGTAGATCCGGTGATTGCCCCCTGAGAGATGATGGATGGCCCGGACTCTGGAGCGTCCCTGGCTGGTGGTGAGGAAATCTACGACAGAGTCCTTGTTCTGAAGACGGGCGATGTTCTGGAGGAGTTCGGTGGCCTGCGTGACCGTGAGCGGCTTAAGATGTTCTGTCTGGAAGAAACCGAAGAAGGGACTGTTCCGATTGGAGAGGTCTTCGACGAGCCGTTGGGCGGTGGCGACGATGGAGAGGCGGGGGTTTTCTTGGATGAAGGATCGCAGCTGTTTTTGTCCGGAATCGCCGAGCCCCTCGAAGATGGCGTCGAGGTTTTCGGTCACGACCAGGAGAGTGCGAGAACCGAGAGCAGAGAGGAGATGCTTCGAGACGAATTCCAAGGCGGCGTCCTGTTTGAGGTCAAACGCGGGACTGAGCATGTCTGCGTGGAATTCAGCTGGGTAGCGCTTCTCCAGAGCCGCGTGGATCTTCAAAAGAAGCTCGATGAGGGTCGTGCAGGTTTCGTCTTCATTCAGCCATGCGATGCGCAGATGGTTTGTGAGAGACTCGTCTTCAGCGAGTCGGCTGACGATGAGCGTGACGAGGTGGGTTTTCCCACAGCCGCGCGGACCCACGAAGAGGAGGTGGTGCTTGTGGTTTGTCAGCGCGCTTTCCTGCACCCGCTCGACGGCGTCCCGCAGGAGGCTTTGCCTTTGGACGAGAATGAACTCGAGGTCCTTCGGGTCGGTGCGGCTGGGGGTGAAGACCCAGATGGTTTTGCCACTGTGGGGACTCTCTGCGGGGTGTGACGGCTGCATGGTTACAGGCCGCGGTTGAGTTTCCACCAGCGGCGGATCAGCGGGAAGCGGAAGCGATATGCTCCAGACTCGTCCCGTTTCAGGTAGTGATCACGCTCCATCAGGTTGAGAAGGCGAAGGAGCCGGTCTCGGTCGTCAAACTGGCTTGCGCCCTTGAGCATGGCCAACAATTCGGCCACCGAGGCTTGCTCGTTCTGAGCTGCCAGTTCATCCAGAATCAGGGAGACTTCCTTCTGGTGGTTCTGGTAATAGGTGGCAATCCGCTCGCGATAGTGGAGCAACTCCCATGGGTCGTTGGCATCGATCAGATGCGAGGCGACCACCTTGGCGACATTTTCAGGACTGGCGTCCCATTCCATGATTTTCAGGCCCCTGACAATGTGGTGGATGTAGAAGGCGAAGCAATCTGCTTCCCGGGCAATGGCTGCTGCTGCCGCGGGTTTGTCAGATGACGGCAGGGATTCCCCGTCAATCAACAAAAGAGCCAGGCTGACGGCGTCGTTTGGTGCCAAGGGAGGGACATCCACCGTCGCCATGTCATTGACTGGAGAGTTGGCGTAGCTTTTTTCCTTGAGGGAAGTGAGGACATGGTGAAGGCCGACGGAGCCCGTGATGACCATGCGAAGCCCGCTGTGCGTCTGACGCAGCCACCGCAGATGATCAAGCACCTGCATGGCGGTCTGTTCGCCTTCGCCGTCGCGGATGTTCATCAGCATGAACGGCAACTCATCCCACAGGAACAGCAGTTTGGTGCCCTCATCGTTCTCGTGCATCAGATCCTCGATCGCCTTGGTCAGAACCTCCTTCCAAGGAGTGGCCGCCTTTTCCGGCAGTTTGATGGTGCCGCCAAGTTCGATTCCCCCAAGGGATCCTAGAAACTCCTTGGATCGTCTGGCCAATTTGCTCTTTCCGCTGAGGAAGTGATGCACCTGCTTGTAGACCGCCATCGAGAATTCGGCGGCCGAGTGGCAGCTTTCCAGGTCCTGATATACTGGAAGCCAACCCCGTTGAGGTTCGGCCGCCATTTTCTTCATGACCGTGGTTTTGCCGATACGGCGTTCGGCGGTGATCACCATGCTTTGCTGCTGGACGATTTCCCAGATGTTCTGGATGAGCCGGTCGCGTCCGAGGACTGCGTTGAGGTCGATTTGGCCTCCGGGGTTTGCTTTCATGGATGAACATACGTCCCTCATGACGTGCGTCAAATGGGACGTATGAGCGCGGTTTGGGCTGGATCCGTGAAGGCAACTCGATCGATTCTGCGGCGGTGTAGTGACCGGCAAGGGGTATCGACGAACCTATTGGCTATGCCACTGATGTGGGCACCGGCCGGCTTCCCGCCAGTGACTTCACTTCGTGTTCCGGCGCACGCGTTTCGGTTTCTCCGGGGCGAGGGTCATCTGCGGGGTGACCTTGATGCCCATGCGCTTGTAGTAGTCGAGCATTTTCTCGGTGGCCACGCGGCTGGCTTCGAGCACGATTTTCGACATCTCGGACATCTCGCGAGGAGGTGTCTCTTGAGGGTTGTTGGAGGTGAGCATGGCGTGAAGCTGGTCGATCGTGTGGGTCTTGCTGTCGGCGATCTGCACCGCGGGTGGTGAGTGATTTTCCCACAGGCCCCACTCATCGGCAAGGGGGAGGTAATCCTCAAGGAAATGCTGGCGGCTGCGCTCATAACGGCGGCGGATGTCGTCCTCAGGCACGTGATGGCCACCGAGTTTCACGCGCAGGGCGACGCGGTCCACCGCCTGCGTCGCCGAACCGATGACGATGTAGTGGAGCAGCACACGGTACCCACTTGCCTTCGCCTCCCGGATTAGCCCCGCCTGAGCCTTGCCGCTGAGTGTGCTCTCAATGGCAAAGCTTCCCTTCGCAGCAATGAGTGCCCTCGCCTCCTCGAGGACCAGCCGCCCCGCCCGGAATGCACTGAGCGTGGGGTCGAGCGGCGAGAGGCCCCTCGCAATCTCGTCCGCATTCAGGAAACGCATCAGGCCGAGGCGAGGCAGGAGTTCGCGTGCGAGGGTGGTTTTCCCTGCTCCGTTGCAGCCGCCGAGAATGCAGAGGGTAGGGTTCATGGAGCGAATCAATAGGACACGACTGGCAGGCCCGGCACGCGACTGAATTCGGCCACATTGTTGGTGACGATGCCCATGCCGTGCACCAACGCGGTGGCGGCGATCCACATGTCATTGGATCCGATCAGTTGTCCTTTGGCTGCGAGCGTCCGGTAGATCTCGCCGTACTGCCAGGAGACTTCGCTGGACCAGGGGAGGATCGGGTAAGGGCGGCAAAGGCGCTCCCAGTCGCGCTTCGGGCTCGCGGATTGCCCGCACGCCAATTCTCCGGCCACAGTGAACGTGATGTAGAAGGTCTCTCTGGTCCTTGAGGCAAAGAAGCGGTCGATTGTGGTGGTGATGCCGCGCTTGGCCTCACGTTCGGCCACGATGATGAAATTGGTGTCGAGGATCAGGCCCATGGATCATCGGGAATGGGGTCCTGCCTTGCGGCGTCTTCGACTGCATCCAGGTACTTGTCACTGGTGCCACTGCCGCCGTTCCGGAAATAGGTCCGCAGGGATTCGCCGGTCGCCGGAGCATCCAGCCAGACGGCACGACGCACCACTTCCGTGAAGGACTCGCCTGCGCGCTTGGCGTGACGGAGTTTCTCGTAGGCATCGAGTTCCAAGGTGATGGTCTTTGTGGCCATGCACGAAACGTGCACGAAATGGGGGATTCGGCAAGCGCCAGCCGAGCGGAATGAGGCTGATTCGATCTACGCGGATTCGTGGTCCTGTGAGGTGAGGTGTTCGAAGAGGCCGTCCTCGTGAAGCAACTGGATTCGACTTTGGACTGGGTGGGCGGGTCTTGCCGACGGAATGGTTGTGGGTTTGCGGCCCTCCGGTGCCGGAGGTGCGAGATGGTGCTCAAGCTAGCTGAACTCTGCAACGACGGAGTGGTGGCCAGCTAAAGGGGGCGATTCGGTCGGTCATGAGGGCAGCGGCTGGGGGATGATAGCTAAGTGCGGGGTTCCGTCCAGTGCGGGTTGATGGGGGGAGCGGGGGACGGATGGGGCAGGGTGCTGGGGAGGGGTTGGGAGGCTTGGTGAAGGCGATGGGGTGGGACAGGGGAGAGATAGGACAGATAGGGCCTATGGGACCGATATGGGCACGGCTGCCATGGTGACCGAGATGGCGGGTGGGAGTGATGGGGCCTACGGTTGGCGGAGGGGTGGAGTTAGGGGGCATCGAGGATGCGCTGGCATTCGGAGAGGAGGAGGGATTGGGTGGCGGGGTCTGGGTCTGGGTTGGGGGTGGGGGAGAGGAGGGCGTTGCGGGCTGGAGGGGACCAGAGATCGAGCCATGGGCGGAGGGAGAGGTCGCTGGGGGATGAGGGTGGGGCGGTGCGTTGTCTGGTGCAGAGGATTTCGCAGGCGAGGGAGAGGGCGTCGGTTAGGGGTGTGGCGGCGTCGGACTGGAGGTCGGCGGCGATGAGGGCTTTGGCGACCTTGAGGCGGTGCTGGAGTTTCGGGGTGAGGTCGGCGAGGTGCTGGATTTCTGCTTCGGTGAGGGTGATGGGCGGTGGTGAGGCGGGGGTGAGGCCGTCGAGCGGGCGGCTGGCGCGTTCGGTGCGCTGGATGAGGCCGGCGGCCTGGAGGGCGTCGAGAGCGGTTAGGGTGGCGCGATCGAGGACGAGGAGACGGGTGGGATCGTGAGAGGGATTGTCGGCGAAGAGCCGTTGATGGAGGGCTTCGATGCGTGGGCGCCATGCATCGGCGTCGCGGTCGACGACGACGGTGACCGTGCTGCCGGGGGCGTCGGTGGCGAAGCGTTCGTGGCAGGAGACGAAGTGATTGCCGAGGAGTTGCTGGCATTCGTGGGCGATGGCCTGGGGGCGGTCGGGCGGGGCGGGTGGTTTGGTGTCGCGCGGGATGGGGGAGGCTGGGGTGAGGATGAGCTGGAGGCGGTTGAGGAATGACTGGCCGCCGGATTTGAGATTGATGTGGTCGAGATTGCCACGGAGATCGAGGACACCGTCGGAGAGGCCCTGTTTCATGGCGAGGGTTTCGAGCATGCCGTGTTCGATGGATTTTTCGGTGACGAGATTGATGACGGTGACGGCGCGTTTCTGGTGTTTGCGCCATGCGCGGGCGATGCGTTGTTCGAGTCTGGCGGGGTTCCATGGCAAGTCGCAGTTGATGACGACGCTAGCGTTCTGGAGATTGAGGCCGGTGCCGCCGCTTTCGGTGCAGAGGAGGACGCGGGTGGCGGGGTCCTCTTTAAAGGCGATGAGTTCTGCGCGGCGGCGTTTCTGGGGGAGCTGGCCGGTGTGGAGCGCGTAGCCGATGTTCATTTCCTTGAGGAGCCCCTGGACGAGCAGGAGCATGCGGAGCCATTCGGAGAAGATGATGACCTTGACCTCTGGTTCGGAGAGACAGTCTTCGAGGATGCTGCGCAGTTCGAGGAGTTTCGGGCATTCGCGGGATTCGTGGTCGAGGATGAAGACCGTGTCGCAGATCATGCGCATTTTGGCGAGATTGAGCATGAGCCGGTCGAATTCCTCTTTACGGAGAGGTCGCTTTTTGGCCATGTTAGCGATCTGGGCGGCCTGGAGTTTTGGTTCTTCGTAGGCGGCGGCCTGTTGAGCGCTCATGGGGACGAAGCGGGTTTCGTCGGTGCGGCCGGGGAGTTCGTTTTCGACATCGGATTTCCGGCGGCGGAGCATGAGCGGGCGGACGCGTTCGTGGAGCTCGCGGAGATTGGTGCAGGCTTCGGGGCGGCCTTTGTCGTCGAGCTTGTAGAAGTCGCGATTGAAGCGGAAGAGAGGGCCGAAGACCTCGGGGTCGAGGAAGTCGACGAGGGAGTAGAGTTCGTCGATGCGGTTTTCGAGCGGGGTGCCGGAGAGGATGAAGGCGTAGGGACTGCGGAGGAGCTTGATGGAGCGTGCGGTGTTAGAGGCCCAGTTCTTGATGCGCTGGGCTTCATCGAGGACGACGATATCGGGGGCGAGACGGTCGTTGATGTCGAGGACATCGGTGCGGACCTGCTCGTAGTTCATGAGGGTGAACATGGGAGCGTTCCGGGAGTAGTGCGGAGTGCGCTGGCGGCGGCTGCCGTAGACGATCTGATAGTCGAGCGTGGTGAACTTGCGGATCTGGTCTTCCCATTCTGATTTCAGGGATGCGGGGGAGATGACGAGGACACGGGAGGCCTTGCCGAGACGGTGGAGGAGTGCGCAGGCGGCGATGGCCTGGACGGTTTTGCCGAGGCCCATTTCGTCGGCGAGCATGGCGCGTCCGGTGAAGGCGAGGTGGAGCATGCCGTCGCGCTGATAGGGATAGAGCGGCATGAGGGTGACCTGGGGTGGTTCGGTGCCGCTAACGATGGACTGCTCGTAGTCGCGCCGGAGGGTGATGCGTTCGTCGGCGAGGCGGCGGCGTTCCAGCCATGGAGGAATGACGAGGGAGACGCGCATGGCGTGGCCATGGAGCGGGGCGAGAATGCGGAAGGCGTCTTCGGGGGCGACGTCGGAGGACAGCGTGCCGTCTTTGGCGAACAGGGGCTTGGCTTTGGCGGGCAAGCGTTTGCGGTTTCCGCCCGCGATGAGCGTCGGGAGGGAGGGGTGGCGCATGATTTCCGCGCGGGGCGATCCCTGTTCCACGGCATCCTGCCAAATTTTGCCATGGCGTTTCTGGAGTTGCCAGAGGACGGCTTCGACGTGTTTGCAGGTGCCGAGACCGTTGATGCGGAAGTCCATGCAGGAGCAGGCGAATTGACGCCTGGTGACATCATGGATCTGGACGGTGTAGGATTGGGCGCTGGCCGAGGAGACGCGGAAGTCGGAGAAGATGGGGAACTCTGGTGCGAGGTTGGTGACCTGCATGGGTTCCTCGCGGGCACGGAGGCGGCGGCGATTGATTTCGTCTTCGTCGGTGGTGCGCCAGTCGCCGTCGGCGGGGAGTTGGATTTCGTCGGCAGCGCGGGCTTTTTTGGCCTTCTTGCTGTTAGGCGCCGGGGAGGGCTTTTTGCTGAGGAGATGGTCGAGTTTGGAGGGCGGCATGGGCGCAGGGAGAGCAGGGTGGCGGCTGATCCGGGGCGATTTAAGGATGGGGTGGCCGGTCTGTCCAGACGCGAGCGGGGGAATCCGCAGGCGTGGATGGGCGCGGTGTGAGCAGGGGAGGGCTCTGCGATGGCGAAGGCGCTTGCCTGCGAGGTCCTGCATGGCCATGGTGAATCTTTCGGCGTTGGCCTCGCTGGGTAGTATTGCGAAATCGGTATCTCTGGTAAATTGCCTTCGGCTACGTGGTTCGGCTTCGCGATCAGATTTCCGCTGGCGCGGCATTGCGTTCCGCTGCGCCGTGCAAAACGCAGGCGTGGCCGCCCATCAGCGGGCACTGGACCAGGTGCCGCATCGAAGAAAGGACTTTTCCTGGATCATGCCTGAGGCCGTGACTGATATTCGCGGGGGAAGCGGAGCCGAGGGGCTACTCTTCCCAGCTCACTGAGGCGGTTTCACAGGTAAGCGTCGCGGCGATGTCGTACCCGGTAGACGCGGACGATGCGAACTTTGTCGGAGATGTCGTAGAGTACCCGGTAGTCGCCGACACGGATGCGCCAGTCGTTCGAAGTGCCGGTGAGCTTCTTCGAGCCCGGGGGCCGGGGATTGGTGGCGAGGGGAATGATGGCAGCGACTACCCTGTCATGGACATCGGTGGGCAGCCGGCGGAGGTCTCTTTCGGCAGCGCGCTCGATGAGAACCTCATATCCGGGCTTTTCCATGGGCGGCGAGGTATTCGTTCAGCGGGCGGAAGGATTGGGGCTTTGCGCGGGCTTTTTTGAGACAGGCCGCATCCTCAGCGTCTTCGAGTCGATCAAGCAATGCCTGATAGTCCTTGATGGGGAGGATCACCGAAATGGGTTTGCCGCGCCGGGTGATGATCTCGGGTGCTTTGGCGGTCTTGCTCATGCTCGGAGTGTAACGCATGCAGGCCGTGATGCAAACACCTGTGCCTTCCGCTTCTGGCGCTCCAGGAAGGCAAAGCCGACGCCGAGTTCGAGGATGAAGCTCTCCACCTCGCGCAGGATCGCCGCCTCCACGTCCTTCTCGGCATAGGTGTCCTTCAGCCCGAGGAAGTCGAGGATGTAGGGATCGCGAAAGACGAGGTCTGGCGTCAGTTTGTCCTCGCTGCGCAGGGCGGCGAGTTCCTGTTTGATGAGCTTGTCCGGCTTTTTGGAGATCGCGGTGCGCTCGTAGAGCATGGAGCCGATCTTGTCGCGCAGGGTGCGGTAGCTCCAGTTCTCCAGGCGGCACATCTCGGCGTAGAAGTCGCGTTTCAGCGCATCATCCAGGGGAACGATGGCGGTAAAATGGCTCCAGCTCAGTTGTGCAGACAGTGTCTGCACAATCTCACGGTCGGGGAAGGCTTCGGGGAAGGCGAATTGTGGGGCACAGCGATGGTCGGGGTTCAAGTGCAGGAAGGATGAACACTCACCGCGACCGAGGGACCGCCGGGACGCCCGGGAAGGGGCTGGAGGGTGCATTCGGGGCTCGGTTCAGGTTCCTTCGCTTCGCTGATTCACCCACGGGAGCGAGGAAGGTGATTTGTCAGGCAGTTGCTGCCTGCCCCTGTTTCCCGCTAGCCTAGACTTGCTTCTCCAGGCGCTTCAGTTTTTCGCCAACGCGGACGATGGCTTCGATCGCCGGTTTGAGTTCGCAGCCGATTTCGGTGAGCGAGTATTCGACCGTTGGAGGTGAGGTGGGCTGTTCGTGACGATCGACCACGCCGATCTCGACGAGGTGGCGCAGGCGCTGGGTGAGCATTTTGGCCGATATGCCCACGAGATCGTTTTTCAGCTCGGTGAAGCGGCGAGGGCCGCCGCTGAGGTACCAGATGATGTTCGGAGTCCAGGCACCTCCGAGGAAGCTCATGCAGAGTTTCAGCGGACAAGCCGGTGGTGGTGGACTGACTTTGCTTTTGCGGCGGGGGACCATGGCAAGGGGCGTGGTGGTTACTGATTGGATACCGGATTCAGCGCCATCGGCAACGCTGACGGTTTACAAAAGTAACCGGGAGAACACACTTCTGGCTTCATCCCATGAATATCCTCGAAGCCATCGAAACCCGTCGTTCCATCAAGCACTTTGATTCTGCCCATGTCATGCCACAGGCTGAGGTGGACAAGCTTCTGGAGCTTGCCCGGCTCGCGCCATCGTCCTTTAACATGCAGAACTACCGCTTTGTGCTCGTGCGCGATCCGGAGCTGCGCAAACAGATCCGCGCTGTGGCCTGGGATCAGGCACAGGTGACGGACGCGTCGCTGCTGGTTGTGATGTGCGCGGATTTGAGGGCGCATGAGCATCAGCCGGAGCGTTACTGGAGTCATGCGCCGCAGCCGGTTCAGGACATTCTGGTGCCTGCCTTGAAAGGCTTCTATGCAGGAAAGGATCAGCTCATCCGCGATGAGGCGATGCGTTCCACTGCGCTGGGCGGCATGACGCTGATGCTAGCGGCGAGGGGGCTTGGTTACGAGACCTGCCCGATGGTGGGATTCGACCCTGAGGCGGTCTCGGAAATCATCCGTCTGCCCGACGACCACGCGATCAGCTTCATGATCGCGATTGGCAAAAGCTTGCAGGAGCCATGGCCGCGAGGGGATCGCCTCGACGTGAGCGAAACGGTGATCGAGAACCAGTTCCCCGTCTGAGTATGAATGCGTTCACCTCCCGCCTAGGCATCGAGCATCCCATCATTCAGGGACCGTTCGGCGGCGGGTTGTCGTCTGTGAAGCTTGCGGCGGCGGTGTCGAATGCGGGCGGCCTCGGCTCCTTCGGAGCGCATCATCTGTCTCCGACCCAGATGCGGGAGGTGATTCGCGATCTGCAATCGGCGACCTCCAAGCCCTTCAACATTAACCTGTGGGTCTCGCGATATGATCCGGGTGCGGAGGAAATGACAGCCGCGCATCATGAGGCCGGTTTGCGGCAGTTTGGTGCGATTTATGAACGTCTTGGTATCGAAGCCCCGCCCATGGAGCCGCCGGATGATTTCAGCTTTGAGGAGCAGGTTGAGGTGATTCTCGAAACACGGCCGGCCGTGTTCAGTTTTGTGTTCGGCATTCCGGATGTCGAGATCCTGCGTGAGTGCACTCGAAGCGGCATTGTGACTGTTGGAACCGCCACGACGCAGGAAGAAGCTGCCGCGCTGGATGAGGCTGGCGTGGACATGATTGTTGCGACGGGTTCGGAGGCTGGTGGACATCGCCCGAGCTTTCTGAGGTCTGCCGAGCAATCGCTCACGGGCACGCTGGCGCTCGTGCCGCAGGTGCGAAATGTCACCCGCAAGCCGGTGATTGCCGCGGGGGGCATCGCGGAAGTCCGCGGCATTCGGGCGGCCTTCCAACTCGGCGCGGATGCGGTGCAGGTCGGGACTGCTTTTCTCGCCTGCGAGGAATCGAACTGCCCTCCACCGCACCGCGAGGCCTTGTTTACTCCTGCAGCGGCTCGCACGCAGTTGAGCCGTCGCTTTACCGGGAGGCTCGCTCGCTTCATGAGCACTCCTTTG
The DNA here is from genome assembly GCA_027483175.1 of Verrucomicrobiaceae bacterium. GTDB lineage: Bacteria > Verrucomicrobiota > Verrucomicrobiia > Verrucomicrobiales > V1-33 > V1-33. The sequence continues at coordinate 21,954 of JAIXVE010000316.1, read as the reverse complement.
CTGGATGAACTGGAGAATAGTCATTCACCCGCCTTGCCTTTCCCGCTGCAAGCCTCCTTCAACCAGTCTGTGAAAACAGAAGGAGTGCGGCTTGGCGACTCGTCTCTACTGCCACTCTATGCCGGACAAGCTGCACCGCTCATCCGACACCGAAAGGCGTCCGAGTTGATGAGTGAGTTGATTGCAGCCCTGAATTGATTCAGGACGCATCTTATGCTGAGAGTTGGAGCCGCCGAGAAGGACAGGGCGATGTTTTGTCAGACAGTTGCAGCCCGACCCCGTTTCCTTAGCGGGAAGCGGCGGCGCTCCATTCGTCGAGCTTCCGCTTGAGCAGTTCCTTGGAGGGGAGGTAGAGCTGATACGCCTTTGCATGGATGTTGGCGTCTTTGGGCAGGGTGAGTTCGACGATGGTTTTTTTGGCGGATTTGCAGAGGAGGAGGCCGATGGTGGGGTTTTCGTCAGGGAGTTTCACTTCGCGGTCGTAGTAGTTCACGTACATCTGCATCTGGCCGAGGTCCTGATGGGTGAGCTTGTCGAGCTTGAGGTCGATGATGACGTAGCAGCGGAGGAGTCGGTTGTAGAAGACCAAATCGACGAAGTAGTGGTCTTCATCGAAGGTGAAGCGCTTCTGGCGGGCCTCGAAGAGGAAGCCTTTGCCGAGTTCGAGGAGGAAGTGCTCGAGGCGGTTGATGATGGCCTGCTCGAGGTCGGTCTCGGAGTAGCTGGACTGTGAGTCGAGGCCGAGGAACTCGAGCACGAGGGGCTCCTTCAGCAAGTCCTCCGGCTTGATGATGACCTGGCCTTCCTTGGCGAGTTTGCGGATGCCTTCCTTGTCCCGGCTGAGGGCGAGGCGCTCGTAGAGGCAGGAGGCTTTCTGGCGCTTGAGTTCGCGGACATCCCAGTCTGCCTGGTGGGATTCAATCTCGTAGAAGCTGCGTTCGTCCGGGTCCTTGATGGTCATGAGCACGACGTAGTGCGACCAACTGAGGGTGAAGGGAGGTTTTCCAGCCGGCGTCTGGCGAATTGAGATGGGGACCGATTTCCGAGACCGTGTCTCGGATTTTTCAGATACAGTCTGAAGAATCTCGGCTCCGACCAATTTCCCAGACGCTGTCTCGGAAATCTGAGCCACACGGTCCCTCCAGGTCAGGAAGAAGCGTCGCATGTTGGACAAGTTGTCCTCGGAGAACCCTCTCCCAAACTCCTCCGTGAGCCTCGCTGAAAGCTCCTTCAACAACTCCGCGCCATACGCCGCACGCTTCGCGCCTTTCTGCTCGTGCTCGACGATGCGGCGGCCGATTTCGAAGTTGGTCATCACCTGGAAGGTGTCGACGACGGTGGAGACGCTGCGCCGGGCGCTCTGGATGAGGTGGCGGACTTCGGTGAGGAGGGAAGACAACGATTCTGGTTTGGCTTTGGCCAGCGGTGGAGGCTTCTTGGTGGCTCGCTTCTTCATTCCGCGCATACTTTAGGGTTGGAGGCGTCGCGTTTGCAAGGGGAGGAATGCCGGGGCTGGAGGACGTTTTGTTTGTCGAGTGCTTTAGCTGGTTAGGTTATCCGCGATAACGATGGTGAGGGGGCGATTGGGGAGAAAGTGGCAACTATCTCGTTTAAGTGAGGCTTCAATCTCTGCGTGTTGAAGGCATTCGCTTTTTGAAGGATGCTCAGATCGGGAGGAATAAATCTGTGCCCTGAGCGATCCGCATCCAAAATTGACGCGTTGCTACGATAGACCCGGAACTCTTCTTCGCATACGAGTTCAACGAAGTGGGCGAAATCAAGGAATGAGCGCATCACGCTCGCATTGATGTAGGTCCCGTTGCCTGCTGGTAACGTCCTTGATAGCCAACTAGAAGCGGTGTGGTCAGCTTATGCAAGAACAGTTGAGCGATTGCTATTCCAGGGCGGAGCCGATACGAGTGTTGGCTTAAATTAACAAGCTCGAGCGTGATGCTTCCATTGTAACCTGGGTCAATCTGTCCATCACACAAATGAACGGTCACAAAACCTCGTGCAATCGTCCCTTTCGTCTGAATAAATCCCATCAAATCAAGAGGCATGTCTACAACTTCTAACGTTGATGCGAGGAGGCAGCAGCCGGGCGGAAAGCTGACGCATCCATCTGCTTCGAGTTTTACAGCCTTTGTTTCAAGGCTGCTGGGGAGTATGTGTGGTGCCAAATCGCCCTTGTAGCGAAGAAACTGTCCGCCGAGGTGTAACCCCAAAGAAACCAAATCCACAGATGGCGAGATGCCATCCGGTCGACGAATGCCCCCCTTTGATACGAAATCTACGAGTTCTGGTTGTGAGAGGATCATGGTATCTTACCGAATGCTTTAAGGACTCCGTAGAGAATGGCTAGCAAAGCTGCAAGAAGGCCGTAGACACCCCTCCAGTATTCAACATGCTTCGATATGGATCGAAGAATGCGCCGAGCAGGTTGTTGCTTCAATTCAACCACATGAATTCCAGTTCTAGGTATGATCCGAGAGATGGGTCCATGCAAGCTGTGAAAAACAGCCGAACAGAAAGCCTGCCCCTTTTCGACGCTTAGCGGACGAGTTCCCGCGTTGAAAAGCGCAATATCCAATGGGCCAGCGAACAGCGGATCAACCTTGGTGTTTGGGACAAGAAATCCAAGGGCGGCCAAAGAGCCTTTGGCGCAAAGCGTTCCAAATACATCGTTTGGCAACGAAATTGTCTCTTTGGTGCGGACTACAATACAAGCGCCGGGATTCAGCATATACGGTTTATCAAGGGGATATGAAGCGCTTGAACCCGCTTCCATGAAGCTGTCCCCGACGTGAAGATCAACGCAGACTTCCTCTTCTGGCTTTGTCGCATCTGGGTCAACCCGGACATTCAGGTTGGGGAAGTCGATTCGGCGAAGGATCATAAGTCAAGGCGCAGATTATTGTCATGTGTGTGGCGATTGTCACGCCTTCGCATAGACCTCCGCCCCCGCTTCGACAAACTCCTTCGACTTCTCGTCCAACCCGCGCTGGAGGGCTTCTTCTTCGGAGATGGCTTGTTCGGCGGCGTACTTGCGGACGTCTTCCGTGATTTTCATGGAACAGAAGTGGGGGCCGCACATGGAGCAGAAGTGGGCGGATTTGGCGCCTTCCTGAGGCAAGGTTTCGTCGTGGTATTCGCGGGCGGTGATGGGGTCGAGGGAGAGGTTGAATTGGTCTTCCCAGCGGAATTCGAAGCGTGCTTTGGAGAGTGCGTTGTCGCGGTATTGGGCGCCGGGGTGGCCTTTGGCGAGGTCTGCGGCGTGGGCGGCGAGTTTGTAGGTGATGACGCCTGCTTTGACGTCTTCCTTGTTGGGGAGGCCGAGGTGTTCTTTTGGGGTGACGTAGCAGAGCATGGCGCAGCCGTACCAGCCGATCATGGCTGCGCCGATGCCTGAGGTGATGTGGTCGTAGCCTGGGGCGATGTCAGTGGTTAGGGGCCCGAGGGTGTAGAAGGGGGCTTCGTGGCACCATTCGAGTTGTTTGGCCATGTTTTCCTCGATCATGTGCATGGGGACGTGGCCGGGGCCCTCGTTCATGACCTGGACGCCCTTGGCCCATGCGCGTTTGGTTAGTTCGCCCTGGACCTCGAGTTCACCGAATTGTGCTTTGTCGTTGGCGTCGGCGATGGAGCCTGGGCGGAGACCGTCGCCGATGGAGAAGGAGACATCGTAGGCGGCCATGATGTCGCAGATGTCGTCCCAGTGGGTGTAGAGGAAGTTTTCCTTGTGGTGGGCGAGGCACCATTTGGCCATGATGGAGCCGCCGCGGGAGACGATGCCGGTCATGCGGGAGGCGGTCATGGGGACGAAGCGGAGGAGGACTCCGGCGTGGATGGTGAAGTAGTCGACGCCTTGTTCAGCTTGCTCGATGAGCGTGTCGCGGAAGAGTTCCCATGTGAGGTCTTCGGCTTTGCCGTTCACCTTTTCGAGGGCCTGGTAGATGGGGACGGTGCCGATGGGGACGGGGGAGTTGCGGAGGATCCATTCGCGGGTGGCGTGGATATTCTTACCGGTGGAGAGGTCCATGACGGTGTCGGCTCCCCATTTGGTGGCCCAGCGCATTTTTTCGACTTCTTCTTCGATGCTGGAGGCGACGGCGCTGTTGCCGATGTTGGCGTTGATTTTGACGAGGAAGTTTCTGCCGATGATCATCGGCTCGAGTTCCGGGTGATTGATGTTAGCTGGGATGATGGCGCGGCCGGCGGCGACTTCCGAGCGGACGAATTCCGGGGTGATTTCGGCGGGGATGCGCTGGGGGAACCTTCTGAATACACTGGGCGTGTATTCAGAAGGGATTTGAGATTGAGGATTTGAGATTTGAGAGGAGCCGACGTGCTGTTTGTCGAGATCGTTGCGGACGATGTCGTTCGTGAAGTCGGCGATCTTTGAGCGATACATGTTTTCGCGGATCGCGATGAATTCCATTTCCGGGGTGATGATGCCGGCGCGGGCGTAGGCGAGCTGGGTGACGACCTTGCCTGGGAGGGCCTTGAGGGGCTGGCGCTGGGCGTTGATGGGGGCCTTGAGTGGGCTGAGGAGGCCTTCGCGTTTGGCGGCGGCGTATTCGGCGTGATTGGCGGTGAGGTAGCCATTGTCGCGGGGTTCGACGGCGCGGCCTTCGTAGGCTTCGACGTCGTTGCGGGCAAGGATCCATGGTTTGCGGAGGGCGGGGAGACCGGTTTCGACGGAGCCCTTGTAGTCGGGGTCGCCCCATGGGCCTGAGCAGTCGTAGACGCGGACTGGGGCGTTTTCCTCGATGCGGCCGTTGAAGGCTTTGGTGGGGCTGAGGGAGATTTCGCGCATGGGGACGCGGACGTCCTTGTGGATGGTGCCTTCGACGTAGATGCGGGAGGAGGCTGGGAGTTGTTCGGAGGAATGGGCTTCGAAGGAGGAGTCGGAGGCGATCATGGGAAAGCGTGTGGGTGTTGGTGAGAGGAATGAAAGGAGTGAGCGGAATGGGGGCATGGGGGCCCGGGACATCACGGAGAGCGCCATGGGCCTGCCCGACTCCCTTCGCCGGTACTAGCCGGATCAGGTTCAAAGGGTTCTCCTGTATGGTTCAGGAAATCTCAGCCGGACTGGACCGGCACCCCCGCGATGATGTGGGGAGTGTAGGGGAGGGGGAGCGGAAGTCAATGAGGGGGAGCGGGACGAGGGGGAGGGATGGAAGGCGGCGGTGGATTCATGGAAAGTTCATTTTTCTGCGTCCGTATGGGATGGGCGTTCGTATTTCTAAAATTTGAGACGGATCAAAATCTTGGTTGGGGTGTTGGGGTTGGCTGCGCTGTTTGGAGGAAGTGTGGTTTGGGTTTATCGTGGGTATGAAGGGCGATTGGAGGCGGAACGGGAGCGATTGAGGGAGGAGATTGTGGGATTGAGTGTGGCGCGGGAGCGGCAGGCGGCGGTGGTGTTCAGTGCGGAGGAGCGGGCGCGGGATGCGCGAGCGTTGCTGGAGCAGGTGCGGACGAAGGAGCAGGAGGTGCTGGTGAAGGAGGCGAACGAGCGGGTGGTGCGGGAGCGTGCGGTGTGGCAGGCGATTCACGATGAGGAGATCCGCGACTATGAGACCCTGCGGGGGCGTGGCAGCCTGCTGGGGAGTGGCCGGTGAGGAGGGCAAAGGGAAAGGCGCTCCCTTTCGAGAGCGCCTTTCGGAATGGAGCCGGATATCGGATTTGAACCGATGACCTGATGATTACAAATCAACTGCTCTACCACTGAGCTAATCCGGCGCGGGGCGGGGTGATACGCAGGAGAATGGGAAGGCTCAAGGCGAAAAGCGGAATTGTTGGGCTGGGGGTGTGGAGGGATTTGAACTGGACGGCGGGGGGAAGGGCCATTAGGTGGGGAGGAGACCCGAGAGAGAGCCATGCCGGAGATTGTCCAACCTTGTCCCCGTTGCCAGACCCCGCTGCTGATTGATGAAGAGAATGCGGGGACGGAAGTATTGTGTCCTGGGTGCGGCGTGCATCTGGTGTTGCCGCGGGAGTTGAGTGGTGCGGTGGGGCCGGTGGTTTTTGAGGAAGTCCGCGGGGTGCGGGCGGAGGAGGAGCCGAGTGGCGAGGCGGCGGGTCGGAAAGTGTTTCGGTTGAACCGGAGTGGACCGGTGACGCTGGGTGAGGGAGTGGAGCCTGTGGTGGCGGATCCGTTGAGGGCGAAGGGGACGGCGTTGCCGACGCGGCGCGGGATGGAGAGTGGGGAGGCGATGCGGTTGCTGGCGGCGATGGCGGTGCCACCTGGGCAGGGAGTTGGGGAGGTGGAGGAAGGGGAGCGTCGGGCGAAGACGGTTTTGCCGGAGCGGCGGCAGGTGGAGGATCTGGCGACTGGGGAGCAGGTGGCGGCGGGTAGGCCGAAGCGTGAGGGCGGGCATTTGCCGCCGCCGCGGCATGAGGTTGGGGAGCTGGCGGCGGAGGCTGCGGCGCGGGCGGGGGTATCGGCCGGGCCGGTGGAGCCGATTCCGGCGCGTGGGGATGCGGAGTTCAGTGTGACGCTGCCGACGGTGCGGCGGGAGGGGGCGACGCCTGCGACGGGCGGGGGGATGTTGTTTACGGGGACCGACCGTGCGGCGGAGGGCCGTGCGCCGGAGGGAAGGGCGCGTGGGCCGCGGGTGGCACCGGAGAGGCGGCCGGCGTTTTCACCGAGGCATGAGGCGGATTTGTCGCCGGAGCATGTGGGGGAGTGGGGTGGGAGTGGGGATGTGGAGGAGCGGCCGGCGTCGTTTCGGCGGGCGGCGACGATTGCTGTGGTGGTGTTGTTGCTGGCGGGGGCTGGGGTGGGGGTGATGATTGCGAAGGGGATGTTCGGGGGTGCGCCGGTGAAGTCGGCGGGTGACGGGGTGGAGGAGGCTCCGTCTCGGGAGTATGTGGATGCGGCGAGTGCGGCGCTGACGCGGTTTTTCAATGCGGACACGATTGAGGTGATGGCGAAGGAGGTGAGGCATCCGGAGGTGACGGTGGAGCGGATGCGGCGGCATTATGCGAGCCAGTTGCTGTCGCCGCGGAAGATCACGGTGTCGACGGACTGGCAGGAGGTGAGCAATTTCGAGGGATCGGGGATTGATTTTGCGTTTACGACGATTGAGGCGGATGCGGTGAAGGGTCGGCAGGTGTGGCTGGAGCTGCCGCGGGATGGTGGTGCGCCGCGGATTGACTGGGAGCATCTGGTGTCGTGGTCGGAGGTGTCGTGGACGGAGTTTGTGACGGGGAATCCTGCTGGGCCTGGGGAGTTTCGGGTGACGGTGAGTCCTGCGGACAAGTATGAGGGGGCGTTTCCGGACAAGTTCCGGTACATGTCGTTTCGGATGACGGATCCTGAGAAGCGGGTGATTTGTCATGGGTATTGCGAGTCGGATTCCGAGGTGGCGCGGCAGTTGCTGGCGGAGTGTCGGCAGGCGCGGCGGCGCGGGGAGGTGAATGAGGACGGGGAGGGCGAGGCGAGGTGCATCCTGCGGTTGCGGCCGGTGCCAGAAGGGAAGCGGTTCACGCAGGTGGGGATTGAGGCGTTTGTGTGGAAGTCGTGGGTGCAGCCGTGAGGTTGGCGGTGGGGTTGAGTGGGTGAGGCGTTTCGCCGGTTGCAAACGCGGGCGGTGCCGTCATGGAATCAGACAGGTGAGCTTTGGCCGCAGGGGTCTGGGCTTGACTGACAAATCACATGAAATACGACCTCATCGTCATCGGCGGCGGCCCGGCGGGCTATGTTGGCGCCATCCGCGCCACGCAACTTGGAAAGAAAGTGGCCTGTGTTGAAGCGGACCGTGCTGGCGGGACGTGTCTCAACTGGGGCTGTATTCCGACGAAGAGCCTGCTGCGGAATGCGGAGTTGTATCATCTGCTGACGCACAAGGCTGGGGAGTTCGGGTTCAGTTTTGACAATCTGGCGTATGACTGGAGCAAGATCATTGGACGGAGCCGGAAGGTGAGTGACCGGCTGGCTGGGGGGATTGAGTTTCTGTTCAAGAAGAACAAAGTGGATTACATCCGCGGGAATGGAGCGCTGCTGGGTGGCGGGAAGGTTGAGGTGACGGCGAAGGACGGGGCGAAGAGTGTGATTGAGGGGGAGAAGATTCTGATTGCGACGGGGTGTGCGACGCGGGAGATGCCCGGGCTTGGGTTTGACGGCAAGGTGGTGATCGGGAGCAAGGATGCGATGGTGCTGGAGAAGCAGCCGAAGGAAGTGATTGTGATCGGGGCTGGAGCGATCGGGATTGAGTTTGCGTATTTTTTCAACGCGTTCGGGACGAAGGTGACGGTGGTGGAGATGCAGCCGAACATTCTGCCGGTGGAAGATACGGACGTTAGTGTGGCGCTGGAGAAGAGCTTCAAGAAGCAGGGGATTGAGTGCCTGACGTCGACGAAGGTGGTGGGGACGAAGCACACCGGGAGCGGTGTGGAGATTGAAGTGGAGGGCAAGGATGGGGTGAAGCAGGTGCTGAAGGCGGACGTGTGTCTGGTGGCGATCGGGGTGAAGCCGGTGCTGCCGGGAGGTCAGCAGCCGAAGCTGAGCGAGCGCGGGTATCTGGTGACGGATGCGCGTTATCAGACGAGCCTGAAGGACGTGTATGCGGCGGGGGACATCATCGGGCCGCCGTGGCTGGCGCACGTGGCGAGTTTCGAGGCGATTCAGGCGGTGGACGGGATGTTCACGGCGCACAAGCCGAAGAAGGTGGATGTGTTCCCTGGGTGCACGTACTGCCAGCCGCAGGTGGCTAGTGTGGGGGTGACGGAGCGTGTGGCGAAGGAGAAGGGCTTGAAGTACCGTGTGGGTGTGTTTCCGTTCCAGGCGAGCGGCAAGGCGCTGGCGGTGGGAGAGAGTGACGGGTTTGTGAAGCTGATCTTCGGCGAGCCGCACGGGGAAGTGATCGGGGCGCACATCATTGGTCAGGAAGCGACCGAGATGATAGCGGAGATGGGATTGGCGATCTCGATGGAGGCGACGAAGGACGAGATCGAGGCGACGATTCACGCGCATCCGACGCTGTCGGAGGCGATTCATGAGGCGACGGGGGTGGCGTACGGGCACGCGATTCATATCTGAGTCGGGAGCTGAGCCCGCCTGACCGTGAGCCTGAGAGAGGGTTGCGGGAGGTGTGGTCTGGTGACATTGATTGAACCATACCATGCCATCCCGCGCCCTACTGCAGACGGTCCGAGTGGTTTTTGTGATTTGCTGTGTGCTGCTGGGGATGTCGGCGGCGCAGGCGGCGACGAGTTTTTCGCCGTGGGCTGGTGCGGTGATGGGGGCGTTGTTTGCGGGCGGGGTGATTGGGGTGGATGTGATGCTGAGGAACCTGACGATCCGGAGTTTTTCGGCGGGGACGTTCGGGCTGATGATTGGGATTTTCTGTGCGTGGCTGGTGAACAACATTCCGTGGACGCAGAATGCGGAGGGGAAGGGCGGGGTGCTTCAGTTGGCGGTGTATCTTGGGTTGGGGTATATGGGGACGGCCCTGGCGTTGCGGAGCAACCGGCAGGAGTTTTCGCTGATCATTCCGTACGTGCGGTTCCGGAACGAAGGGATCATGAGACAGCCGCTGCTGGTGGACACGAACATCCTGATTGACGGGAGGCTGCCGGGGATTTGTGCGACTGGGTTTCTGGATGGGACGCTGATTGTGCCGCGGTTTGTGATCAATGAGCTGCATTTGCTGGCGGATCTGCCGGATGTGGTGAAGCGGGAGCGAGGGCGGCGGGGATTGGGGTGTCTGGAGGAACTGCAGCGGACGAAGGGGCTGGAGGTGTCGGTGCACGATGATGAGCAGCCGCAGGAGCGGATGGTGGACACGAAGCTGGTGCAGCTGGCGAAGGCGCTGGATGCGCGGTTGCTGACGAACGATGGGAATCTGGGGCGGGTGGCGCAGCTGCAGGGGGTGCCGGTGTTGAATCTGAATCAACTGGCGCTGGCGATGCGGTTGACGGTGAATGCGGGGGACGAGGTGGAGCTGGCGCTGGTGAAGGAGGGACGGGACGAGCATCAGGCGGTGGGGTATCTTGCGGACGGGACGATGATTGTGGTGAATCACGCGCGGGAGTGGATTGGGAGCACGGTGCCGGTGGTGGTGGGGTCGGCGCTGCAGACGAGCGCGGGGCGGCTGATTTTTGCGGAGCTGAAGGGGGCGAAGGCGGGCGGGGAGAATGGGCGCGGGCGGCGGAGCCATTGAGCGGCGGGGAGGGTTGGGCGGGCTCTGATGAAAAATTCATGGGGGTGCCTGGCCCCGAGCCTGCTTAGAAATGGTACAAAGCCGCCTTGACCCTGCGGACAAGACCGCTTTACTGCCCGCCCCCGTAGAACCCCCCTTCCAGCCGCGAGGAAGAGGTTCAGGGCGCTTATATAGATCGCGACCCCATCTCAATGAACAACCCAGGATTCCCCGAGAAGCAAGGTCTTTACGACCCGAGGTTTGAGCATGACGCCTGCGGCGTCGGATTTGTCGTTCACATGAAGGGGCGAAAATCGCACGACATTGTGGCGAACGCGCTGACGATTCTGGAGAATCTGGATCACCGTGGGGCGTGTGTGGAGGAAGGGACTGGGGATGGAGCGGGGATCCTGATTCAGGTGCCGCATGCGTTTCTGGTGAAAGCGGCGGCGGAGGCTGGATTTGTTCTGCCGGAGGCTGGGCAGTATGGGGTGGCGAATTTGTTTTCGTCGCCGGATGCGGCGGCGCGGGCGAAGGCGAAGGCGAAGTTTGAGGAAGTGTGTGTGGCGGAGGGCTGTCCGGTGATTGGGTGGCGCGATGTGCCGACGGACAATTCGACGCTTGGGAAGTCGGCGCGGGCGAGCGAGCCGTTTGTGCTGCAGGTTTTCATCAGCCGGAATGCGGCTTTGAAGGAAGATGCGGCGTTTGAGCGGAAGCTGTATGTGATCCGGAAAGTGGCGCACAATGCGATTCGGGTGCCGAAGATCGACACGTTCTGGTATGCGCCGAGCATGTCGTGCCGGACGCTGGTTTACAAAGGGATGCTGACGCCGGAGCAGGTTGGGTTTTATTTCCGGGATTTGCGGGATCCTGCGATGAGCAGTGCGCTGGCGCTGGTGCATTCGCGGTTTTCGACGAACACGTTCCCGAGCTGGGAGCGGTCGCATCCGTACCGGTACATTGCGCACAACGGGGAGATCAACACCCTGCGCGGGAACATCAACTGGATGATTGCGCGGCAGTCGCTGCTGGCGTCGGAGTTGTTTGGTGAGGACATTCACAAGATCAAGCCGGTGATCAACGTGGACGGGTCGGACTCGACGATTTTCGACAACACGCTGGAGTTGCTGACATTGTCCGGGCGGTCGCTTCCGCATGCGATGATGATGATGATTCCGGAGCCGTGGTCCGGGCATGAGTCGATGAGCGAGGCGAAGAAGGCGTTTTACGAGTATCACTCGTGCATCATGGAGCCGTGGGACGGGCCTGCGTCGGTGGCGTTCACGGATGGGACGATGATTGGGGCGACGCTGGACCGGAACGGGTTGAGGCCGTCGCGTTATTATGTGACGAAGGATGATCTGGTGATCATGGGGTCGGAGGCCGGGGTGTTGCCGGTGGCTCCGGAGGATGTGGTGATCAAGGGACGGCTGCAGCCCGGGAAGATGTTCATTGTGAACATGGAGGAGGGGCGGATTGTGCCTGACGACGAGATCAAGGAGCGGATTGCGGGGGCGAAGCCCTATCGTGAGTATCTGGACAAGCATCTGGTGAAGATTGCGGACATTGCGGATGGTACGGTGGCGGTGCCGGACCATGAGACCGTGCTGCAGCGGCAGCAGGCGTTTGGTTATTCGTTTGAGGATCTGCGGATGCTGCTGGTGCCGATGGCGCGGGACGGGGTGGAAGCGATTGGATCGATGGGGACGGACACGCCGCTGGCGATTCTGTCGGCGCGGTCGAAGCTGCTCTATGATTACTTCCAGCAGTTGTTTGCGCAGGTGACGAATCCGCCGATTGACTGTATTCGTGAGGAGATTGTGACGTCTTCGGTGACGACGATTGGGGCGGAAGGCAACCTGTTGAAGCCCGAGCCAGAGAGCTGTCATTTGATTGAGTTGAAGACGCCGGTGCTGAGCAATGAGGAGCTGGCGAAGCTGAAGAGTGTGGCGCAGGGGCGGTTCCAGTCGGCGACGCTGCCGATCCTGTTTGATCCTGCGCTGGGTGCGGGCGGATTGGAGAAGGCGATGGATGAATTGTGTGCGGCGGCGGATGCGCTGGTGGCGGCTGGGAAGAACATTCTGATTCTTTCGGACCGTGGCGTGGACCGCGAGCATGCGGCGATTCCGGCATTGCTGGCGGTGTCGGGATTGCATCACCATCTGATCCGGAAAGGAACGCGGACGCAGATGGACATCGTGCTGGAGTCCGGTGAGCCGCGCGAGGTGCATCACCTGTGCACGCTGATTGGTTATGGTTGCGGGGCGATCAATCCGTATCTGGCGTTCGAGACGCTCGACGACATGATCCGGCAGGGATTGCTAGTGAACGTGGATCACAAGACGGCGTGCAAGAACTACATCAAGGCGGCGACGAAGGGGGTGATCAAGGTGGCGTCGAAGATCGGGATCAGCACGATGCAGAGTTATCGCGGCGCGCAGATTTTCGAGGCCGTGGGGTTGAGTCAGGCGCTGGTGGACAAGTATTTCACTTGGACGGCGACGCGGATTGAGGGAGCGGATCTCGGGGTGATTGCTGAGGAAGCGCTGGTGCGGCATCGTCGGGCCTTTCCGGAGCGCGAGGTGGCTGGTCCGGCGCTGGACACTGGTGGTGAGTATCAGTGGCGGCGTGAGGGTGAGGCGCACTTGTTCAGTCCGCAGACGATTCACGCGTTGCAGCGTGCGGTGCGGACGGGGAGTTTCGAGGCGTTCAAGGTGTATTCCGAGGGAGTGAATAACCAGACGCGGCAGCAGTTCACGCTGCGCGGGTTGCTGGCGTTCAAGCCGACGGTGGCGGTGCCGCTGGAGGAAGTGGAGTCGGCGGAGTCGATCATGAAGCGCTTCAAGACTGGGGCGATGAGTTACGGGTCGATTTCGAGCGAGGCGCATGAAGCGCTGGCGATTGCGATGAACCGGATTGGCGGGAAGTCGAATACTGGTGAGGGTGGTGAGGATCCTGAGCGTTACACGTGGACGAACGAGCGCGGGGATTCGAAGAACAGTGCGATCAAGCAGGTGGCGTCGGGGCGTTTCGGGGTGACGAGCCTTTATCTGACGCAGGCGAAGGAGATTCAGATCAAGATGGCGCAGGGTGCGAAGCCTGGAGAGGGTGGGCAGCTGCCTGGAGCGAAGGTGTATCCGTGGATTGCGAAGGTGAGGCATTCGACGCCTGGGGTGGGATTGATTTCGCCGCCGCCGCACCATGATATTTATTCGATCGAGGATCTGGCTGAGCTGATTCACGATCTGAAGAATGCGAACCGAGCGGCGCGCGTGAGTGTGAAGCTAGTGTCCGAGGTTGGGGTGGGGACGATTGCGGCCGGGGTGGCGAAGGCGCATGCGGACGTGGTGCTGATTTCCGGGTTTGACGGCGGAACGGGGGCTTCTCCGCAGACGTCGATCAAGCATGCGGGGCTGCCGTGGGAGCTAGGGTTGGCGGAGACGCATCAGACCCTGCTGCTGAACAACCTGCGGAGCCGCATTGCGGTGGAAGCGGACGGTCAGATGAAGACCGGGCGGGATGTGGTGATTGCGGCGTTGCTAGGGGCGGAAGAGTTCGGGTTTGCGACGGCTCCGCTGGTGACGCTGGGATGCATCATGATGCGCGTGTGTCATTTGAACACGTGTCCGGTGGGAGTGGCTACGCAGAATCCCGAGTTGCGTGCGAAGTTCACGGGCGATCCGCAGCACACGGTGAACTTCATGAAGTTCATTGCTGAGGAAGTACGCGAGCTGATGGCGCAGCTAGGATTCCGGACGATTGAGGAGATGGTGGGGCGGACGGAGGTGCTGGAAGCTGACAAGGCGATTGATCACTGGAAGACCCAGGGGATTGATCTGAGCCGACTGCTGCACCAACCGGTGACGGGGCCTGAAGTGGGTCGTTACTGCAGTGAAGCGCAGGATCACGGGATCGCGAAATCGATGGACGTGACGAAGCTGCTGGATCTGTGTGCGCCGGCGATTGAGCGTGGGGAGAAGGTGACGGCGACGCTGCCGATCCGGAATGTGAACCGGGTGGTGGGGACGATTCTGGGGAATGAGATCACGAAGCGTCACTGGTATGGATTGCCGGATGACACGGTGCATCTGAAGTTCCTGGGAACGGCGGGGCAGAGCTTCGGGGCATTTGTGCCGAAGGGTGTGACGCTGGAGATTGAGGGGGATGCCAACGATTATGTGGGCAAGGGGTTGAGTGGCGGGCGGATCATTGTGTATCCGCCGGCTGGGTCGACGTTTGCGGCGGAGGAGAACATCATCGCTGGGAACACGGCGCTGTATGGGGCGACGAGTGGTGAATTGTTCCTGCGCGGGATGGCTGGCGAGCGCTTTGCGGTGCGGAATTCCGGGGTGGATGCGGTGGTGGAAGGTGTGGGTGACCACGGCTGCGAGTACATGACGGGCGGCCGGGTGGTGGTGCTGGGGGTGACGGGGCGGAACTTTGCGGCCGGGATGAGTGGCGGGGTGGCGTATATCCTTGATGAAGCCGGGGATTTTGCGACGCGCTGCAACCAGCAGATGGTGGGTCTGGAGAAGGTGGAGGATAAGGCGGAAGCGGACGAGCTTTATGCGCTGATCAAGAAGCATGCGGACTGCACGAAGAGCCAGAAGGCGTTCAAGGTGCTGGCGCTGTGGGATGAGATGTTGCCGAAGTTCGTGAAGGTGATGCCGAAGGACTACAAGCGGGTGCTGCAGGCGCTGCGGAAGGCGGAGCAGGACGGGTTGACGGGAGACGAGGCGCTGAATGCGGCGTTTGAAGCGAATGCGCGCGACGTGGCCCGGATTGGCGGGGGCTGAGCGGAGAAGATGGGCGCAAGGTTCCGGCGGTGAGCCGGGCCTGCCTAACACACTAAAAATTCCAAGCAAAGACTGACATGGGAAAACCGACAGGATTCATCGAGTATCTCCGCGAAATCCCCGCGGACCGGCAGCCAATGGAGCGGATCAAGGACTGGAAGGAATTCCATCTGCATCTGCCTGACGAGAAGCTGCGGACGCAGGGGGCGCGCTGCATGGACTGCGGCGTGCCGTTCTGCCACACGGGGAATCTGATCAGCGGGATGGCGAGCGGGTGTCCGATCAACAATCTGATCCCGGAGTGGAATGATCTGGTGTTCCGCGGGTTGTGGAAGGAAGCACTGGAGCGGCTGCACAAGACGAACAATTTCCCTGAGTTTACAGGGCGGGTGTGTCCTGCGCCGTGTGAGGGGTCGTGTGTGCTGGGGATGAACAATCCGCCGGTGACGATCAAGAACATCGAGGTGTCGATTATCGACAAGGGATGGGACGAGGGCTGGGTGCAGCCGGAGCCGCCGGTGAGCCGGACGGGGAAGAAGGTGGCGGTGATTGGTTCGGGCCCAGCGGGATTGACGGCGGCGGCGCAGTTGAACAAAGCCGGGCATCTGGTGACGGTGTTTGAGCGTGCGGACCGGCCGGGCGGACTGCTAATGTACGGCATTCCTAACATGAAGCTGGACAAGAAGGAAGTGGTGCTGCGGCGGATTGCGCTGCTGGAGGCTGAGGGGGTGGAGTTCCGGTGCGGGGTGACGGTGGGGACGGATGTGAGTGCGGAGCAATTGAAGGCGGATTTTGATGCGGTGGTGATCTGCACTGGGGCGACGAAGCCGCGGGATCTGCCGATTGCGGGTCGTGGTTTGAAGGGGATTCATTTTGCGATGGATTTCCTGACGGCGAACACGCGTGCGGTGCTGGATGGCGGGAAGGAATTCATTTCTGCGGAAGGCAAGGACGTGGTGATCATTGGTGGTGGTGACACTGGGACGGACTGTGTGGGCACGTCGGTGCGGCATGGTTGCGCGACGGTGACGCAGCTGGAGATCATGGCGAAGCCGCCGATGGAGCGGGCGGCGAACAATCCGTGGCCGGAGTGGCCGAAGGTGTACAAGATGGATTACGGGCAGGAGGAAGCGGCGGCGAAGTTCGGGGATGATCCTCGGGTTTACCTGACGACGGCGACGCATTTTGAGGATGACGGCGAGGGGAATGTGAAGGCGGTGCATGTGGTGGATGTGGAGTGGCGGAAGAACGAGCAGGGTCAGTTCGGGCCGCAGCCGGTGGCTGGGACCGAGCGGGTGCTGCCGGCGCAACTGGTGCTGCTGGCGATGGGTTTCCTTGGGCCTGAGCAGCCGCTGCTGGATGCGCTGGGGGTGGAGCGGGATGGGCGGAGCAATGTGAAGGCTGAGCATGGGCGGTATGAGACGAGCCTGCCGGGTGTGTTTGCGGCGGGGGATTGCCGTCGCGGGCAGAGCCTTGTGGTGTGGGCGTTCAATGAAGGGCGCGGGGCGGCGAAGGCGTGCGACACGTACCTGATGGGGCGGTCGGACCTGCCCTGAGGTGGAGGCGGCGCGGCGAAGGCCGGGCGTTGACTGACAAATTTCACCCTCTGCGGCGATTGGCGCTGCGGAGGGTGTTTTTGTTTCGGCGGGGGAGGTGGAATTGGCTTTGCGGGGAGGGCGTGGAGGCGGTAACGGGGTGGGATGATTGCCAGCAGACAACGGGATGACCGGAGGAGCGGGATGAGAGGCCGCGTGGGCTGGGGAGTGCGGGTATTGTCAGGATTGCTGGCGGTGTGGGTGGCGGGGCCGGTGGTGGGGGAGGACGGGTTCGGGGAGTTGGTGCAGCCGGTGCTGCGGGAGTATTGTGTGAGTTGTCACGGGGCGGATGCGCAGAAGGGGAAGCTGCGCCTTGATACGCTAACGGATCGGTTTGATGATCCGGCGGTGGCGGCGGTGTGGAAGGAAGTGGTGAATGCGATTGGCGGGCATGAGATGCCGCCGGAGGATGAGCCGCAGCCGAGTGCTGAAGTGGCGGGGCGGATGGCGGGATGGCTGGAGGAGAAGCTGGCGGCGGCGGAAGTGGCGCGGCGGTCGGGGCGGGTGGTGCTGCGGCGGTTGAACCGGTCCGAGTACAACCGGACGATCCGGGATCTGCTAGGGGTTGATTTCCGGCCTGCGGACAAGTTTCCGGAGGATCCACCGGCGGGGGGCTTTGACAACATCGGGGCGGCGCTAACGATGTCTCCGATGCAGGTGGAGTTGTATTATGGGGCGGCGCGGGAGATTCTGGAGCGGGCGATGCCGGGAGGGGAGCGACCGAAGGTGATGCGGTGGCGGTTTGAGCCGGAGGAAAATCGTGAGGGAGCGGACCGGTATCGGGTGGAGCGGGATGGGCAGCGGATTCTGCTGAATGACGGGGAGAACCGGACGGAGAAGGGGTTTACGGTGGTGCATCATGAGTCGTGGGACCGGCATGTGGGGTTCCGGGATTTCACGGTGCCGAGTGCGGGGGAGTATGTGATCCGGGTTAGGGCGGCGGGGCGGGTGCCGGGAAGGAAGGCGGTGGTGGCGTCGGCGGCGAAGATCCTAGCGAAGCGGCGCGATGAGGAGACGGCGAAGGATCCGGCGGGTCGGAAGCGGCATGAGGAGCAGTACGAGCGGGATCTGGCGCATTTCCGGGAGGATCGGAGTTACGGGTACGGGCCGCCGCGGATGAAGCTGGTGCAGCATCTGGGCGGGACGCCGCTGGTGGTGAGCGAGATGGATGTGGATGCGCCGGAGGGCGAGCCGCGGGAGTATGAGGTGCGGGCGTGGTTTACGCCGGTGAATGCGGGGGTGGAGCTGGAGTATGCGTATGCCATTCCGAAGCTGCTGGAGAATTTCTGGATGCAGGGACGGGATGAGTTTGCGCGGCCGGAGCTGCTGATTGACTGGATAGAGATCGAGGGGCCGGTGGTTGGGAGCTGGCCGCCGGAGACGGCGGGGAAGGTGTTAGGTGGGGCGCCGCGGGAAGGGAAGGATGAGGGTGAGGAGGCGAAGGAAGTGCTGCGGCGGTTTATGGCGAGGGCGTACCGGAGGCCGGTGGGGGAGGAGGAAGTGGAGCGGATGGCGGGGATTTTTGCGGCGAGCCGCCCGGAGAAGGGATCGTTTGTGGAGGCGATCAAAGTGCCGCTTACGGCGGTGCTGACGTCGCCGCATTTTCTGTATCTGGTGGAGCCGGCGGGGGAGGATGGCGGATTGCGGCGGTTGAATGGTTATGAACTGGCGGCGCGGCTGTCGTATTTTCTGTGGTCGTCGATGCCTGATGATGAGCTGACGCGGCTGGCGGGGGCGGGGAAGCTGGGAGAGCCGGAGGAGTTGCGGAAGCAGGTGGGTCGGATGCTGGCGGATGAGCGGAGCGGGGCGCTGGTGGAGAACTTTGCGGGGCAGTGGTTAGGGTTGCGGAAGGTGGGTGCAAATCCGCCGTCGGCGACGCTGTATCCTGAGTATGACCGGCATCTTGAGGTGTCGATGGTGAGGGAGGCGGAGGGATTTTTTGCGGAGGTGCTGCGAGGCGGGCATGATGTGCGGCGGTTTATCCGGAGTGAGTTTGTGACGATCAACGAGCGGCTGGCGCGGCATTACGGGATTGATGGGGTGAAGGGGGATGCGATCCGGCGGGTGGAGGTGCCGGAGGGCGTGCGGCGTGGAGGGTTAGTGACGCAGGCGGCGGTGCACTGCATCACGTCGAATGGGACGAGGACATCGCCGGTGGTGCGCGGGGTGTGGGTGATGCGGACCCTGCTGGGGAGCGATCCGGGATTGCCGGTGGCGAATGTGGGGGAGATTCAGCCGAAGGTGCCGGGGATTGACAAGGCGACGGTGCGGCAGCGGCTGGCGGTGCACCGGGAGGCGGCTTCGTGTGCGCGCTGCCACGACCGGATTGATCCGCTAGGGCTGGCGCTGGAGAATTTCAATGCGGCGGGGGAGTGGCGGGATCGTGAGGGGCATGGGTACAACGGGCGGATTGAGCGGGATGATCCGGTGATTGATGTGACGGCGAAGATGCCTGACGGGACGGAGTTTGCGGGGGTGGAGGGATTGCAGGAGCAACTGCTTAAGCGGGACGGGCAGTTCATGGAGGCGCTGGCGACGCAACTGACGACGTATGCGCTGGGCCGGGAGACGGGGTTTGCGGACCGGGCGGCGATCCGGGGATTTGTGGAAACGATGCGGCGTGAGGGGTCGACCCTGAAGTCGCTGATTACGGCAATAGTCACCTCTGACGCGTTCATGACCCGATGATCCCATTATTGAGAAATCCGATGTCCCGTCGTGCGGTGCTGCGCGGCCTTGGGGTTTCGCTGCCGCTGCCGTTTCTGGAGGCGATGCTGCCGCGGGCGGTGCATGCTGCGCCGTCGACGTGGAGGCCGCCGGTGAAGTCCGGGGCGGCGCCGACGCCGAGGGTGATTTTCTGTTATGTTCCTAACGGGGTGAATATTCTGGAGTGGCTGCCGGAGGGGAAGGGCAAGGGATACGGGTTGTCGCCGACGCTGGAGGTGCTGGCGGAGCACCGGGAGCATTTCAGTCTGCTGAGTGGGTTGGGGCATCCGCGGTGCACGGGCGGGCACAGTGGTGGGGACACGTGGCTGACGGGAGCGGATCTGCGGGCGGTGCCGGGGAAGGATTATACGAATACGGTGTCGGTGGATCAGGTGATCGCGGAGCGGATCGGGGCGAGGACGAGGTTTCCGTCGCTGGAGATCGGTGATCTGTCGGGGACTGGTGCGGCGCTGCACAGTCACACCCTTGCATTTGATCGGAACGGGACGCCGCTGCCTGCGGAGAACAGCCCGCAGCGGTTGTTCGAGCGGTTGTTTGTGCCGGACGATGCGGAATCGCGGGAGGCGACCCTGCGGCGGCAGGCGGAGAAGCGGAGCATTCTGGATGCGGTGCAGGGTGAAGCGAAGGCGTTAGGCAAGGTGCTGGGAACGGAGGATCGGGGGAAGCTGGGGGAGTATCTGGAATCGGTGAGGGAGACCGAGCGGCGGGTGGTGCGGCAGGGAGAGTGGATTGATGTGCCGAAGCCGAAGGTGGAGGCGGCGGGGTTGCAGTTGAACAGTCAGCCGGGGGATGCGCATGACCGGCCGATGTGGCTTGATGTGATGCTGGAGATCAGCCTGCTGGCGTTTGCGACGGATGCGACGCGGGTGATTACGTTTGAGTGGGCGCGGGAGGCCGGGGGGTACGGGGTGGGCGGGGAGAATCACCATGAGTTGTCGCACCATGGTGGGGACCCGGGGATGCTGAAGCGGCTGGCGGGAGTGGATCGGGGATATCTGGAGCGATTGTCGCGGTTTCTGGGGATGCTGCGGGGGATGGATGAGGGCGGGCGGCCGATGCTGGATCACACGATGGTGGTGTACGGGTCGGGTATGAACAGCGGGCCGAGCGGAGAGCATTCGCCGAAGAATCTACCGTTGCTAGTGGCGGGGGGCGGTGCGTGGGGGTTGAAGCACGGGCAGCATCTGGCGCATGATCCGGAGCGGCATCCGCCATTGGCGAATGTGCTGCTGGGGATTGCGCAGAAGATGGGCGTGGAGACCGGGCAGTTTGCGGACAGCACCGGGACGATCGACGGATTGATCTGAGTGGAGCCGGTGCGGTGAGTGGGAAATGTCAGGCGGAGATGAGTTCCGGCATGGGGAGCCAGCCGTCGACGAGGTAGTGGGGGCGGCCGGTGAGGTCGGGAACGGTGACCTGATTGGGGTTGATGCCGAGCTGGTGATAGAGTGTGGCGAAGACCTCGCCGAAGTGGACGCCGCGGTCGGCGATTTCGCCGCCGAGGCGGTCGGTGGCACCGATGACGTGGCCGGTTTTCATGCCGCCGCCGGCGAGGAGGGCGCAGCCGACCTGAGGCCAGTGGTCGCGGCCGCCGTCTTTGTTGATCTGCGGGGTGCGGCCGAATTCGCCCCATGCGACGACGGCGACGTCTTTGTCCATGCCGCGGAGGTGGAGGTCTTCGACGAGGGCGCTGAAGCCCTGATCGAAGAGGGGGAGGTGGGTGAGGAGTTCGGAGTGATTGGCGCTGTGGAAGTCCCAGCGGCCGAAGTTGAGGGTGACGCAGCGGGCACCGGCCTCGACGAGGCGGCGGGCGATGAGGAAGTGTTCGCAGTTGCGAGGGGCACCGTCGCCGTAGTTTTTGGTGTCGCCTTTGCCGTAGCGATCGCGGACGGAGGCGGGTTCGCGGGAGATGTCGAGCGCGTCCATGAGACGGCTGGATGTCAGGATGTTGAAGGCTTCCTGGGTGAAGCGGTCGGCGGCTTCGACGGCACCGCTGGCGTCGACGTCGCGGCGGAAGCGATCGAAGCCGGTGAGGAGGGCGCGGCGGTCGCCGAGGCGTTCGAGGGAGATGTTATTGAGTTTGAGGTCTTCGGTGCCTGGGCCGCCGTTAGGGCGGAAGGCGGAGTGGGTCATGCCGAGGTAGCCAGGGTGACCGGGGGAGCCGTAGGGCGGGTGACCGGCTTTGGGGGCGAGGCCGACGAAGGCGGGGATGGCGGGGTCGGTGGGGCCGTGGAGTTTGGAGATGACGGCACCCATGGAGGGCCAGCCGCCGGGTGGTTGTTTGGTGACGGGGCGGCCGGTGTAGCAGATGAAGGAGTCGTGGTCGCCGCTGGGGGAGCCGTACATGGAGCGGATGGGGACGAGTTTGTCCATGATCCGCGCGCAGTGGGGCATGTGTTCGGAGATGTGGATGCCGGGGACGTTAGTGCGGGTGGCGCGATGGGGGCCGCGGATCTCGATGGGAGCGTCCATTTTGAGATCGACCATGTCCTGGTGCGGCGGGGCGCCGGCGAGGTAGATCATGATGACCGCTTTATGGGAGCGTTTGATGCCGGAGAGTTCCTCGGCAGCGAGCATCTGTGGAAGGGAGAGGCCGCCGAGGGCGAGACCACCGATGCGGAGCATGTCGCGGCGGGTGATCCCGTCGCAGAGGCGTCCGGAGGAAGGACCGAAGAGATTCAGCATGGGATT